>MGZK01000134.1:0-3952 GCA_001802125.1 Geobacteraceae bacterium GWC2_55_20
GGAGTGATATCCGCCACATAGGCGTTCGCCACGGCCGCATTGGCCTGCATCGCACCCCCCACCAGCCGCACCGCGATCAGCATCCACAACGCGGTGGCGAGCCCGGTCACGAAAAAACTGAGGCCGAGCCCGCAAAAACCGAGTAAGAGCAACGGACGGCGGCCATAAGCGTCGGACAGTGCACCGAGGATCGGCGAGCCGATAAAATTCGCAGACCCAAACGCGAACACCACCACGCCATACCAGAACGCCTGGTCTGACTGTGATCCGGTGAAACTTCCGACCAATGTCGGCAGCACGGGAATGATCAGGCCGATCGACACCATGTCGATCAGCACGGTCAACATGATGAAAGGCATGGCCGCCGTGCGGCCGTGGCGCGGTGAATATAGTTTGAAGTTAATCATGCTCAGATACTCAGCGGTTAAAAAAAGTGCTTAGAAGCGGGAAGGAATACGCCGCACAAAGCAAAACAAACAAAACAATCAAAATGTAGTGCAACGCAAGCATCTTCTCAAATCCCTGTATCCGGGAAGGTCTGAAATAGATCAGTTGCCAGAGTCCACGAACAAACCAGAAGAGTGCATAAAAGGCTGCCAGGGATCTTCCGAGAGGGGTGGCGCCGGCGAGCTCCTCCGTATGGACAAATGAAAGATAGGCAAACAAGACAAACATCGGAATCAGGAATATGTGGATGGTGTAGAGGACCCGTGCAGTTAGAAGTCTTGTACTCTCGAAATCCTCTTTCCAGCCGAAGCCTCGATAAAAAAAACAATGCCCGACACCTACCGTGGCGGAAAGAACTCCGCCCAATAGTATTGCCGCTTCGTTCATATTTATTTTCTCCCTGACGCGATCATAAAACCTCATTGCAGTGCAATCCAATGCCACTCTCAAGTGGAATCGATTGTCGCGGCAGCTTACTATATGCTAATGTTTGTGAAAAATCACCTGTCCGTTCGGACAGGAAAGGGTGAATTGTAAAATGATGGAACGATTGACGCGAAGAGAGGCGGTGACACTGTTGGAGCGGATCGAGGCTGCAAGGCGATGTTCCGGCATGGAGGAACTGGACCAACTGATAGGTTCGCTCGCTTTTCCCACCAGTCGGTTTATTATGGCCAGGTTTTTTCCCGCCATCACGACATTGGTTGTCTGATAATCGTTTTCCACTTTTCCTGCGCTGTTCGTCTCGGGTCGCTTAAATAGATTTCGTGGTGTTTGCCGACCAGCTGGCCGCCATTCTCTGAGATGAACAGATGTACCTTCTCAATGGTCGGCCCCTCCTCCGAGAACGGGCCGACATACAATGTTTGCGCGGCCTTTCCCTCTTTGAAAGTTTCAAACCGCAACAACGGCAAGGCTACAGGCTTTTTCTTCTTTGCCACTGTTTCCGTTGCCACTTTAACCATTTCCCCCGTGATGAATTCCGGCTGCATGATCATCACAGTCCATTTCCAGTCATCCTTTTTTCCAGAAGAGAATGCGGACATTTCATCAGCCCACCAGAGCGCTTCGAGCAGCATTACCCCATAGTCAATCGATAGAGGTCCTTTTTTGACCATGAACTTCAAAGTGTAGGAAACCGAATAAAGAGCTTCGATAGCATCACTGAACGATTGCGCGGTGTTTGGATCCCCCTCGCCGTCGATCTTGAGGAAATTCATTTCCGGCACATCGACGCGGACGATTTCCTTGGTAGATGGTGCATACTGGTGTTTGAGTTGTTTTTTATAGTCAATTTTTTCCATCTTCAACTCCTTGAGAATATTGAGCTCCATGCCGATCCTGCTTCAAGTTCTCTTGGTGGGGTCTTTTCTGACTTCTTGATAAAATGCCGCAGCATGGCCAACGCGCATAAGCACAACAACGGACACTTTTTCATGCCACTTTCCTTTCCCTGTATTGCACCATCCAGAGCACGCTGCTTGTTATTGTGATAATTATTTCAATAGAAAAATAACAAGCCGCGTTCCGCCAAAACCTTCCCAGTCCCCATAGTCCCACCTTGAAATATACCAGCCATCTTATCCGTTGAACAATACCAATAAATATTATAAGGTAATATCATAACGGCATTGATGGAGGTCATCTCATGCAAAAAAATACCAGTGTTACCCTTGGCAAGCACTACGAAAATTTCATTTCCCAGCAGGTTGTCCAAGGACGTTTTGGTTCAGCAAGTGAGACAATCCGTGCCGGTCTGCGACTTTTGGAAGAACGGGAAACCAAACTGTCTTTATTGCGCCGTGCGCTTATTGAGGGTGAAGAAAGCGGCACCGCTGATTATTCGCTCAAAAGCTTACTATCTGAACTTGACGGTGAAAATTTCAACTGATGCCCACTTTTACCCTCACAAACATGGCAAAGGCTGATTTGAAAGAGATTGCCAACTTCACACAAAAACGTTGGGGGCGTGAACAGCGCAACTTGTATCTACAAATGTTGGACGTTTCATTTCAGCAGTTGGCTGACAACCCGCTCAAAGGGAAGGATTGCAGTGAAATTCGAATGGGCTACCGGAAATTGAATGCTGGCAGCCATGTGATCTATTACCGCCAAACTCGTTCTGATATGATCGAGATTGTCCGTGTTCTGCATGGGCATATGGACATTGAAACACGGCTCTCCGTGCCGTAATACGGGGAGTGGACAACGACCGCTAGTGCAGACCCGCATGCTATGTGGTGTGGGGGCTGGGGGAGAAAAACCCCCGGCTACCCGATTGGAACCTCTCGTTTTCTATCGTTTTTACATTTAGTCTTAAAGAACGTACCTGCTTTCTCTTCTCATAAAGCAATAAAGCAGGTACGTCCCCCTAGGTTTTCCCCGGGGACACCGTACTTAATTACCCAATATAACATTCAACTCTATCAAGCCGCCTTAAGGCCACTCTTTTCCATCTCAATCAGATCCATATCCAGAAGTTCAATCCACCGATGGAAAATAATCATAAAGCAATAAAGCAGCTACGTTCCCCAAGGGCGTCCCCTTTGCCTTTAATGGTGTTAACTTCCGATTTTAATTCTAAGCAGCAGTGTTGCAGGGGCTAGAGACATTATGCCTATGATTGTCATTGCTGTTGCAACTGCATCTTTGTCAAGTCCTGTGTTTATGTCTTGAATCAGCGAAAAAGCCATGAGTAATACAGGTAATGACACCCCAAAAAGGTATGCAGTAGTCCATAATTTGTTAGAAGTCACTCTTTGATAGGGAATCCAGTATAAACCGCCAACTACACCAACACCAATTCCAATCCAACGCCACGTCGTTGATACTGTGTCAGGTCCAACGCCAATTACCCCGACTATTAAACCGAAGAATAGGAGCAGCACTCCAACTAGTCTTACCACGATTGTCAAAAACTTTATGAGTGTTTTCATATCCTTGTCGTTCAACACCTTGTTCTACCGTTTCACGCGCACGTGCGCGTGAAACGCTCATCCACTAAATGGAACATTTCTACAGAAGCGCTATAGCCGATCATCGTTAAGTCTCATCACGGCTGCTTTTCCAGGAAATGCGGGTCGTCAAAGCATCCATCGGCATTTAGGTCGCGGATGCGGTAGTACTTGTCCAGCTCTTCCTCAAAACGCTGCCGGTCGATCGGGTGAATCTCGATGCCGTCGCCGCTGGAACCGGCTTCCGTGAAGAAGCGCTCCGGCAACATGTCATCCTTGCGGCTAAAACCGTTGGCGCAGTTGTAAAAACGCTCGGTCAGGCAGATCCTGCGGCCGATCTCCTTCAGGCGCTGGGGGGAGTATTCGACTCCGGTGGTGGCGGTCAGGAGTTCGGCGTACTCTTCCAGGCTGGCCCCGAAGAAGGCGAACTTGCAGGCCACCAGCGAATCTACGGTGGCGTTGGTGTCCTCGGCGATGGTGATGATGCGGGCCTTGCCGGAGAACGAGAAACGGTCGGTCGGCACCGGCTTGCGCAGGATTTCGTGGGAGAT
>MGZK01000134.1:3978-58833 GCA_001802125.1 Geobacteraceae bacterium GWC2_55_20
GGTCGTAGGCCGGCAGCTCCATGGATTTGACGCTCATCGACAGTTCCGGTCGCCCCAGCTGTTCCGCCAACCTCCTGGAACCCAGCGCGAGCAGCTCCCCGTCTCCGCGCCTGGCGGAAATATCCTGCAACAGCTGCGGCAGTTCGGCGGCGATGGGGAAGCGTCCCCGGATTTCGCCCCAGGCCGCCAGCGTTACGGCGGCGCTGATCGTGTCCAGTCCCAGTTCGTTGCAGAGATGGTTGGAGGCCACGATGCTGCGCAGGTCGTCAATGTTGTTGAGCGCCCCGAAGTGTGAGACGGTCTCGTACTCCGGCAGATGCACGCCGTCGGCCGCCGATTTCTTGCACTGGATCGGGCAGCCGTAGCAGCCGTCTTTTTTTGCGCCGCAGGCGTCCTTCAATGCCGGACCGGAGTAGTTTCCCGAGGTTGCGTAGAATGTTTCCCTGAAATTTGCGGTGGGGGCCATGCGGCGCTGGGCCATCAGGTCCACCAGCACCGGTGTGCCGAATTCGGCGATGCCCAGCGGGCCGAAGATCACCGGAGAGGCCTGGAAGAGCCTGGTCACGTCACGGCGGGCCCGGTCGAACAGTTCGGGATCGGCGATTTCGGTTTTCCGCTCGCCGTTGATCGTCAGCGCCTTGAGGTTCTTGCTGCCCATCACGGCTCCCAGGCCGCCGCGCCCGACACTGTTGCCTTCTCCGGTCATGATGCAGGCGAAGAGGACGCCGTTCTCACCGGCCGGACCGATGGTCGCCACGCTGCCACGCTCTTTCAGCGCCGCCACGGTGGTGGAAACATCGCAGCCCCACAGCCTGTCGGCCGCTATGATTTCAACCTTATCCCCGTTGATGGCCAGCGCCACCGGGGACGGGCTTTTGCCGGTGATGAAGATCGCATCCAGGCCGCTGGCCTTAAGCCGCCAGGCAAAACGCCCCCCGGCGGAACAGTCGCAGACCGTGCCGGTCAGCGGTGAGCGCGAGACAACCGAGAGCCTGGCCGCGGTCGGCGCCGGTGTGCCGCACAGCGGTCCGACCGAGAAGATCAGCGGCATGGCCGGATCGAACGGGTCCAGGTGGTAATAGTCGCGCATCAGGCGCACTCCCAGACCGCGCCCCCCCAGGTATTCTTCCAACAGTTGTTGCGGGATTTTTTCTCTGATACACGAGCCGTCAGTCAGGTCAACCTTGAGGATGTATCCGCTCCAGCCCTTCACGTGGTCTGCTCCAGCCCGGTTATTGTTCTGAGTAGATCCTCGCACGACTCCGCCAGGAAAGAGGAGCTGCTCAGCTCATCGCTGCCGCCATAGCCCCAGCTGCAGCCGACCGTGGCGATACCGGCCAGATTGCCGGCCCGGATGTCATTGATGCTGTCGCCGACCATGATGCATTCCTGCGGCAAAAGGCCCTGCTGCTCGATCACGCGCAACAGCGGCAGAGGGGAGGGCTTGATTTCGGGAAAGGTATCGCCGCCGGAGACACTCTCGAAGTAGTCGTCTATCTCCAGCGCCTTGAGGATCAGGCGGCTCAGGGCTTCGTTCTTGTTGGAAATTATCGCCAGGCGGATGCCCCGGCGCCGCAGTTCCGCCAGCACCTCGACTACTCCCGGATAGAGCCGGCTCTTGTCGGCGATGTGCTGCTCGTTGTAGTCGAGGAACTGCCGCAGGGCGTGGTCAATCTCGGCCCGGGTGCGATCCGGCAGCGCCTGATGCATCAGGTTGAGGGCGCCTTTGCCGACCATTTTGCGAACAGACGATGGCGCCAGCAGGGGCAGGGCGAATTCCAGCCTGACATGGTTGACGGCATCGGTCAGGTCCTCCAGCGAGTCCACCAGCGTGCCGTCCAGATCGAACAAAACCGACTTCAGCTTCATGCCGCTTTTGCCTTGGCCGGCTTGTCGGCTGCAGGAAGGATGATCACCGGTGTCTTGGCGGCACGGTAGAGCAGGAAGGTCTTGCCCAGGATCTGGGCCACTTCGGCATTGCAGGCTTCGGCCAGGGTCTCGGAAGCCTCGTGCTTGTCCAGCAGGCAGCTCTCCAGCAGCTTGACCTTGATCAGTTCGTGATGTTCGAGGGAAACATTGGTCTCTTCGATCAGGGCGGCCTCGATCTCTTTTTTGCCGATCTGGATCAGCGGTTTTAGTTTGTGCCCGAGGGCGCGCAAATGTCGTTTCTGTTTTCCGGTCAGCATGATGTGGGTCAACTCCTGGTTGTTACAAGGTGATAAACTGTTGTTGTTTATAGCATGGCGGATGCGACGGAGGCAAATCACAATTCCCGTATTTTTACAGATTTATTGCGATTACGTGTCAGATTACATGAAAAAAATGTACTCTTTGCCAGTTTTGTGATATTAAAACCCACTTTATGCTCGGCATAATTTTTATTGCGCCAGTTAAACCATCCGTTGCCGGGTGAGGAGTTTTTGAATGAATTCCAACAAATATACGATATCAACCGCACTGACATCATTTAATTCCGAATCGGCCGCGCCGGTTATCGAATCAGCGAAAAAAACTGCAGGAAAGGTACACCATCTGCCCCCCTCGATCTGGAAGAAGATGGTGGGCGATGCCAAGAGTCCGCTCGACAAGGCCATCGAAAGAACGCGGGACTTCTTTTTCAGGGAGCAGTTGCCGGACGGCTATTGGTGGGCGGAGCTGGAGTCGAACGTAACGATCACGTCCGAATATATCATGCTGTTCCACTTCCTGGGCATGGTTGACAAGGTGCGTGAACGGAAGATGGCCAGGAACATCCTCTCCAAGCAGACCAAGGACGGTTCCTGGGCCATCTGGCACGGCGGCGCCGGTGAGCTCTCGGCCACCGTGGAGGCCTATTTCGCCCTCAAGCTGGCCGGCTATTCGGCCGACTGTCCCGAGATGCGCAAGGCCCGCGAGTTCATCCTCGCCAACGGCGGCATCCTGAAGGTGCGCGTCTTTACCAAGATTTTCCTGGCGCTGTTCGGTGAATTCTCCTGGCTGGGGGTTCCGTCGATGCCGGTGGAGCTGATGTTGCTCCCCAACTGGGCTTATTTCAACCTCTACGAATTTTCCAGCTGGGCCCGGGCCACCATCATCCCGCTTTCGGTGATCATGTCGGAAAAGCCGGTGCGCAAACTTCCGCCCAATGCGCGTGTCCAGGAACTCTTCGTCCGTCCGCCGCGACCGACCGACTATTCGTTTTCGCGTGAAGACGGCATCCTGACCTGGAAAAACTTCTTTATCGGCGCCGATCATCTTTTGAAAATCTACGAGTCTTCGCCGATCAGGCCCTACAAGAAGAAGTCGATTGCCATCGCCGAGCAGTGGATCCTGGAACATCAGGAATCCAGCGGCGACTGGGGCGGCATCCAGCCGGCCATGCTCAATGCGATTCTGGCGCTGAATTGCCTCGGTTATGCCAATGACCACCCCGCCGTTGCAAAAGGGCTGGAGGCGCTGGCCAACTTCTGCATCGAAGACGAGGAGAGCCTGCTCTTGCAGTCCTGCGTCTCTCCGGTGTGGGACACCGCTCTGGCCCTGGTGGCGATGCAGGAGGCCGGAGTTCCGCTGGATCATCCGTCCCTGACCAAGGCGGCCCAGTGGCTGCTGGACCTGGAGGTCCGCCGCAAGGGGGACTGGCAGATCAAGGCTCCCGAGCTTGAGCCGGGCGGCTGGGCCTTCGAATTCCTGAACGACTGGTATCCGGACGTGGATGATTCCGGTTTCGTGATGCTGGCGATCAAGGACATCAAGGTCCGCGACAAGAAACACAAGGAACAGGCCATCAAGCGCGGCATCGCCTGGTGCCTCGGCATGCAGAGCAGAAACGGCGGCTGGGGAGCTTTTGACAAGGACAACACCAAGCATATATTGAACAAGATCCCGTTTGCCGACCTGGAGGCGTTGATCGATCCGCCGACAGCCGATCTGACCGGTCGCATGCTGGAGCTGATGGGCAACTTCAAGTTTCCTCAAAGCCATCCGGCCGCGGCCCGGGCTCTGGAATTCATCCGCAGGGAGCAGGAGCCGGAAGGCCCCTGGTTTGGCCGCTGGGGCGTCAACTACTTTTATGGCACATGGTCGGTGCTGTGCGGCCTGGAAGCGATCGGTGAGGACATGACCCAGCCCTATATCAAGAAAGCGGTCAACTGGCTGAAGTCCAAGCAGAACCTGGATGGCGGCTGGGGCGAGGTCTGCGAGTCCTACCTCGACCGTTCGCTGATGGGGTGTGGCGAGAGTACCGCATCCCAGACCGCCTGGGTGCTGCTGTCACTTTTTGCCGCTGGAGAGGCCAGGTCCAATGCCGCCGTGCGTGGTGTGGAATACCTGGTTTCGACTCAGAAGCAGGATGGTACCTGGGATGAAGACGCCTTTACCGGCACCGGCTTTCCCAAGTATTTCATGATCAAATACCATATTTACCGAAACTGTTTCCCGTTGACCGCGCTAGGCAGATATCGCCGGTTGACTGCCGACAATGCCGAAATTTCGTAGCCGGGAACCGGCCCAGGGCCATTTTTAAACAACAAAGCCCCGAGCTTTTAATGTTCGGGGCTTTACCAATTTAATATATGAAGACATTCGTGACCGGTGCAACCGGATTTATAGGCGCAAGCATTGTAAGGGAGCTGCTGGCGGAAGGGCGTGAAGTTCGCGTACTGGTGCGGGCGAATTCCGACACCTCCAACCTTGACGGGCTGGAGGTCGAACGCTGGCCGGGCGACCTTCTGGATCACGACAGCCTGCGTTCGGGATTGAAGGGGTGCGACGTTCTATACCACGCCGCGGCCGACTACCGCCTCTGGACCCGCAATCCGCAGGAGATGTTCCGTATCAATGTGGACGGCACGATCGCGATACTGGAAGCGGCGCTGCAGAACGGACTTTCGAAGGTGGTCTACACCAGCAGTGTCGGCACCCTGGGCAATCCGGGGGACGGCCGCCCGGGCAGCGAGACCGCGCCGGTGTCGTTTGACGACATGGTCGGGCCCTATAAAAAAAGCAAGTTCCTGGCCGAGCGTGAGGCGGAAAAGTTCGTCGGGCGCGGTTTGCCGCTGGTGATAGTCAACCCCTCCACGCCGATCGGTCCCAGGGACATCAAGCCGACCCCGACCGGCAAGATTATCGTCGATTTTTTAAAGCGCAAGATGCCGGCCTATCTGGATACCGGGCTCAACATCATCGCCGTTGAGGATTGCGCCAGAGGGCACATCCTGGCGGAGCAGCGGGGCGCGGTTGGCCAGAAGTACATCCTGGGAAATGCCAACCTGACCCTGCGGGATATCTTCGACCTGCTGCAGGATATTTCCGGCTTGTCGGCGCCCAAGGTGCGGTTGCCGTACACGCCGATCCTGCTGGCCGCCTATATCAACGAGGGGCTTTCCCGCATCACCGGCAGGGAACCGCTGATCCCCCTGGCGGGGGTGCAGATGGCGGCCAAGTTCATGTTTTTCGATTCGTCCAAGGCGGTGCGCGAGCTGGGATTGCCGCAGATGCCGATCAGGGACGCGCTGGTTCGGGCGGTGGAGTGGTTCCGGCAGAACGGCTACGTGTAGACTCTTGATTGTGTTTTGTTTTTCTGTCCGGTCTTCTGCCGGTCAGGTTGTGAAGAAAAGAGGTACTAATTCATGTTACTTGAAAAGATAAATTCACCGGCGGATCTCAAAAAACTCAAACCGGAGCAGTTGCCGGCGCTGGCGGAGGAGATCCGCCAGTTCCTGCTGGAAACGGTTTCCATCACCGGCGGCCACCTGGGTTCGAACCTGGGGGCGGTGGAACTGACCATCGCGCTGCATTACTGTTTTGATTCCCCCTTCGACAAGATTATCTGGGATGTGGGGCACCAGGCCTACACCCACAAGATCCTGACCGGGCGTCGTGACCAGTTTCATACCCAGCGTCAGTACAAGGGGCTTTCCGGCTTTCCGAAGCGCTCCGAATCTGAACATGACGCCTTTGGTGTCGGGCATTCCTCGACCTCGATTTCCGCCGGTCTGGGTATGGCGGCTGCTTCCGGGTTGGCCGGAGCCAAGAACCACGCGATCGCGGTGATCGGCGACGGCTCGCTGACCGGCGGCATGGCTTTCGAGGCGCTCAACCAGGCCGGGCATCTCAAGAAAGACCTGATCGTAATCCTCAACGACAACGAGATGTCCATATCCAAAAACGTCGGCGCCTTTTCGTCTTTCATCTCCCGCAAGATGACCGGCCGCTACTTCCGCGACCTGAAAAAGGAGATGCAGGGGCTGCTCAAGAACATCCCGGCCATCGGCACCGATATTCTCCATTTTGCCCGCAAGGCCGAAAATTCTCTGAAGAGTTTTCTGACTCCCGGATCGCTTTTCGAGGCGCTGGGGTTCGACTATCTCGGGCCGCTGGATGGGCACGATCTGGTGCAGCTGGTTGAGGTGTTCAATAATATCAACGAACTGGACGGGCCGCTGCTGGTGCATGTGATGACCACCAAGGGCAAGGGTTACAAGCCGGCCGAGGATACGCCCGACAAGTACCACGGTGTCGGAACCTTCGATATCGCCACCGGCAAAGGGGCCGCCAAGGCCGCCTCCAAATCGTATACCGATGTGTTCGGTGAAACGCTGGTGCGCATGGCGGAAGAAGACCCCAAAATCGTGGCCATCACCGCCGCAATGCCGGACGGCACCGGACTGAACGGTTTTGCCAAGCGTTTTCCGGAGCGCTTCTTCGATGTCGGCATTGCGGAACAGCATGCGCTGGCGTTCGCGGCCGGAATGGCCGCCGACGGTTTCCGGCCGGTGGCGGCGATCTACTCGACCTTTGTCCAGCGCGCCTATGATCAGGTCTTCCACGATATCTGCCTGCAGAATCTGCCGGTCACGATTGCCATGGACCGCGCCGGCCTGGTGGGGGACGACGGTCCGACCCACCATGGTGTTTTTGATATCTCCTATCTGCGGCACCTGCCGCAGATGACGATGATGGCGCCCAAGGATGAAAACGAGCTGCGGCACATGCTCAAAACCGCCGTCTATTCCGGCATCCCGATGGCAATGCGTTATCCGCGCGGAGCCGGTTACGGCGTTGAGCTGGACAGTGAACTGAAAGCGCTGGAAATCGGCCGTGGCGAAGAGCTGCTGGACGGAAAAGACCTGACCATCATCGCGATCGGCGCCACGGTGTATCCGGCCCTGCAGGCCGCTGAAACACTGCGGAAGCAGGGGATTGACGCCGGCGTTGTCAACGCGCGCTTCGTCAAGCCGCTGGATGCCGGGCTGATACTGACCGTCGCCCGCAGAACCGGCCATGTGATCACGGTCGAGGAGAACGCGCTGCAGGGCGGTTTCGGCAGCGCCGTGCTGGAACTTATGTACGACAACGGTCTGCAGAATGTGAAGATCAAGCGGCTCGGCATCCCGGACCACTTCATCGAGCATGGCAGCCAGGCCCAGTTGCGCAAGGACGTTGGAATCGATGCCGAAGGGATCGCCGCCGCGGCGATGGACTTCATGAAATGAGGACAAAATGAAACCGGAAGAAGCCTGCAAAAAAATCATTTTCGCCCTGGATGTCAAGGGGCTTGACGAAATCGACCGCTGGGCGGAGCTGTTGTCAACCAAGGTCGGCATGTTCAAGGTCGGCAAGGAGCTGTTCACCTCTTGTGGACCGGAAGCGGTCAAAGCCGTTCAGCGCCATGGCGGCCAGGTTTTTCTCGACCTGAAATACCATGACATCCCCAACACGGTGGCCCAGGCCATGGTCGCGGCGGCCGGTCTGGGGGTGCAGCTGGCCAACCTGCATGCGCTGGGGGGGGCGGAGATGATGGAAACCGCCGCCAACGCGGTGCGCAAGGGCTTCAGCGAAACAGAACGCCCCAGGCTGCTGGCGGTGACAATCCTGACCTCCTCCACCGCTGAAACCCTGCGGCAGGTCGGTATCGAGCAGCCGCTGCCGGATATGGTGGTGCGCCTGGCCAGGCTGGCAAAAGAGTCCGGCATGGACGGCGTGGTGGCTTCTCCGCTGGAGATCGGGCTGATACGCGAAGCCTGCGGCCCCGACTTCCTGATCGTGACGCCGGGCGTGCGACCGTCGTTCGCGGCAGTGGACGACCAGAAACGGATCATGTCCCCCTCCGATGCGGTGCAGGCCGGGGCCGACTACCTGGTGATCGGACGTCCGATCGCCAAGGCCGACGATCCGGCCGCCGCGGCCCGCCTGATTTCCGAAGAGATCCTGGCTGGTGCCGCATGAAGGGTGAACTGCTGTTCGGTGTGAACCCGGTCAAGGAGTCGCTCAAGGGGACGCGCGGAGCCTACAACCTGTATGTGCAGAACAACGCCAGCGATCATCGCGTGGAGAGCATCATCCGGCTGGCCGAGGAGCGCGGCGTAGCGGTACATCGCCGCGAGAAGATTGACCTGACCAAGATGTGCGCCTCTTCGCACCACCAGGGCATCGCGCTGGAAGTGGAGCCGTTCCGCTATGCCGACCTGGACGACCTGCTGGCTGCGATCGCAGGGGCCGGCGCCACCGGCTTCCTGCTGGTGCTGGACGGTATTCAGGATCCGCACAACCTGGGGGCGCTGATCCGTTCAGCGGCCTGTGCCGGGGTGGATGGCGTGATCATTCCCAAGGACCGCGCCTGCGGCATTACCGCCGCCGCCGAGAAAGCATCGGCCGGTGCGGTGGAGACGATTCCGGTGGCGATGGTCACCAACGTGGCCCAGACGCTGGAGTCGCTGAAAAAGGGCGGTTACTGGGTCTACGGGCTGGAGGGCGAATCGTCCGCATCTCTGTATGACGTCAAGTTTTCCGACAACTGTGTGCTGGTGGTCGGCGGGGAAGGGGAGGGGATCAGGCCGCTGGTACGCAAGCAGTGCGACGTGCTGATGTCGATCCCCCAGTACGGCGGGGTAAACTCGCTCAACGCCTCGGTGGCGGGCGGGATTGCGCTGTTCGACATGGCCCGCAAGATCAAGGCCTAGAAATATTCTTCAAATGAAAAAAGGTCGCTGGTCGGCAGTACGCTGATCGGCGACCTTTTTTATCCTGTAAACGGCAATTAACCGCCGAGAAAAACGGATGCACGCCGAGAAATCCAGGACTTACATCAAAAAAGTTAATCACATTATGGGTTAAACCAGTAATTTGTTCAGGCTTTTGATTTCTCGGCGTGTATCGGCGTTCATCGGCGGTTAACTGCTTTTATTGCTTTTGCGTGGTGTTCAGGTGGACGGAGTGCTGTTGATCAGGCTCTGCAGCCATTTATCCACCGTTTCGCGGTGAAAGCGCACCGAGCCGCCCAGCTTGATCCGGCCCGGAAGTTTTCCTGAGTTGTCCATCCTGATCAGGGTGGCCCTGGATATCTTCAGCAGGGTGCACATCTCCGCCACCGAAAGCAGGATCGCATTCGGATCGGGTGGCTGGCTCTTTTGTGCCTTGGCCGGTCGCTGCTTCGGCCGGGTGTCGGCAGTAGTCCGTTTCGTCTGACCTGCAGCGGCCTTCTTCTTTTTCCCCTTCTCCTCAACCTTGACCGCCTTTGTAGCACTCTTCTTTTCTTTTACGGCCTGAACCTGAACATAATCATCAAGTCCGGCAAAGAGCGGGGCGTCATCCATGATGTTAACCAAGCCTGGTTTGGTGGTCTTTTTATCGTTCTGATCGGTATTTGCTTCTGGCGGCATCCGGCGGCTCCATTTTCTGCAGTGTGTATCAATCGGTATCACATGATATCCGGTTGTTTCGTAATGTAGCGCCGATCCTGCTCAAAAACAAGCTGAATGTCTATTTTGACTTGTTGCCGCCAACCGATTTCATATACATGATCAGCGAGGACATGTCGGGTGATCCGTCAGTTAGCGCCTTGCCCTTGAGCGCCTTGACTATGCACTGGTTTGTAATCTTGGCCAGGGTCTTGTCATCGTTGTCGCCAACATCCTGCAAGTCCTTGCCGTCCGGGTGGCAAACCGCGCAACTCCTCCCGTTCGTTCCCAGCGAAGCGCTCCCGAACAGTTCCTTGCCCCGTTCCGTGGTTGGCCCGTCGGCTGCCTGTGCTGCCGTCGTCAAAACAAATAGAGTGATAAGAGTCAGAATAGATCGCTGCATCGTGTACCCCTTTCTTCAATGAATTTTGTCTGAATGATACCAGACGTATGAGGATGGTCAAACCTTCATTTAGCCCGGCAGGGCAAGAGCGCGGCATAAGCTTCGATTGCTTGCCAGATAGGCGTCGGCGAAATCATTCAGACCATAGGTCTGTCGTACTATCTCATCCGTGATAACTTCATCCGGATTTCCTTCAGAAACAATCCGCCCGTTCCTGATCAGAATCAGCCGATCCAGCATGGCGCCCATTCCGATGTCATGCAGGGACATAATTACTGAAACTCCTTTCTCGCGGACAATATCTTTGAGGAGCCGGTACAGATCGAACTGATACTTGATGTCGAGACTCGCCAATGGTTCATCCAGAAGCAGAATTCTGGCCCCCTGAACCAGGGTCATGGCGATGTAGGCCCGCCTTAGTTCACCGCCGCTCAGTTCGGCAAGGCGCGTTTTAACCTTCCGATGCAGACCGACGATCTGAAGCGCATCTTCCACGGTGAGTCCAGGCGACCCATCGTGCGGATATTTTCCCATCCTGACCAGTTCACCAACACGAAACGGGGCCTGTAAATCCAGTTGCTGCGGGAGATAGGTCACCAATTTTGCCCTCTCCCGGCCGCTGTACGAGCCGATCATCTGTCTTCCGACCAGCACTTTTCCTCCTTTGGGAGAGAGAAGCCCGGCCGCAAGTTTGAGAATGGTTGATTTCCCTGAACCATTGGGACCCATCAGGCCGAGCAGTTCACCTTCAGATACGGAAAACGATAGCTGATCCATGAAGCTTTTCGGGCCGTGGGAAAATGAAACGTTTGCGAACTCAAGCATGGCCATTGATACGATCTCCAGAACAGTAGTCAGTGGGTCTTTCCTTGTCCCAACAGAAAGATGAAATAGGGTGAGCCGATCAGCGCCGCGATAACTCCGGCGGGAAGTTCCAATGGCGCCGCGACGGTTCTGCCGATTGCGTCCGCAAGGCAGAGCAGGGTCCCTCCGGCAACAACCGAGAGCGGCAATACAACAGCTGCGTCCGAGCCGACATGGCGACGGACTACATGGGGCACCACCAGTCCTATAAATCCGACAACACCACCCATGGCGACTGATGCGGCGGTCATGAGCGAAGCGGCTATAAACAGAAAGAGCCTCTCCCTGGCCGGATTGAAGCCCAGGCTGTAGGCGATGTCGTCTCCCAGCGTCAATGCGTTCAGCCCCCTGCGCCTGGTCAATGCAAGACCAAGCCCGGAAAGTATCAAGATCAGTCCCTCCGGAAGCAATTCCCAATCAACCATCGAGAGATCGCCGGACATCCAGAGTATTGCTCTTTTGAGACCGTCATCGACTGAAATGGTCATTACCAGCATCAGCAGAGCGGAGAGAAAAAAACCGATGCCGACTCCGGCCAGAAGAAGCCGTTCGGGTTGCAGTCCTTTCCAGCCGTGCCCCAGTATTATAACTGCCGCGCCGGTTGCAATAGCCCCGATAAACGCCAGTATTGGAACGCTTAACGTGAACAGGGAGATGCCGAACATCAGCCCGAGCGAAGCCGCCAGCGACGCGCCGCTGGAAATGCCCAGTATGTAAGGGTCTGCCATGGGATTACGGAAGATCCCCTGGAGGATGGTACCCGATGCTCCCAGAGCGCCGCCCATGAGAAGGGCAACCGCGGTTCGTGGCAGTCTGATGGCAAGCAGGGTTCGGCATGTTTCGCTGTCCAGGATGAAAGGGTTCAATAATCTCGGCCCGCTGGCGACCGAGACAACAATGATGCACAAGGAAAGCACACACAGCGCTGCTATGATGAACGTTGAGCCGTCAGCGCGTTTCATGGCAGCCTCCCGCAGCGGCCCAGCTCTTCCATGCCGGCCGGTATTCTGGGGCCGGGGCGATACAGGGCGTCATCCATGAAGCAAATCCGCCCCTTTCGCACCGCTTCGAGCATGCCCAGTTTCTTCAGAAACTCTTTGGAAAGAGCTTTCATATCAGCATGACCCTTGCCGATCAGTATCAGATCCGGCTGGCGCTCGATGACCGCCTCCAGCGAGAAACGGGGGTAGGCGACCTTGCCGTCGGCAGCAATATTGTTTAAACCACTCATCTTCATGGCATCGTCCAGAATGGTGCCGGGACCGGCAACGATCAGGGGACTGGGCCAGATCACAAAGATCGCTTTCCGCCCCACACCCGCGTTTGTCGATGATGACTTCCCCCGATGCGACATGCTGACATCACGAATTGACTTCTCGATATTTTCAGCCAGACGATCTGCGGCTGGCCGTGCTCCCAGCGCCTGGCCCAGCTCCCGTATGCCGGCGGGGATTTCGGTCAAACGCCGTGATGTGAACACATGCGTCCTGATACCAAGTTTGCGAAGCCGTTCGGCGATAGCCTTGGGATTGCCGTCACTGGTCATGACGACAATATCCGGTTTCAGGGAAACGATTGCCTCAAGAGATGGATTGGCCATGCCGCCGATCTTCGTCTTGTTGCGGGCCTCGTCGGGGCGGTCACAAACGTTGGTGACCCCGACGACCCGCTGGCCCAGACCAAGTGAGAAAATGATCTCGGTCATGGCCGGGGCGAGCGAGATGATCCGTTTCGGCGGAGGAGCCGCGCTGCAAAGAGCCGCTTCGCTCCAGCCAATCAGGAACAGCAGGTTGAGCATCAAACCTGTTACATTGCATTGCACTAGAACGATACCTTGACGCCGCCAAAGGCCGATATACCGGCAGTGCCGTAACCGGTCACCTCTTCGTAACTTCTGTCGAAAAGATTGTCCACCCGACCAAAAACCTGGAGATTTTTTTCAATGTCACAGGCCATGGACAGGTTCACCAGCAGATACTCGCCCATTTTTACGCGGGTAGATGCATAGGTGGCCGGGTCGTAGACATTATCGAATCTGGCGCCGACATAGACAATACCCAGGTTTGCATTGGCATTTTTAAGGAAGCGGTAGTTCCCGTCAAAACTGATTTTGTTCCTGGGTCTGCGCAACAGTTCCAGCCCGGTTTCCTTGTCTTCTGTTTTGGTATAGGTATAGCCGATTCGTAGCGTAAGCTCATCCACGGGCCGCAGGGCGGCGGTCAATTCAACCCCCTGTGTCATGGCCCGACCGATGTTTTTGTATTTGGACAGGTTACTATCGAAGTTGATCAGGTCATCAAAGTCGTTATGGAAATACGTGGCTCCCATGGACATTTTACCCCCAGGCAGGTACTGCTCAACGCCAACGTCCCAGCCGGCATTTTTTTCCGGCTTTAGATTCAGATCACCGTAGGTGGGTGCGTAGAGTTGATAGAGCGATGGCGCTTTGAAAGCGGTGCCATAGCTTCCCTTTACGGTTGTATTGGTTTGCTTGACGGTAAAAGCGCTGGTGAAGCGGTAGGTTGCTTCCGTACCGAAACGGCTGTGGTCATCCAGACGAACTCCCACTGTTGTGAACCAGGCATCCCACAACCGCACCTGATCCTGAAGATAGTAACCGCTGGTATGGGCGGAGTGTTCGTCCCATGGGCTGCTGTAGGGGCCCCACGGGCTTTCCGAGTAATAATCCGATTTGGCGTTCTCTTCCTTTCTCTCAATACCCAGAGTCAAAGAGTTGGTTTCATGGAGGTGCAGCGTATGCTGCCAATCGACCGTGACGCTCTGGCCATGGTAGGAGGCGCGTGAAAGATCGCTGGGATGAGCCGCATCAGTGCCGTTATTCACATCCCTGTTCAGGTCGTTGAACGACACCCCCAGTCGCTGTTCCCACCTGTTTTCAAACAGGGCAAGATCGGCCTGGCTTCTGAACGAGATTTGATCGGACTTCTGGATATAATTCGGGTCGTCGCCGCCGACTCCGCCACTGTTGTCGAGATCAACCCTGGTCTTCAGGTAGTTGAAAATGAAATCAACGGAGAGATTACTGGTCGGCGTGATCCCCAGTCGAGTATTTACCGAGGTGTTCTGGTAGCCGTCGTTCTCGGTGTTGCCCTGTTTTTTGCCGGAGGCAGAGATGCCGCCCGTATCGAAACGGGACAGACCCAGTGAATAGTTGTACAGCTCGCTACCTCCGCTGATTCCGGCTTTTTCGGCGGCAGTGTAGAACGATCCCCCCTGGGCGGACAGGAAGCCGGACGGTTTGCCATAGCCATACCTGGTGATGATATTGATGACCCCACCCATGGCGCGGGAGCCGTACAATGTGCTCTGGGGACCGCGCAGGACCTCGATCCGTTCGATATTGTCGGTGGGCAGGTTGGCGAAATCATAACCTCCTCCGGGAACAGAAGGGTCGTTCAGTTCAATACCATCCAACAGCACCAGGGTATGTTCCGAATTGGCCCCTCGCATGAATACCGAGGTGGTGCTTCCCGGTCCACCATTCTGCACCACGTCAATGGATGGCACGCTGCGCAGCACGCCAAGCAGAAACTTTTGCTGACGTTGATCGATCTCTTTGGCCGTAATAACGGTTATGGAACTTCCAACCTCACCAGTTGCCGTTTCCAGGCGGTTGGCAGTTACCACCACCTCTTCCAGATTGGTGACCTCCTCCTCCGCGCCAGCGGTTGTACATAATGCCAACACCAACCCGATCACCACACCACATCGCTGTTTACTTCTTTTGTTCATGATATTCCTCCCTCGAAGTTACGAATGGAGCGGTCTTCCGGCTCAGGGCCACCTACTTGCCCACCTTCCCGGAATTTCTTCCAGTGGTTGTTTCGCGCCTGGCGCGACGGGCTTTCGTTCCCTTTACGGCTGCGGGGCAGCGGGGGAATAGCTCCATCAGAGCGGCACCCCTCTTCCTCGACTCCATCCGGTTGAAAAACACAAAAAAAGTCCGCATATGCCGAAGCAGCATGCGGACTTTTCGTATTCAAAGTCTGATAATGGTTCCACTCTCCCTTTACCACGGGGAATTGCCGAGTGCTTAGATCATGGCAGGTCTTCTGGCTCGCGATTCATCCTCCGGGCGCCTTCCCGGTCTTTCGACCAGTGACGTAATTGCCCTTCGTCCTCGCTTACAGCGGCGGGTCCGCGGGGGACTCGTCCCAATGGAACTGCACCCCTCTTCCCTATCAAGCCCTTGCGGGCACCGTGATCCGATATTCAGTTTTTACGCAATCAGTACCAGGTTTGGGTAGCACAGCTGACTTTTATAGTCAAGCCGGATTGCCATTAGATCTTGCAATTGGTTAATTTCCAACATACATTCCGATCTGCAATTTTTTACGCCGTGAGGAATGGTTGCAGTCTCAAGCATCAAATCCAAATATCACAAAAATCATGCTAATATGGCCCATTTTTTAAGGCGCGGGAGGTGAGTATGCAATATCAGGTGGGACAGCCGGGGCGGGTGATCGTGGCCCGTTTCAACGATGGCGATGATGTGCTGGGAGGGCTGGAGTCGATTGCTCTGAAGGAGAATCTCCGTGCCGCCTGTTTCAGCATTGTCGGGGGCATCAAGCGGGGCGCCTACGTGGTTGGTCCCGAAACCGAGCAGATGCCGCCGGTTCCGGTCTGGCGCGCTCTGGCGGAAAGCCACGAGGCCACCGGTTTCGGCACTATCTTCTGGCATGAAGATCAGCCCAGGGTTCATTTTCATGGTGCCTACGCAAAATTCGACAACGTCAGGGCCGGCTGCCTGCGCCGCGAAAGCGAGGCCTTCCTGGTGCTTGAAGTGGTGATAACCGAGATTCTCGGCGTGGACGCCAGGCGGGAGCTTGATCCGGAATCGGGAATGGTGCTGTTGCGCATGGCTCCAACGGTATGACGTTGAAATCCGGCAGGCGGGGAAGGGGAGGCGATGAAGACATACCGCAAGGAATTATGGTTTGAGACGAGACAGCGCCGGGAGTTGATCAACATCACCCCCGAGGTCGCCGGATGCCTGCGGGAGAGCGGTATCCGCGACGGTCTGCTGCTCTGTAACGCGATGCATATCACCGCCAGTGTGTTCATCAACGACGACGAGTCCGGCCTGCACCAGGATTTTGAGACCTGGCTGGAAGGGCTGGCCCCGGAGAAACCCTATTCCCGCTATCACCATAACGGTTACGAGGATAACGCCGATGCCCACCTCAAGCGGACCATCATGGGACGGGAGGTGGTGGTGGCGGTGACAGACGGAAAACTTGATCTGGGGCCGTGGGAGCAGATATTTTACGGTGAATTCGACGGAATGCGTAAAAAACGGGTGTTGTTGAAGATCATCGGGATGTAGTTAGAAAGTGAGGCTTGGTACCAGTTATGCCGACCAGACCGCAGTTTCCGATCAATGTGTTTTACGACGGGTCATGTTCAGTATGCGCCAGCGAGATAGAGCACTACCTGCGCCAGGAACATGGTGGCCGGCTTCTGGCCGTGGACATCAGCGCCCCCGGTTTCAATCCGGAACCTTACAATATTGCTCTGAGCGACTTCATGTACGAACTGCACGTGATTGACCGGAGCGGTGCTGTCTATCGTGGCGTGGAGGCCTTTTGGGCCATCTGGCAGGCATTTCCGGATTCAATCCTCTATCGTGCCATGGGGGCTGTCGTAAGCATTCCGGTGGTGAATCCTGCTGCCCGCCTGCTGTACAAGGCCTTTGCCCGCATCCGCCCTTATCTGCCGAAGCGACGCGGCTGCGGCGATGGAACCTGCAAAATAGGCAGAAAAAACTGAAGTAATTCTGGAGATATCATGATCGAACTGTTACGCAAACGCCGCAGCATCCGTAAATTTACTTCCGAAAAAATCGATCCTGAAACCACCCGGACACTGATCGAAGCGGCGTTGCGGTCGCCATCGTCGCGCGGCATAAATCCGTGGGAGTTCATTTTGGTCGATGATCCGGATATGCTGCTGAAACTTTCAAAGGCCAAGCAGCACGGCTCGGGATTCCTCGATAAAGCGCCGCTCGGGATAGTCGTATGCGCCGACAGCACCAGGTCGGACGTCTGGGTCGAGGACTGCTCCATCGCGGCGATCATCATCCAGTTGACCGCACTGTCACTGGGGCTCGGTAGCTGCTGGATCCAGATACGAAATCGCCAGCATGACAGCGAAAAAACCTCGGAAGACTATATCCGTGAGCAATTGGGGCTCCCGGAACAGATCAGGGTGGTCTCGATCATTGCGATCGGGCACCCCGACGAGCGGAAAAACCCGCTCCCGGACTCCAAGCTCCAGTATGACAAGATCAGGAACAACCGGTGGGTTTGAGACCGGAATAATCGGGGTGGCTATGTCAAAAGGTTATCAGGCAAATAAAGATCGACAGGAAGACATTAACGGCTTCGGCAAGACCATCGGCAAACGGGCCGGTTTCAAATGCGAGTGGTGCGATGGCAAGGATGAACTGCGGGTATGGGATTATCAACCGGATTCACCGCCCGGCCCGGAAACGCTGGCCCTGCTTTGCCAGCGCTGCCGGGGATGGGCCGACGGCGGGAAAGCCGTTGCGGATCAACTGCGCTCGATCCGCAACGCGCTCTGGAGCGACATTCCGGCCATAGCGGAAGGCGCCGCCTTTGTATTGGCGCGCTGCAGCGAAACATGGGCAAGAGAGGCGATTGAAGAGAGCCTGATCGATGACACCGTAAAGGCAAAAATCTTTAAATAGGACACGTTCCCTGCTTACTCCACCTTGAGCACGACCATGGAGATGTCGTCCTGCAGCGGGCGTGCCTGGCAGAATCCGGTCAGCGACTCCAGCACGGAGTCGATGATCTTCTGGGGGTGTTCGGCATGGCATCCGGCAACGATCCTGCTGAGACGGTCAATGCCGAAAAAATCGCCGTCCGGGTTCTCCGCCTCGGTGATTCCATCGGTATAGAGCAGCAGTATGTCACCCTCCTGCATCAGGATGCTCTTGTTCTCGAAAACCACCGCTTTCATCACTCCCAGGATCAATCCCTCGGCATCGATTTCAATGCATGCCACTTCACCCTGCCTGAATAGCAGCGGCTTGTTGTGGCCGGCGCTGGCAAACGAGAGCATGCGGCTGAAGACGTTGTATTTCACATAAAACATCGTGATGAACAGTTCCGCGTTGGTCAGATCCTCGTAGAGCAGTTCGTTCAGCAGCGACAGCACATCCGGGGCGGTGACCGCCGAGTATACCCGCGCCCGGAGCACGCTGCGGGTTTCGGCCATGATCAGCGCCGCTCCCACGCTATGACCGGAGACATCGGCAATCACGATGTCGATCACCTGTCCGCCGCGCAGGAAAAAATCGTAATAATCCCCCCCCACATGGGCGGCCGGTATGCAGATCCCGGCAAACGCGACACCGGGAAGTTCCGGCAGAACCGAGGGAAGCAAGGAAAACTGGATCTGGCGGGCGATCTCCATGTCCCTGGCGACCCGAGCGTTTTCCAGCAGCGCCTGTTCCTTCTGCAGTCGTTCCCGCTCCCGTGCCTCCATCTCCGAAACGATCGTCACCGCCTGGGCCAGTTGTCCGGCCAGGCTTGAGAGCAGATTGAGGAACTCTTCCGTGAAAACTCCCACAAGTGTCTTGGAAAAGAGCGACAGGATTCCCATGGGGGGTTCGCCGGCCCGCGCTATGGGGATATGAGCAAAACAGCTGATCTCCTCGCTCTCCATCAATTCTCTGGATTGGGGCTTGGACATGTTGCGGGTGTCGTTTACCACCCGCACCCGCTGGGTCAGAAAACTCTCCCCGGCGTAGGTGGATCTGTCCGGCTCCAGATTCTTTTGGGTAAGGCAGCTGAATTCACTGCTCTGATAGCTGCGTACAGTCAGCATTCCATGCTCATCCTGGAGCCTGATGATGACCATGTCGAACTTGAACTCCCTGCGGATCAGGTCCAGCAGGTCATCCATGATGATCTGCAGGTCCAGGGTCCGGTTCATGATCTCGGACGCCCGCAGCCTGACCGAGAGGTTCTCCTTGCTCTCCGCCAGCGAGGTCCGAACGGTGCTGAATACATCGTAGACCGATTCCATCCTGGAACCCTGGTCCGAGAGGTAACTTTCGATGATGGCTCCGGCCGCGGCCGCGCCGACCGATCCGGCCAGGGTCCGTTCGGCAAAACGTTTGAACCTGGGCAGTTCGAATTCCGGCACCTGCCCGTCCTCGTCCATGTTCCTGCTTTCCCGGTACTCGCGTATCGCGGCGACAGCCTGGGGTTCGCCGATGAATTTGGACAACAGGTTCACGAACTGCTGAATGGCCACCGGTTTGGTGAGCCGTTTGGTTTCCCACTGGGTGTTTTGTGGCGCCGGTATGAAGATATCCACGAATTTCCTGGCCTGATCCTCTTCCCGGCTGCCCTGGGAGAATATTATCGAGCAGATCAGATATCCGGCAATGTTTACGAACATGCTCCAGAAGAAGGCGTGGGACAGCGTGTCCAGACCGGTCAATCCGAACAGCTCGGTCGGTTTCAGCAATTCTATTCCAAACGGTCCATTAGTGAGAATGTCGCTGTGCCACCATCCGCATTTAATGAAAGATGGCATCAGCAAGGTATAAAACCAGAGTACGAAGCCGAGAAATATGCCGGTAATGGCTCCGGTCTTGTTGCCTCTGCGCCAGAATAGCCCGCCAAACAGCGCCGGTCCGAACTGGATTACCGCGGCAAACGAGATCAGCCCGATGTTTACCAGCATGTAGGTTTCGCCGACAATGCGCTGGTAGAGATAGCCCAGGAATATCACCAGGAATATTCCGAGCCTTTTGAGGTTGATCAGCAGCAGCGGAAACCAGTCCCGTGGTTTGAACCTGACGACTACCGGCATAACCAGGTGGTTCAGGAACATCGTCGAGATGGCCACCGATTCGACGATCACCATGCTGGCGGCAGCCGAGAAACCGCCCAGAAAAGCCAGCAGCGCCAGCCAGGCATGGCCGCTTTGCAACGGCAGGTTGATCACGAAATAATCTGCGCCGAAGATGCCGCCGCTATAGAGAATTCCTCCAAACGCAATCGGCATCACGAAAAGATTTATCAGGAACATATAGGCGGGAAAGAGCCACATCGCCATTTTTATATGTTCCTCGTTCGAGTTTTCAATCACCGCCACATGAAACTGGCGGGGCAGGAGCAGGATTGCCCCCATGGAAAGCCATAGCGTCGAGAACCAGTTCATATGTGCGCTGATACTATCCTCGTCGATTGTTACCAGATGATCAAAGGCTGCCTCCTTTGCTTTCATCCGGGCGAAAATATCGCCGAAACCGTCAAATAGCCCATAGGTGACGAACAGCCCGATCACCATGAAAGCCAGCAGTTTTACGACCGATTCCACCGCGATTGCCGCCACCAGCCCTTCGTGCCGTTCCGAGGATATCAGGTTACGGGCGCCGAAGATCACACCGAAAAGACTGAAAATCAGCGCCGCCAGAAAACTGGTGTGGATGGACATGGGCGAAGCGCCCGGAGTGAAGGGCAGTTGTATGTAAGGGTAACCGCAGATGATATCGAAGCTTGATGAAACCGCCTTCAGTTGCAGCGCTATGTAGGGCATGATTCCGACGATGGCGATGATGGTGACCAGAGCGCCCAGCGGTTGCGATTTTCCGTAGCGGGAGCTGATGAAGTCGGCGATCGAGGTAATGTTGTTTTCCTTGCTGATCCTGATGATCTTGCGCAGTACAAACCACCAGAAAAAGGTGGTCAGTGTCGGCCCAAGATAGATCAACAGAAAATCGATGCCGGTGGTCGCGGCCCGGCCGACGCTGCCGTAATAGGTCCAGGTGGTGGCATACACGCCGATGGAGAGAGAATATATGAGCGGATTGGATATGATGCTCTGGCCGAGTTCCTGCTTTTTGTCGGCGTAGTAGGCCACCATGAAGAGGACAAGTATGTACAGAAGGGATGTGCCCAAGACAAGTTCAATGCTGAGGATCATCGGTCTATTCTCTCTTGTCTTAACTCCGGTTCGAAAACATGCAAATCGCTGATGTCATATGTGAAATATGTCCTGATAAACAGTCGGGGCCGCATGGGGCCGCTGATGCTTGCAGACGGGATGTGATGGTATTCAGCGGATTGTTGAGCCAATCCGTTAAAAAACTAAGTATTTGTAACATATCATGATATACTTCAAACATAAAGGGTTTTAGACACTGAGCGAAGGTACACTGCCATGGCCACGAGTTCATATAAAAAAAATGTGACGTCCATTTCCCTGCTGGTATTTTGCGTGGTAATAATCAGTTGTGTTTTTCTCTTCTCGGTGATCAAGACCAACATGATCAACGACACGATCCAGCATGAAGCTGACCTGGCAGACACGATTATCAAGTCGACGCGATACGCGATGCTGCAGGACGATCGCATAACGCTGGGCAACATAATCAACAACATCGGAGAGCGGGAAGGCGTTGAACATGTACGCATATTCAATAAAAAAGGTCTGATCATGTTCTCATCGCACTCCGGGGAGATTCACAAGCTCGTCGATAAGAATGCGGCGGGATGCATCGTCTGCCATTCCGGACCGGTTGTCGCCACCAGCATGGGTCGCATGGAACAGGCCCGGCGCTTTATTAATGAACGTGGTGTACATGTCCTGGCCATAACCGCGCCGATCTATAACGAACCGGACTGTAACAACGCTTCCTGCCACTTTCATTCCGCCGGGCAAAAGCTGCTGGGCACTCTGGATATCGGCCTGTCCGAAGAGCAGTTGCAAAAATCGCTCACAGCTATGAAAAACACGATTCTGGTATTTTGTTTCATACTGCTGGTCCTGATAATTGGAGGGATCGCGGTCTTGTTGAAGGTAACCGGGCGCAGTGAACCACCGGTCGTCAAGCCGGATGTTTCGGGTTTCGCCGGGGAATGAGTATGTCCTGGAGGGAATGTCCGCAGGTTGAAAAGGAAATGAAATATATCAGAGAATTGGAATTGAATTCGAAGGAATGATTAATCCATACCCCGCCATCATCCGCACTGCTTATCCGCTGTTCTGACACATCAATTTTGTAACTGTTCAGCACTTTTTCATAACCCCACCTGTCCGCCCCTTAACTTAAGGGGCGGGACGCACTGATGTTGCACAGTGGTATCTGGCAGGTTGATTCTGCTTTCGCTCCCCTCTTAAGATAAGAGGGGCCGGGGGAGTTATGAAAGGCATGCTGAATAGTTACTCAATTTTTTATATTCACAAATAACCAGATCAGGGCTGAACAGTGACCCGGAATTTGACCTGCCCGGTCGCTCCTGGCGACAGTGTGCCGGTCAGGGTCCAGGTAATCGTGTCGCCGGCGGTGGCTGCGCTGCAGGCGCTGATGCTGTTGGGAAAGGGCGTCAGGCCCGAGCCGAGGCAGCTGCCGGTCGGATTGACACAGCAGGGGTTGGGTGGGGCGGCGCTCAGGGAGGTGAACGCTGGCACCGTGTCATGGATGACGATATTGCTGAGCGGGCCGTTGCTGTTATTGCCGTAGGTGATCGTGTAGGTCAGGCTGGAGCCTGGCAGCGCGGTGGCGCTGTCCACGGTTTTGGTCAGCGTAAGTCCGGCGCCGGAAGATGCGCCGACGGTCGTGTTGTCGTTGCGGGTGAGCTGGGTCGACAGCGCCGGAATGGCGTTGGTGTGGTTGAAGGTGGCGGTGGTTGTGACCAGGTTGGAAGCGCCGATCGGAGCGTTGGCCGGTATGAACTCCTTCAGCAGCAGGCAAAGCTGCTCATTGGCCGACAGGACGATGGCGGAGGTAATCTGCGGTTCCCCGCTGTCGAATGTGCCGCTGCAGTTGCTGTCGCGGTAGAAGACCTCGCTCCAGCCCGGCATCGCCGGTGAAGTGACCGCAGATGTGCCGAAGCTGACGCTGCCGCCGCTGCCGGCGGTAAAGGTGTGCGGGTGGAAGATGACCGTTCCTGGTAGCGCCGAAGCGGAATTGTCGGTCTGGAAGCGGCTGTCGGGCACGTCGGCAAAGTTAATCCCGGAGTAGCTGGAGCCTACCGAGTTGGTAAAGGTTGTTGTGTCGCTGGCCCGGTCATAATTGCCGCCGCTGGTGCCGGCGGAGCCTCCGGTGGAAATGTATCCGCCCGGGTTTGTTTCCACTATTTTGACCTGTGCCGCTCCCACCGAAACGGGTATCCAGAGTATGTAATCTCCATTGCCGCTGGTTGTGGCCGAGTCATGGGTGGTTGCGCCGCTGCTGTCGGTGGCTTTGACCGCGACAGCAGCGATACCGCCCTCGCTGCCGTCCTGCAGGCCGTTGTTGCCGCTTCCTCCGCCGGAACCGGTATCCATGAAGACCCTGCCGCTGATCCGGCTGCCGTTGTAGAGCCCGAAATTCTGGCCGGTCATCGGATTGGATTGCAGCGTCAGCTGACGTATTCCGCTGGCAGCTTCAAGCGCAACCCAACCGCCCGGAAAGGTGGGGTTCAGGTCGGTCAGGGTGGTATTGGTGGAATGGATCACGCAGTAATCACCGGATGTGATGCCGTTAAAGCTGAAGGCTCCGGTGGCCGGGTCCGGGGTTGTGAATTGTGTTGCCGGGTTGTTGCAGCTGCTGCCGGTGCGGGTTGCCAGTTTGACGTACACGGTCTGTCCCGTGCCGGTTTCGCCGCTCTCGCGGTTTCCGTTGTGATTTGCATCGGAATATACATAACCGCTGACCGCGCCGAAATTAGCATTGACCGTCAGGGTCGCCGTATTGCTGACGGCGCCGGGTCCGCCGGTTTCCAGCGAGGTTACGCCACTGGTGGTATTGTTATAGACACCGGGCTGGCCCGATGTTACCGGGATTGTCACCGTGCAGCTGCTGGAGAGCGGTAGCGTGGCGCCGCTCAGCGTGAACTGGGCCGAACCCTGGGTGGCGCCGGTCAGTGTGCCGCCGCAGGTGTTGGTGACCGGGGTGGAGCCGATGTAGAGGCCGGCCGGAAAGCTGTCGCTGACTGCCACATTGGTCAGGGCGCTGGTTGCGTTGGCGTTGGTAAGTGTCAGCAGCAGCGCCGAACTTTGAAAGTTATTGATGGTGGCCGGGGTGAACGATTTTGTAATGGTCGGTTTCGACAGTACCGTCAAGTCGGCCGCAACCGAGGCTGTCGAACCGGCGTTGGAGGTGGTGACGTTGAAGGGGGCCGCCGGGTTGGTGTACAGGCCGGCAACCGAACTGGTCACCTTGGCGTTGATGGTACAGCTGCTGGCGGCAGGAATTGTACCGCCGGTCAGTTGCAGCGAGTTGCCGCCGGCTGTGGCGGTAACAGTGCCGCCGCAGGTGCTGAAGGCGGACAGCGGGGTGTCGTTGATCAGGTTGGCCGGGTAGGGGTCGGTGAAAGCCGCACCGCTGATTGCCACCGGGTTGCTGTTCGAGAGTGTAATTGTCAGCGTCGAAGCGGTGTTGACCGGGATCTTGTCCGGTGAGAACGCCTTGGCGAATCCTGGCGGCGACATGATGGTCAGGTTGGCGGTTGCCTCGCTCCCGGTGCCGATGTTGGTGGTGGTGACCGGACCGCTATGGTTGACATAGGTTCCGGCCACAGCTCCGGTGACATTGACCGCCACGCTGCAGGAACTGTTGCCGGGGATGGTCGCACCGGAAAGCGTCAATGAGCCGCTGCCGGCAGAGGCGGTGGCGGTTCCGCCGCAGCTGTTGGTCAGGCCGGGAGTGGCGGCATTGACGATGCCGGTCGGCACGCCGGCCGGATAGGTGTCGCTGAAGGCCACGCCGGTGGCCGCGGCTGCGTTGGAGTTGGAAAGCGTGATCGTCAGCCTGGATGTGCCATTTTGGGGAATGACGGCCGGGGAGAATGCCTTGGCCACACCCGGCGGTGGAGTCATGTTCAACAGCGCGGAACCCGGATTGGCGTTGCTGGCGCCGCTGGTTACGGTCAGGCCGCCGGCCGGGATCGTGTTGAGCACCGAATTGCTGGCCGATACCAGAATCGTGACGGTGCAGGTGCTATTGGCCGGAATCGTGCCGTTGCTGAGCCCGACAGAGGTTCCGCCGATTGTCCCGGTGGCAGTCCCGCCGCAGCTGGTAGAAGGTGCTCCGGCATTAATGATGGTGCCGGGCAGGTAGCTGTCGGTGAAAGCCGCGCCGGTCATGGCAATACCGGTCGGATTGGTCAGCGTGATGGTCAGGGTCGAGGTCTGGGCATTGGTGATCGCGGCCGGAGCGAAGGCTTTAGCGATGCTGGGCTGGCCGACCGAGAGAATCGCGCTGGCGGCAGCGCCGCTGCCGCCGTTGGTGGATGATACCGGGCCGGTGCTGTTGGTGTAGTTGCCGGCGACGGCGGCGGTCACGTTGATCGTGATCGTGCAGCTGCCGTTGACCGCCAGCGTTCCGGCCGTGATGCCGATCGTATTGCCGCTGGCGACGCCACCTGTGCGAGTCGCGCTTGATCCCGAGGTGCAGGTGACTGCAGGCGCCGGAGTTCCGGTGTTGACCATTCCCGATGGATAGGTGTCGGTAAAGGCAACGCCTGTCAGCGCCACGATGTTGCTGGCGGAATTGCGAACGATGATCTCCAGCTGTGTCGTTCCTCCGGCCGAGATCGGATTGGTAACGAAGCGTTTGGTAGTGTAGGGGGGATCCATCACTGTCAGTGTGGCGCTGGCTGCCGCGCCGGTGCCGGCGTTGGCGGTGGTGATCGGACCGGTGGAGTTGTACAGTCCGCCGGCGATAGAGCTGGTCACGGAAACGGTAACGGTACAGCTGCCGCTGGCCGGTATCGTTGCTCCGCTAAGCGCCAGCGTGCCGCCGCCGGCGGCGGCCGTTACGGTTGCTGCGCTGCAGGTGGTGGCGGCGGCCGGCGTTGCGGCATTGACCATGCCGAAGGGGTAGGAGTCTGTGAAAGCCGCGCCGGTGATGGTGGTGGCGTTTGGATTTGTAAGCGTGATCGTGATCGTGCTGTTGGCCCCTTTCAGGATCGTGGCCGGTGCAAAAACCTTGGTTGCGGTCGGGACATTGTTGCTGGTAACGATCAGTTGGGCAGTAGCGGGGGCGCCGGTGCCGCCGTTGGCGGAAGTGATGTTGCCGGTGCTGTTGCTGTACGGGGTGGCCGAAGTGGTCGGGCTCTGCACGTTGGACGAAACCGTGCAGCTTCCTCCCGGCAGCAGTGTGGCCGTGCTGATTCCGAGCGTGGTCCCGGCGTTGGCGCCCCCAACCTTGGTGGCGGTTGAGCCGGAACTGCAGGTCAGCGTGGAGCTGGACGGTGTCGAGTTGACCATCACCCCCGGAGTGTTGGGATAGTTGTCGGTGAAGGCCACGTTATTGAGAGTGGTGGTCGGGTTGGGGTTGCTGACCGTGATACTGAGCCGCACCGGGGTGCTGGCCCGCACCGAGGGGGCGGCAAAAGTCTTGACCGCCACCGGAGCGCCGATAACCGTCAGGTTAGCAATGTTGCTGGGAATGCCGGCCGGTCCGGTCTGGTTGGACACGACTCCGCTGGCCTGGTTGGGGTGGACGCCGGTCACGTTGCCGGTGACATCGACCGTGATCGTGCATGAGGCGTTCGGAGCCATTGTGCCATTGGAAAGTGAAATTGCGGATGCCCCAGCGGCGGCACTGACAGTTCCACCGCAGCCGTTGACCACGTTGGGCGTGCCGGCCACCAGCATGTTGGTGAGCGGGTCGCTGAAGGCCATGCCGGTCAGGGTCATGTTGGTCGGGTTCTGGATCAGGAACGAGACGGTCGAAGTCGTTCCCGAGAGGATTACCGCAGGCGTGAATGCTTTCAGCGTGACCGCCGGCTTGCCGACCGACAGCGTGGCGGAAGATACGCTGCTGCTGCCGGCATTGGTTGATACCGCTGTAACGGTGTTGACGTAGTTTTCAGTCGCCAATGCGGTTACATTTACACTGATCGTGCAGCTGCCGCCTGGGGGCAGCGATGCGCCCGGGTTCATGCCGACACTTGTGCCTCCGGCGGTTCCGCCGGTCAACGTGCCGGCCGCGGCTCCGGCGGTGCAGCTGATCGAGGCATTGGGGGTGGCGGAGTTGACCAGTCCGGACGGGTAGGGGTCGTCCAGTGTTACACCGGTCATGGTGGCCGGGTTGCTGGCCGGATTGGTGATCGTAATCGACATCGTCGAAGACCCGCCCTGGATGATCGGGTTGGGCGAGAAGGATTTGCTGACCTGGGGAGCGGCCATGACCGGAATTACCGCCGCCGCCGAACTTGCGCCGAAGGTCTGTCCCAGAGTCTGCCCCTGGTAGCTGATAGTGGCGGTATTGGTCAGGATGGTTCCGGCCGGCACGCCGCTGCTGACGGTAACGTCAAAGCTCAGTGAAGTCGATTCGTTGTAGGGGAGCAATCCTCCGCTGGCGCTGTCGGCTCCGCTTCCGAGCCGGAAGATGACCTTGGGGGCGCCGCTGGAATCGTATTCGGCCTGGTCGTCGCCGGCGGTGTCGCTTTTTACGCCGGTGTTGGCGCCGCTGATGATCTGCAGCGAGCCGGGCTTATAGGTCGTGTAGGCCGGGATCGGGTCAGTCAGGTAGAGGTTGGTGGCGGTGTCGAAACCGGTGTTCTTCATGTAGATCGTATAACGTAGCGTGTCACCGGCGGTAATGGCTGCACCGGCGCTGCCGGCCACCTTGGCGACGGTCTTGGTGACGTTGGGGGTGATGATCGGCACATACAGGTCAGTGACAAAGGTCAGGACGCTGGGATAGTACTGGTCACTGGCCGTGTTCAGTGTGATCGTGGCGCTGGTGTCGCCGTTCTTGACGATGCCGTTGGGGATGTTGGTGCGGCTCAGGTCGTAGCCCAGGTTATTGGTATAGACCGGATTCCTGCCGGCCAGGTAGACCCCCTGATCGGTGATGCTGGAGTTGAAGAAGTTATTGGATGGGTGGGTGGCATCGGAAATGGTGCTGCCGTTTAGCTGCAGATAATCACCGACAAGTCCCAGATCGCCTTCGTAGGCCATCACCCCGACCCGGGTTGTGATCGGGCCGGAGAGCGGGGAGAGGAAACCGCTGACAGTAAATGTCTTGGCAGCCGGAATCACCTCCTGGCCGTCAAACACGGTCAGGTTGCGCAAGGCCAGCGAGCCGTTGCCGTAGACCACCACCAGTGACCAGCCGCCAAAGGTGTTGGATGCTGAATTCCGGGACACAACATTGGCAACGGTGTAGGTGCCGTTGCCGGCGGCCTGCACCAGGCCGGTGACATCGGCGTAGCTCTGATAGCGCGTCGGGTTTGCGCCTTCGGAGTCCACCTGGCTGGCGGTGATTGACGTATAGCCGAAGGAAGATGGCGTTTGCAGCAGGCATTGTGTGCGTGTATTGTCAACGGTCGTCTGGTCGCCGCCCCAGTAGAGGCCGGCCCAGAGCACGTTGGAGCCGCTCTCCATGTTCAGGTTGGCGCTGCTGGAGCTGAAGGTGGTGCTGTCCGAGTCGATGTCGATGTAGATCATCGTATAGTTGTTATTGTTCAGCGTGCCGCCGGAGCCGTTGCGGGCACTGTCGCAAAGGGTGTAATTGGTTCCGGAAGTGTTATTGCAGGTCATGATCGCGTTGCCGATGATCTGGACATCACCGTTGGTGTTTTTGGTATAACGGGTCGTCAGGGCGCGGAAGGCCTCGGCGTCGCTGCCGCAGCACCACGACGTCAGCACGCACAATGCGACTGCAGTCAGAAGCCTGCCGATCCTGAAAATCCCGTCTTGTTTCATATTCACCTTTGCCTCTTCTCCACCTGAAGATCCTCGAACTGCTGCAGCGGTCTGAGGCCGCCATTGCCGGAGAATAATAACTCAACCCTGCGGTTGCGGGCAAATGAAAGTATGTCGCTGCCGCGCATGAAGGGTGTCGCCTTGCCGAAAGCTTTGACTGTAATCCGCGAACGCTTGATTCCCGCTGCCACCAAATAGGTCCTGACTACCTCGCCCCGCTGGCGGGAAAGGATCCTGTTGAACAGTTCGTTGCCCCGTTCGTCGGCATGACCCCGCAGTTCCACGTTGACGGAGCCGTTGGCGCGCAGCACCGTGGCCACACGTTCGAGAACCGCCGCCGAGCGGGCGCTGATGATGTCGCGGTTGAGAGCGAAATGAATCCGGTCCGGGAGCGTGAGTCCGTCCCCGGGTGTAGCTTCCGGTTGGCCGGCGGCCGCCTTGGCGCTGTCCGCTGCTACCATGGCAGGTGTCTGGGGGGGGCAGGCCGGACATTCGGCCGGCGTCTCTTCGCAGACGGCTTGCTCATCCTCCTGATCCCCTTCCACGGTCATGCTGATCACGGTCGTGGTTTTGTCGGCGGCAAGCTGGGTCGAACAACTTTCGATCTTGCGCCCGGCTTCTTTGGCATAGCGTTCGGCGGCCTGCAGGTATGGTTTGGCATGACGCCAGCCGAGCTGGTTGTCCTCGTGGCCGGCCCAGACCAGCTGTACCTCCAGCTGGGCCACCAGATCCTCGCCGCAGGGGAAGCCGGGATGCTTCTTCCAGTCGGCGGCTTTCTGCCACAGGTCGGCGCGGATCTTCCTGCTGGTGGGCAGGAGCGGTGTGTCCATGCTGATATTGCTGCTCTTGGCCTCCAGCTGCACGATCAATTGATGCGCCTGGCTGACGGTGTCCTCAATCACCTGTGTGCGATCGTTCATTGTGTACTGGTCCATGGCCATATCGATCCAGGCCTGGGCCTTGGCGAAGTGGTATGTCCCGATCGGGGTGCCCAGCGTATTGACGTCGGCCAGTCTTTTCTGCAAACCGTTGATGGCTGCGATGTCGGAAGAAATAGTCTGGTCGGTGATGCGCGCCGCTTCGGGCGTAATACGGGGTGCTTCGGCCGCGTGACAGGTGGCGGCGGTTACCAGCATCGCTATCATCAAATGGATAAGTCTGGGTTTCATCATACGGATCTCCGTGTATTGCAGGTGCAGCAGATCTCTTGTCAGCGCGGGACGTCGTTGAGGGTCTTGCCCCGCAATCCGTCCAGCAGATGCTCGTCAAATTTGAATCTCATACGCATGAAATAGCCGGGGTTGGTGTAATCCTCGCCGGACAGGTCCTTGTCGTGGAAGCCGAAATAGTTGTAGCCGGCCGAAAGCCAGAGGTTGGAGGTCATCAGGTAGCCGACCTCGTTGCCCAGCCCGTAGAGCACGCTGCTCAGTTTCTCGTTGAAAAGGGCCATGGCGTTCAGGCCCACATCCCATCGCTTCGAAAGGTCGTAGGTCATGCGTCCGGTCAGCATCTGCACCGCCGAGCGGGTGGAAATGTCGCCGCTCTCATCCAGCGCCAGTTTGGCGGCATAGCGTCCGCTGATCACCAGCGAACGGGCCGGCTGGAAATTGAGGCTGGCCGAGAGGATATGCACGATGTGGGTGGAGGGCAGGCTCGGATCGCTGTCATCCCCTTCGTAGCGGAATTCGTATTTGGACAGCAGGTTCCAACGGTTGGAATCGACCGGACGGTAGGCCAGGCCGGCCTGGGAACGCTGCTGTACCCTGACGCCGGAAACGCTGCCCTTGTTCTGGGTGTAGGAAATTATCTGCCGTCCCAGGAGCGTGATCGAGCGGTTGTATTTATGGGCCAGGCCGATGCTGCCCAGGTAACTGTCGCTGCCGGTGCCGTTGCGATACTCCAGCCGGGTGCTCCCCTTCCAGCGCTCCGAACCGGTGTACTCGACTCCGGCGCCCAGAGCGGTCGAATCGTTGGCTGTGGCGCCGCCGATGGTAGTGATGCGCTCGACGTTGGTGTTAAGCCGGATTCCGCTGGTCAGCTGCCAGCCGTTGCGCAGGCCGACGGCCGATTCCGAATCGCGGCCGGAGAGCGCGTCCCGCATGCGGTATTCGCTGAACAGGTGGCCGTCCTTCATGTATTCGGATTCGATTCCCAGGAGCGTGGTATTGCGTTGCTGGCTGCCGTTCAGCGCAAACTGGCCGGACAGGCTGGAAATCAGTTCGTGCCTGGCGTACAGACGAGTCTGGGGGGCCAGTTGGTAATCGCCGCCGAAGGCGACCGTGCGCCGGTCGGAGGCCTGGATCGATTGCTCGTATTCCGCGAACAGCCCCAGTTTGGTGAAGAAGGGGAGCTGCAGGCCCAGCTTGGCGCGGATGCTGGTGTTTTCGGTCGGTGTCAGCGTGGCATCGCCGACGGTCTGGGAGGGGGTGGCGCTTTCCTTTGCATAGCGGACACCCAGCTCACCTTTGAGATAGCGTGCCACCGCATGTTCGATGTTGACGATAATCCCCTTGCGGTTGCCCAGCGTGGCGGCGTCTTCGCTGAAGATTGCCTCGGTCGTCAGCGCGGTTTTTTTGTTCAGCGTGTAGCGCGCCTTGGCGCCGACTTCCGTGCGTCCCTTGGCTATTGCGGAGGAGGGGTTGTCGAAGCCGTTCTCGGTCTGGTTGCCGTAGATGCGCAGGTTGAGGTTCTCGCCGTCGTGTCGCAGTTCGATGCGTCTTCCATCCCCCTGTCCGGAGGTCTGGCGCGTGATGCGGGCCCATTCCGCCAGCAGAAAGGTTTTCTCCGCCAGCTTGATGGTGGCGTTGACGCTGCCCATTTCCTGACGGTCGAGCGGGTTCTCGTCGCGCAGGTAGCTGCCGCCGATTTCCAACCGCTGATGCAGTTTCAACTGGGCATCGCCGCCTGCCACCCAGAACTCCGAACCGCCCTGGAAGGCTTCGTAGGTGGCGCGGATGTAGACCGGGTTAAGGCTGCTGTCGCGGCTGGCGAGCGGTTCCTTGAAGATGATCCGGCCGGTCAGCGCCTCGATTTCGTAATCGCTGAAACGGGACATGGGCACGCTTCTGATGATCAGCGAGGGCTGGTTGCGATCGCGGGTGATGATCTCGATCTTTTCGCTGTTGGCGACAATGTCGGCAGTGCGCAGGTAATAGGGGCCGGAGACCCCCAGGGCCGGAATTTCATCCACTATCTGGCGGCTCCGGTCCTGGCTGGCAAAGACGTTGGCGCTCATGAGCGAGTTCTCGTAATGTCCGCGCACGCCGGTCAGGCTGCGGTTGTACGCCCCCAGCACCCGCGCTTCCGCCTGGGACTGGGTGGTGAAGTCGCCATACAGCAGGTAGGAGCGGTTCTTGTCGATCCTGACGTAGAACTTTCCGGTTGACTGGGCGTCAAAGCCGCGGATCGAGGAATCGCCGTAGACCGGGTAGAACTCGTCCGGGTTGATATCGCGGAAGAGTTTCTCGCGGGTGTCCTTGTCCGAATCATAGGAGACTGTCAGCAGGTAATCCCCCTTGATCTTGCCTTTCAGGAAGAAGGCTGCCCGGCCGGCGGCGCTGATGCGTTTGTCGTCGCTGCTGGTCGAGATGGCCTGCAGCTCCTGCTCAAAGCCGTCCTGGCTGCGGGCCGGGGTGATGGCGCCCGGATCCATGCGGCGGAAGTTGAGGGTGCCCTCGATCACGCCGACCGCTATCAGCGGCCGCAGGTCGGGGATGAACGAGATCGTCTGCTGGACTTTAATGCTGCCGGAGTTGACCCGTATAGTGGCGATGCCCGGTTCCGCCGGTGCGAACAGCTTCAGGTCGGCCTGGCCCCCTTCGATAAACAGCTGCAGCCCCGGTTCCTGGTCGGAGAGATCTTTGGCATCCCAGCGTCCCAGACTGGACTCGACGGTCACAGGCGTGCGAGATGTGATTGCCACACCCTTTTCGTCGGTCAGGCGGATCCTGACGGTCAGCGGAGTCTGGCCGTCGGCGGCCAGATCCCCCACGGGGGTCTGCAGTTCGATTTTAGCCAGCGTGTCCGGCGCAATTACCGTGACCGCGACCCGTCCGCGAGGATTGCCGAAAGGGTCGCTCTGGATCAGTTCCAGCCTGTTCTCACCCGGCTTGAAGGCAACGCCGACGTACTCGCGCGCCTCCAGTTTCTGGTCTTCGACGATCATTTTCTTGCCGATGCGTCCTTCATCGACCGTTTCGCCGTTGACCAGCAGCTTAAGGGGAGCACCGGAGGCGCCCTTGACGCGGACGGTCGATTGGGCGATCGGCAGGATATCACCGTCTTTGAGGTCGATGAAGCCCGGTTTCGAATCCATGCCGGCCATGCTGTCGGCGTAGTCCTGCAGTTGGGCCGGAACCGTCGCTTCCTGGCGGGGAACGTCACGGGTCTGCTGCTGTTCCCGCGTCATCACCGGGCTGAAATAGGGCAGCTTGGTCTCCGCGCCCAGCAGGCCGCTGGCGGGGCGGGATTTGACATCGGACGGCTGCAGCGGTTGCTGGTCGATCACCAGTTTGGCGTCAACTCCTCGCTTGGTTTCGGGTACGAAAACCTCTCCCTTGAGACGTCGTTCCTTAAGTTGCTCGATGATACCGACCGTGCAGGAACCTTCGGCAAAGTCGGCCCGGTGCAGTTCGCCGGCCTTAAGGTCAACAAAGCGGCTGGCCGCGTCACCGGCATGGCGATTGGAAAGCGTGATCAGTTCCGAGCCGGCCGGAAGCGTGCTTTCGTCCAGCTTGAGAACGTGGCTGCGGGGCGAGATGCCGTAGAAGCTGTACTTGCCCTCACTGTCGCTGATCGCGTAGGTTCCGTCTTCCAGGTAGATCCGCACCCCCGGTATGCCCGGTTCCTTGTCACCCTGCAACCGGTCCCGGTCGCAATCGACGAAGAGCTTGCCGATTATGATGCCCTTATCGGTAAAGACCCCCTGTTCGACCTTGACCGTGGCGGAGGCTACATTGGAGACTGTGCCGTAGGCGGCCGTGGCCTGGGCGCGGTTGATTCCGTCGCTTTTGATCGCGCCGGGGCCAACTTTGAGCCGATAGGTGATCCGGATGGTGACGCCGTCGTTCATGTCACCCAGTGTGAAAGCCAGCCCGGGTCCGCTTCCGCCGGCCGGGTCGGCTGTCACGGAGCCGTCGCGGCGCGCCGTGCTTTTCTGGTAGCTGAAACCGAAGGGGAGGCGGTCGGCAAGAGAGACATCTTTCAGCAGCTTGCCGCTGGAGTTCTTGACTTTGATCGTGTAATCGACTACATCGCCGATCTCTACGGTGGTGCGTGAAGTGCTCTTCTGGACAAAGAGTCCGCCCGCCGGGCCGGGATCGACCGGCAGGTCGATATGCACCGGACCGGTGTTAGCGTTTACCGCGAAAGGGCGTCCATAGGAACCGTCGACGTCGATCGTCCGGTCGCCCGGCAGCTGGGTCTGGATGAACTGCGATGGGAACTTCCAGCCGTTGGGGGCCTTGACGCAGAGCGTGTAGCGTCCGGGCGCCACCAACGGGAAGTCGAAGCTGCCATTGGCCGCCGTCATCACCGGGTTGAGCGCAGCGGTGACGCCATCCAGTTCCAGCACATTGGCCAGCGGGCCGTTGGCCTCGCCATTGAGTGTGCAGCTGCCGCCGGTAGCGGCATCCACCAGCGTTACCAGCGCGCCGGGTACCGTCTGGTTGGTGCGGCTGTCGAAAACGATCCCGCCCGGATCGATCAGCAGGCGCGCGGTAACGGTGCTGCTTCCGCAGCCGGAAATACTGGCGGTAAGCAGGTCGTGCTTCATGGCCTCAATAATCGCGTCACCATGTACCACCGGATTGGTTGCGGCATCGCGGGTCTCAACGCCGATGATACGGAAGAGCCCCGTATCCGGGCCGCTCTCCTGGGCGGAGTAACTCTCCTGGTCGCCGCTGTGGGCCGATGTGATCACGATCGTACGCACCTCGGCCAGCAAAGGATTGGTGTTGCAGGCGGCGGCGTCGGCCTGGACGTAGAGCGGACTTCCCAGCCTGGCGGCTTGGGCCGGTACGACGAAGGTGCCGCTGTTGAAAAACGTTATTACCGGGGGAGGTGTCTGCACTGTCAGCGTGACCGTATTGGAAGCCGCTTCAATCTGTTGGGGGTTGACACCGTTGTTGTAGAACGCTTGTCCGATATTGTCGATGCTACCGGAAGCGGTTGAAGCGATCAGTACCTTGAAACTGAAGGCGGCCAATTTCCCCACCGCCAGGGCGTTTGCGCCATAGGCTACTTCATCGATCTCAGAGGCGTCGGCCGGTTCTAGCGTGGTGTAAGTGAAGGGCGGGTCTCCTGTCCTGTGGAACAGTGGTGTGCCGTTGGTCTGCAGCTTAAAAGAGCCATTCACATACGAGCAGCCGAACGGCAGTACGTCCCGCAGCAGCACCAGCTGTTCCGGAGCGCCATCGACCTGAATGGTCTGGCCTCCCTGGGCGGTGCCGTTGCCGTTGTTGACAACGCTGAGGGTGAAAGTCACCTGCTGTCCCGGCGTCGGGTTGTAATCGGAGGATTGCTTTCCGGCCTGAAGCAGTGCGGCTGAGTTGACCAGCACCTGGTCGGTGACAGCAGCCTTAACGCCCTGAATCGAGGAAACGGCCGAGATCGCGATGCTGCTGGATTGGGTCTGCATGGCATTGGACGGGACGGTTCCGGAGATGATCAGGCTGACGGACTGGCCGGCAGCCAGGCCGATCATGCCGTTCTGCGGTATCTGTGGCTCACCGTAGTCCGCGATACCGTTCTGGTTCAAATCCCTGGTCAGTGTCAGGCCGGAGAGTGTGAAGGTGCTTCCTGTGGCTGTTGTGGTAGTTAGAAATGCAGAAAGCGGGGTGTTGCCGGTGTTTGTGAGGATGTGGCTGAAGGAAACCGGTGCGCCGGGTGAGCGGAACAGCTGCTGGTCCGCCACCATTGACAGTGCCTCGACCGGCTGCACGATCACCTGCACCGGGTTGGATTCCATGGTCTCGGATCTGTCCAGGACCGGATTGTAATAGCTGGCAAAGGCTTTGTTCTCGATGACGGTGCCGGCCCGGGGCGTTGCCGCAAATGCCGGCAGTGGAATTATTGACAGCAGGATCATGACCGCCAGCAGCAACGGCGGAAAATACGCGCGTGCGACAATTCCGTTCCGGTTGACCGGATGCTCGGACCTTCTGTTGTCGCTGCCGTATATCGCCTTGTGCTTGTTCAATCGGACCCCGGATTGGTTGCTGTGTTTTGAAGCCGCGCCTCCGGGGATATTAAAGCCCCGGAGGCGCGTGTTTTACTGACAGGAAAATTTTGTGTTACGGGTTGATTTTTATGCCGAAGGTAACGATTGCCGTTGCTCCGGGAGCCAGGGCGGGAACGGTCGCCTTGACTGTTCCGGTGGCGCATGCACCGGGTGAAAGTGTGATCGATCCGGTCGAGGTGGATGCTGCGGGAACACTGCTGCCGACGCAGCCGGTGGCATAGACCGTATTGGCCGGTGTGGCGTCGCTGATTTCAAGGGTGTTGATTGCCGCGGTGCCCACATTGGCTGCCGTGATCTGGTAGAGAATGCATGCTCCGGGAATCGCCCCGGTGGTGATGTTGCTCTGTGCAAAAACACCGTCTGCGGTTCCGTCACAGGACGCATCCAGAGCCTGCATCTTGGTCAGGGTGACCTGGCCGGAGATTACGGTCGAGGTGTCGGTAGCCGAGGATGCTGCCGGTGCGAGCGCGGTCGCGATAGTTCCGGTGATGGTTGCGGTCAGGGTGGCGCTGTCCGTATCGCCGATATTGGCGCCGGCCGGTGCGAACACCTTGACCAGCAACGGTGCGCTTGCGCCGGAGGCCAGTCCGCCTATAGCGGAGAGGTCCGTAATGACCGGGTCGGTCGGGTCGATGCTGCCATTGCCATTGGCATCGTGGTAGACGACCGAGTTCCAGCCCTGGGCGGAAAGTGAATCGGTTATGCCGATGGTGACCTTACTGTCGGTGCTGCCGTCGGGGGTGCCGGCGGCCGCTACGGTGCCTTCAAGCACGTTGCCGTTGTTGGTGACGGTCATGGGGTAGATCACAGTGCCGCCGGGGAAGACCTGTCCGGTCTGGCTGTTGGTGACGGTTACGCTGCGGACCGCGTTGATGTCGATCGCGCCATGCAGCCTGTCGATGGCGCTGCTGGAAGGTGACAGTACCCGGAAGTAGATCTGCTGGGTGCCGGCAGCGGCGTTGGACGGGATCGACACGCTTGCGCAGACGGTGCTGTTGGTGGCGGCATTGACGACACCGGTGTTGGATATGACACCGCCCAGCGTGGAACAGTTACCGGCTCCGCCGTCGGACTTGAAGGTGACGGTCCAGCCGGTGGGCAGGGGAACCGGAGCCACAAAGGTACTGTCAGTGCTGGCGGCCAGGTTGTAGGTGTCGGCGGTGGCGCTGGTGTTGTTGACCTTGAGGACGAAGGTGGTGCTGGTGCCCGGGTTGGCGGTGTTGTGCGGCGTCAGGGCGGCGACTTCCGGTCCTGCGCCGAAGCCGGTGCTGGCAACGTTACCGGCCGCTGCGGTGCCGACCGGAGTGCTGTCGGTGCGGGCCGTTGTAAGCGTCAGGTCAACGGTGTTGCCGGTGATTGAGGTCAGTGTCAGGATTACCGGGTTGCTTTTGGTGTTGTCCAGTTTAGAGGTTGCGGTCAGTGTGGCGCTGTAGGGGCCGCCGGTTGCGCTGGCAGGCAGGATGGCCTTGACGATCACGTTATAGGATGCCCCGGCAGCGAGAATGCCGGTGTCCGGAGTGCTGTTGGAGTTGGTGTCGATCAGCGGGGTGACGCCGTCGGATTTGTAGAGAACGAAGGATGTACCGGCCGGGAAACTGCTGCCTCCCACGGAAGTATCGAAAGAGTCGCTGCCGTTGCCGCTGTTCCAGACGTAGGCGCTGAATGTGACTGTGCTGCCCTGCAGCGCGGATGCCACCGTGATCGGCTCGCCGGTGCCGTCAACATTGGAGGCGTTGCTGCCGTTGGCCACGACATCGGCGGACTGGTTGACGGTGAATGGTGTCGGGTTGGTGGAACCGGTTTTGGGGCCGGAACCGTCGTTGTAGCCGAAGGTTGCGGTGTTATTGATGACTCCGGGGGCGGCGGATGCATTGACATTGACTTCGAATGTCAGTGTGCGGCTCTCGCCCGGCAGCACCTGGTTTATCAGGGCGCTGACCGTGCCGGGGGTTGTGTCGGCATCGTAGTTGATGGTATAGGCGCCGAAGGTCTGCGCGCCATCGGCGGCATCGGTCAGTGCGGTGGAGCCGGACACGCTCCAGCGGGACTTGTCGCCGCCGTTATAGGTCATCCCGGCCGGAATTACGTCCGTGATGGTCAAGGCGGTGGCGGTTGCGTTACCGGTGTTGGTGTAGGTCAGGGTGTAGGTCAGCGGCCCGCTGCCCGGATTGCCGCTACCGGGTGTGACCGCCTTGGTCATCACGACGATGGCGTTGCCGCTGACGTTGACGGTATCGGTGTTGGCAGCGTTGACGGCGGGGGTGAACAGACTGGCGGCGGACAGAGTGATCGTGTCGGCGCTGCCGTCGGTCGATGCTCCCGAGATGGTGGCCGCGGCTATGAAGTTGAAGGATGCGCCGGGAGCCAGCGCTCCGCTGCTGGTGATGGCGGTAAAGCTGTCAGGGACGCCGTCGCCGTTGGCATCGGGATAGAGCGCGATATTGGTGAAGTTGATCGTGCCGCTGTTGGCATCGATCGCGGAGAGGTTGAAGGTGTCGCTGCCGTTGCCGGTGTTGGTCAGGGTGTGCGGAAAGTAGACCGTGCCTCCGGCCGCGCCGATCTTGGTCTGGCTGGCGGTCAGGCTGAGGCTGGCAACCTGCTGGACGATGGTCTGGACCGTGTTGGATGTCGCGGTGCGAACGACAGCCGAGGCGTCGGTGTAGGTGGCCGAGGCCTGGTTGCCGATCGAGGTGCCGGCCAGCGGCGCTGCCTGTACCGGTTGTGCCAGGGTCATCACGACCAGTAACATCATGGCGATCAGGAACGCCGTCATCACCAATGGCGGCGAATCTGATCCGGTTTTAAAACTTCTGGACGTCAACAGTTTCATTTTTCTCCCCCTTTTCTCTTTGCATCGGATTTTTTAACAGAATCGAGTTTTATGATTACCGGACCTTTCTGATTGTCCTTGATCTTCATGCGGGCACTGACCGTTACAGCGGCGCCGGGCGCCAGGTCGCGCAGGTTCCAGCGCAGTGAGCGGTATTCGGCTGCCGGCACTTCACGGTTTGAAACGACTCCATAGGCCAGTTTAACCTTGCGAACCAGCGGGATAGCGGAAAAAACGCTTCCGTCGGTGCTGGCGCTTGCTCCCGCCGGGGTGGCCGAGTCCGCCAAGAACTCCATTTCCGCCGGAACCGGCAGCGTGGCGGATACATTCCTGGCCGTGGCCGTGCCGCTGTTTTTGTAGGTAGCGCGATATTCGATGATTTCTCCCGGCTTTGCCGAATCACCGCTGGAAATGCTCTCCTTGCCCTGGGAGCTTTTTACGATCCTCTTGGCGCTGAGCTGCACTTTTACTTCGGGTTGACCGGCGCTCCAGGCCGGCGTGATTGCAAGTGTCATTGACAGTAAAATCATGTTTAAAATACGCATTTAAATTTTTCCCCCTTTTTCCTGTTCAAATATGTATCTGAAAAACCTCTAATAATTTTACAATTGCATGTTAATCATAATAATTGTAGGAATATATATAAGTCTGAATACAAGAATCAAACCAATTTAGAACAATGTTGTTTTTTACATATAATCCCCCATGTAAAGGTAGGGTTTTTACCCATGCCGTTTTCCGTTAGCTCTAAATTATGATCCATTTCAAATCATCCATACCGTCAATTCGCGTTGTTGTTGTCGAAGACGAGGAATTGATCCGCGAAGCGATCTGTATGCTGATCGGATCCTTGAACGGTGTAATGGTGGCCGGGTGTGCCGCCGATGGCCGGGAAGCGCTGAGAGTTGTGGCCGAACAGTTGCCGGATGTGGTGCTGATGGATCTGCGCATGCCGGTGATGGATGGAATTGAGGCGGCCAGGCGAATCAGGGATAAGTATCCCTCCATCAAGGTGCTGGCGCTGACCGCCCACAATGATATTCATGAAATTTCGCGGGGAGTTGAAAGCGGGATCAACGGCTACGTTTTGAAGAAACTGTCGTCGCGCGAATTGCTGGTTGCGATCGAGACGGTGATGGAAGGAAAGAGTTATTACTGCCCGGAAGTTGCCGAGGTGATGGCCAATGCGTATCTGAAGGAACGGGACCGCCGGCACTCGCCGGTTATGACTCTATCTCCCCGGGAGTTGGAGGTGATTAAGCTGATTGCAACAGGCCTGCGTACGAAGGAGGTCGCCGGGAAGCTCGGGATCAGTGAGAAAACCGTGGAAAAACACCGCTGCAATCTGCGGCTCAAGCTCGGCGCGACAACCTCGGCCGAGATGATGCGCAAGTATCTGGAGCTTTAAGCTACTTCGCCAGCTATTTCAACAGCTCCATCACACCCTCCGAATCACCCGCCCTGGCTGCCTTCTCAATTCCGGCCCCCAGCTGTTCCACTTCCGGCAGGTTAAACGTCATCCCCAACCCCTTGATGCTGTGTCCGCTCCGGATTGCACATTCCATGTCATCCCGCTTGCAGGCGTTGGCGACCTCTTCGCGGAAGGACGCAATGCGTTGGTGAACCTTGTCCATCATACCGCCGGTTATAGGTACGGTTGTTTCGTCCCAGGGTATTTCGGCGTATTCGTGGTGTGTCTGCCGCAGGATGCTCCTGATCAATTCTCTTCGGCCGACCGGACGGGACAGGTATTCATCACATCCGGCATCCAGCGCATTCTGTATATCGTCGGCAAAAGCGGCGGCGGATATGGCAATGATCGGCATTCGTGCCAACCCGGGGCCACGTCTGTTCTCCTGCTCCCGAATGGTCTTTATCAGTGTGTCTCCATCGATGTTCGGCATGCATATATCCGTCAGCATGCAGTCGAATGTAACTGCTTCGAGAAGTTCCAGCGCATCGGCCGCTTGCAGGCAGGGTGTCAGGCAGAATGGTGTTCCCGCGAAATAGAACGAGAGCAGTTTCAGGTTATCCGGGATGTCATCGACAGCCAGAATGCGGAGGCTGGGGAGTGTTTGCGGCAGGCATGCGTACTTGTCGTCCAGGCTGGATACATCGACCGGCGCCAGCTCAATCGTAAAACAGAAGATGCTGCCCTTGCCGCTGGCGCTGCTGACGGTAAGTTCGCCTCCCATCAGTTCAACCAGACGGGATGCGATGGTCAGCCCCAATCCGGCTGAACCCGGCTGCGGAATCAAGCTGACAAACGGTGAAAAAATTTCACTTCTTCTGTCTGCCCGGATTCCCGCACCACTGTCTGTAACCATGAATCTGATCATGCCTTCGCCATTGGCGGGCTGCTCGACTGTAACTGTAACCGCCCCGCTGGATGTGAATTTCAATGCGTTTTCGATCAGGTTGGTCAGCACCTGTACAACTCTTCGCCGGTCACCGTTCACTGCCGGCGGCAATCCCTCCGCCACGTAAATCGTGAACTCAATCAGTTTTTGTGCAAACCTTGGAGCAAACAGGTCGTGAATGTGATTCATCATTTCCACAAGTCCGAACGGGGCCGGGGTCAGTTTGAGGCGCTCGGCTTCTATGGTTGACAGGTCGAGCAGGTCTTCCACCAGATGCTGCAGTGTGGCGCATGATTTTCGGAAGAGGTCGATGGAACGGCGTTGTTCCTGCATTTGCGCGAGTTCTTCCAATAATTCAGCTGCTCCGGACATGGCATGCAGAGGCGTACGCATCTCATGGCTGACCATGGCCAGAAATCGGGATTTGGCGCTGCTGGCTTCTTCGGCTGCAGTCATTGCAGCTCTGGTTGCCATTTCGGCCTGTTTCAGGTCGGAAATATCATGGAATTCTATTATCCGGCCCAGATATTTGCCGTGATGCTCCAGGGGAACAATGCTGACCATCCAGCCACGCCGTTGATCCACTGAGTCCTGGATCTGCTGTTTGAAAGCCGTTGGTGGAAAGTTTGATATAAACGCATTGAATTCGGGGAAGCGCTGTTTGACAGCATCCAGCGTGGCTGTTTCTTCCGAGGTCTCCCCGGAATCGAACAGCTTGCGGGCAGAGCGGTTGGAGTCGATCAGCCTGCTCCTCGCATCCAGAATCAGCACCGGGTGACCCAGGTTTTCAAAAAGTACCGAACGGGCAATCGGAACGATCGTCAATAAACGATAACGGAAAATTGCCAGAAAATAACAGAGTGTCGATAACCAGAAGACCGATGGTACAAAGTTGAAGCCTTTTAAGGGGGTGATCCGGAACAGATGCACCGTGAATGGCACCAGCGTGCCTGCCAGCAGCAGTGCCAGCCGCCTGCGATCAATCCCGGCTTCCCTGATCAGGCCCGCCAGCATCAATGCTTGCGCTAATGCATACAGCAGCATGGTGTAGATGATGTGCAGATTGTATAGCGGCCCGCTTTTGAAGCCCATTACCAGCAGCGGCCCGCTCCGGATAACTGCTGTAGAATAACAGGTGAGATTGTGAAGCTCGTTTGTCCAGATAGCAATGATTGTTAGCGCTGGAACCAGCAATACCAGCTGTAAGAGACGTTTTGTCTTCCAGTGCCCGAATCCGGAAGCTTCAAGGGCCAGCGAGAGAGTGAAAGGGCCGAGCAGGGCCGCGCAGGTCGTACCGATCTTGAAGAGTTGCAGTTTAAGCCACAACTCGGTCGCGGCGGTTTGCAGGGTGAACACAAAGGCCCACAGCGTCAGTATCATGATGATACTCAATACGGGTTGCGCCAGAGTCTCCCTGCGATGCCGGAAGATATACCAGCAGAGCGCGAAGGAAATCAGCGTCGAGAAAAAAGGGAGGATCAGATAATGGCTGTAGTAAAACATGGCGGGACTATGGCTAAAAAAACAATTTCTGGCAATACTGATTTTGTTTCTTTTTTAACGTCCATAAGTCCGCTGCTGGAAAAGTTCAAGCCCCCTCGACACTGTTAAAGCGGTTGTCAGGGGGGCTTGAATGGATTGATGAATCTTATTGCCGGTACACTGCTCGGTCAGGTTTTCACGGAATTGTCGGCATCGCTGATCAGTTCCAGGATTTTCCGGTACAGTTCGTCTCCGTCCCTGGCGGTTACCTTCTTCTTGTCCACGACCGCCATGGGGGTTTCACGGCAGGCGCCGCACTGCTTGACGCATTTCTTGATCTTGATATTGGCACTGGGAAATTCTTCCTGCAACTGCCGGAAAATCTTGCCTTTGCCCTTGTTGTGTTCGCAGAAACGGATTTTCATCGACATAGTCCTGGTCCCGGAAACGGGATAAATGCTTTAAAGAAGCTGATTATTGCCGAAACATCTCTAAAACTGCTCCTTGCCTGCTAAACCGCCAGAGTGGAGCCGACCGGCAGTACAAAGACGCGCTGGCCCATTTCGCCGTCGATCATCAGTATGCCGTGGCCGTTGTCGCCCACCAGCTTGAGTTTTGCGATCAGGTCGCGATCGTTGTTCTCTTCCTCGATCTGCTCAGTCACGAACCATTGCAGGAAAATCCGGGTCGCGTGATCTTTTTCACTAACGGCCTGTTCGCTCAACTCGTTGATGCAGGAAGTGATCAGTTGCTCGTGCTGCAGGGTTTTCTGCATCATTTCCAGCAGCGACTCGTATTCATTGGGCACCGCTTCACTGGCCTGCAGCGAGATCACCACGCCCTGGTCGGTCAGGTAGCTGTAAAACTTCATGAAATGAACCATCTCTTCGCGATATTGCACGAAGAACCAGTTGGCGGCGCCCTTCAGCCCCAGGTCGTTGGCGCGGGATGACATGGCCAGATAGAGGTGGGCCGAGTAAAGCTCCAGATTCATATGTTTGTTGAGTGCATCCGACATATTTGTGCTGATCATTGTGTCCTCCTTGGAATTTTTTTCATTATAACTCAAAAAAAGACTAAATCAATCCTGAATAGTGGCTTGATACATTCCGGTGGTCTTGACTGTTGGTCACGTTCTGCGCGAGAGCCTGAAGATCATGAAAATTCCCAGCAGGAACATCGGCAGGCTTAGGAACTGCCCCATCGAGAACCATTTGAAAAAGAAACCGACCTGGGCGTCGGGCTGGCGGAAAAATTCAACGATGAATCGGAAGAGACCGTAGCCGGCCACGAAGGTCCAGCCGGCAACACCGGTCGCAGCGGATTTTCTCGATGCGAAGCGCACCAGGAAGAATAGTACCAGGCCTTCCAGAAAGGCTTCGTATAGCTGTGACGGGTGCCTTGGAAGACCGTCGCTGCCGGGAAAGATCATGCCCCAGGGCATGTCGGTGGCACGTCCGTACAGTTCGGCATTGATGAAGTTGCCGATCCGCCCCAGCCCCAGACCGACCGGCGAGCAGAGCCCCGCGATATCGATCAGCGACATGAAGGCCACATTTTTACGGCGGGCATACAGAACCAGAACCAGCACGACCCCCAGGAAACCGCCGTGAAACGACATGCCCCCTTCCCAGACAGCCAGCAGCTTGAGCGGATTGGCCAGGTAGAAACCCAGGTTGTAGAAGAGGATATAGCCGATCCGACCACCCAGCACGACACCCAGGGCCGCGTAAAATACCAGGTCGGAGACATCGTCGGTGGTCAGGGGCAGCTGTTTGCGTTTGACTTCGGAACGGATGATGAAATAGCTGGCGATAAAGGCCAGAACGTACATCAGCCCGTACCAGCGGAACTGGAGCGGGCCGATGCTCAGGAAAACAGGGTCGATGTTGGGCATCTGCATGGTGCCGGGTTACCTCAGACTCCGCAGCCGCAGCTGCGGCTGCAGGCTCCGACCCGCATGTGGACAGCCTTGATGAAAGTGGCATCTGTGGCGGCCTTGATCTCCTCGACTACCTTTTCCGGTACGGCCGAGTCGAGCGAGAGGATTACCATTGCTTCCCCTTTCTGCTGGCTGCGGCCAAGATTCATCGAGGCGATGTTGATGTCGTGCTGACCCATGATCGTGCCGATCCTGCCGATCATGCCGGGGCGATCACCGTAGTGCAGCATCAGCATGTGCTCTTCGGGACTGAAGTCCATGGTGTAATCACGAAGTCGCACGATACGCGGCGCTCCTTCAAAGAGAGTTCCGGAGATGGTGCGCTTTTTGCCACCGGCTTCTATTATCAGCGTGATCACGTTGGAGAATGCGTCGGACTGGGTAGTCTTGTTCTCTTCGACCACAATGCCCATCTGTTCGGCGATCAGCGAGGCATTGACCATGTTGACGTCCTGATCGACCATGCGGTTGAGCAGCGCGCTGAGTCCGCAAACGGTCAGAGGGGAACAGTCGTAATGGGCGATGCTGCCCGCGAATCCGAAGGTGACTTTTTCCAGGTTCTCATCAACCAGCTGGATGCCGAAGTCGCACATCACGCTCATCAGGTTCAGGAAGGGGCGCATCTGGTCCATCAGGGCCAGATCGAAGCGGGGGATGTTGACCGCATTCTCCATCGGTTGGTCATCCAGATAATTCAGGATCTCCCTGGAGACGTCAATGGCCACGTTGACCTGGGCTTCAAACGTATTTGCACCCAGATGAGGCGTCACCACCAGGTTCTTGTGGGCGATCAGCTGCTTGAGGGTGTCTGTGGCGGGCGGTTCTTCGCTCCAGACATCGAAGGCGGCGCCGATTACCTTGCCGGAGTTGAGGTTGTCCAGCATGGCCTGTTCCTCAATGATTCCGCCACGGGCCACGTTGAGGATGATCACGCCGCTCTTCATCAGGCCGAATTCACGGGGGCCGATCATGCCCCTGGTCTCTTCGTTGAGCGGGGTGTGAACGGTGATGATGTCGCAGTTCTTGTAGATTTCATCGTGTGAGACCAGCTTGACACCCAGGTCATGGGCGCGCTTGACCGAGATGTACGGATCGCAGGCCAAAACCTCGCACTCGAAAGCCTTCAGGCGGGTGGCCACCCGGCCGCCGACCTTGCCGATGCCGATCACACCGGCGATCTTGCCTTTCAACTCATGGCCGGTAAAGGGGGCGCGCTTCCATTCGCCGGCTTTTAGGCTGGCGTTGGCAACTGTTACATTGCGGCAGAAGGAGAGCAGCAGCGCCATGGTATGCTCGGCGGCGCTGTTGGTGTTGCCGAAGGGGGCGTTGACAACGATAACCCCCTTGGAACTGGCATAGTCCACATCGACATTGTCGATGCCGACCCCGGCACGGGCGACGATCTTCAGTTTTGTGGCTGCATCCAGCAGGGCTTTATCGACGTTGGTGCCGCTGCGGGTGATGATGGCGTCATAGTTGCCGATGACCGCCAGCAGTTCGTCCTTCTTAAGGCCCAGCCTGACGTCCAGCTGGATGCGCGGTTCCTGGGTCAGAAGCGCCAGACCTTCCGCGGAAACTTCATCAGTTACGATAATCTTCATTGCATATCTCCAGTTTCAGTGGATTTAATCCGGGCATAGTAGCCCCGGCATAAAAAAAAAGCAAGCACGCCAGCGCCGATTAATGGTATACATTCGCCCCATGAAACCATTCAATATTGTTCTGATCGAACCTGAAATTCCCCCCAACACCGGCAATATCGCCCGTCTCTGCGCCGCCACCGGCGCCGTGCTGCATCTGGTCGGCAAGCTGGGTTTTTCGATTGACGACCGCTATCTGAAAAGGGCCGGGCTGGACTACTGGGAGTTCGTCACCCTCAGGCAGTGGCCCGATCTGGCCACACTTCAGGCCTCCGCTCCCGAAGGGCGTTTTTTCTATCTCAGCACCAAGGTTGCGCGGAGTTATCTGCAGGCCGGGTTCCGACCGGGAGACTTCATCGTCTTCGGCAAGGAGACCAAGGGTCTGCCGGAAGAGCTGCTGGCAGCCAATCCGGAAACAGCGATCACTATCCCGATGCCGGCCGGAGCGGTACGCAGCCTGAACCTGTCCACCTCGGCCGGTATCGTGCTGTACGAGGCGTTGCGGCAGAGTGGGATGTTGGAATGATTGTGTGTCACTGAATGGATTTAACATGGAACTTTTGTAACAGGGTGATAGTAATTTAACCTGTTTTGAGTATAATCCTTTCACATAACAACAACTCTGAGGCGAAGATGTCGCAAGCATTGGTAAATCCTGATATTTTGCGTTGGGCGAGAGAGCGTTCTTACCTCGGTGTGGATATGCTTGCCCATAAAATCGGGACCAAGGTTGAGAAGGTGCTTGCCTGGGAAATGGGCGAAGCGCTTCCAACCTTCAAACAAGCTCAGAAACTTGCACATACTGTCCACATACCATTTGGCTATCTCTTTTTACCGGTCCCTCCAGTTGAAACCATTCCTATCCCCGACTTGCGTACAATCGGCAATTTTACTTTAGGAAAAGCCAGCCCGGAATTCCGCGACCTTATCGGTGATGTAATGCGAAAAAGGGACTGGTTTGTCGAGTATCTGCGTAAACAGGAAGCTGACACAGTACCGTTTATTGGGAAATTCAATCTGAACACTCCATATGAAGATATAGCCGCAGATATTTCCGAAACCCTTGGCATTGATGGGAATCTGCGTCAGCGTTCCAGAAACTGGGAAGAATTCCTGCGAACAATGATTGTTCAGGCGGAAAAATGCGGCATTTGGGTCATGCGTAGCGGGATAGTGGGAAGCAACACGCACCGCCCCTTACTCGTTGAAGAGTTCAGGGGTTTTGCCATCAGCGAAAAACTGGCACCGCTCATCTTCATAAATGGTAAGGACGCAAAAGCTGCCCAGATTTTTACCTGTGCGCACGAACTGGCGCATCTGTGGTTGGGTGAAAGCGGTATTTCCAATGTCTCTCTTGGTGTTGAAGACAGCCATATATCGAACAGCATAGAAAGGTTCTGCAACCAGGTTGCCGTGGAGTTGCTGGTGCCCAAGAGCCTGTTTCTTGTGAATTGGAATTCGAATCTGGATATTGGAGAGAACGCCGACCGTCTTGCCCGTCATTTCCGGGTAAGCACCGTGGTTATTGCGCGGCGGGCGCTGAATTTGAATCTGATTGATTGGGCCGGTTACTGGAGCTTTTACGAATCCCAGAGGGACAAGTGGACCCGCACCCGTGAAGATTCCGAAGGTGGTGGAGATTATTATCGAACGCTGAAAACACGTAACGGGACAAGGTTTTCTCAGGCGGTTCTATCCAGTGCCTATGAAGGAAGACTGTTGTTCCGGGAGGCGGCCGCTTTGCTGGGGACAAGCGTGGGTAATCTTGACCACTATGCCAAGGACATGGGCGTAAGGTAAATCGATGAACTACTTACTGGATGCAAACATATTCATTGAGGCCAAACGCCGCTACTACGGCATGGATATTTGTCCGGGATTTTGGGATTGGCTCGACGTCGCCCAAGCGGGAGGCCATGTCTCAAGCATCACGCTTGTTTATGATGAGCTTACCGATGGAAACGATGAACTCAGCACATGGATAAAGGAGCGGGAAGGCACCGGGTGGTTTCTCGACGTAAGTGACCTGCCGACACAACAGGAGTTCAAACAGATTCTCCAGAACGTCTATTCTGCGGATTACTCGGAGAAGGCAAAGAAGGATTTCTTCGAAGGGGCTGATCCTTGGCTGATTGCAAAGGCAAAAGTCATGGGGGCCACTGTTGTGACACACGAAGTTTTCGATGGATATATCAAAAGGAAGGTGCCGATTCCTAACGTTTGCAAGCAGTTTGGGGTGCCATGCCTTGATACGTTTGATCTGCTGCGAAAACAGATGGCCAGTTTTGTTTTGGAATCAGTGGATATGTGAGTCTCTTGTAACATCATTGAAAGAGACTATTGAAAGAGACTATTGAAAGAGACTATTGAAAGAGACTATTGAAAGAGACTGGGGTCGCTTCTTTAAAGTTCATTTTTGAAATTTGGGGAAGCGACCCCTCGCATTCATCGCATTCGTGTTGAATACAATGTTAGGTGTCATACATGGTAATTCAGTACTCATCTGCCATTCTTGAAAGGCACATAGCTCCAGGTGTTTCTACCTTCACGAAGGCAGACATTCCAGATATGTCCTCCTTGTCGACACAGTCGCCGTATTGGGTAGCAAACTTCTTTTTAAACTCCGCATTCACGGCGACTTTTGCGATGCCGATGAACGCGTACGCCTACAATTTCCTCCGCCGGGCTCAGTATGCGTTCTCTGAACACCATCTTGCCCGAGAGAGTACACTCGCCTTCTTGGCCAACGGTGGTCAATCTGCCACCCGTTATGCCGATGCACTCTTTCATTGGGAGTGTTTCCTTGGTCAGTCTTGGCATGCGATTGCCCTCTTGGTCACTGCTTGGGAAGGGAAGGCCTTCGAGAAGAACGATGGGTCAACAGAACAGCGCCTGAATGCGCTGTACAACCAAATGAAACACGTTGAGTCCCGAATTGAGAACGGCCAAATGATTCCGTGTGCCACTGTTCCGGTATGGCTGGAGAACGAGGGGCTACGCAGTGTGGACGCTAATCTCACGTATGTGGAAACTTCTGAGATTCTGAAAGAACTTGCCAAGTATGCTGATGTGTTGATGAATCCCAAGACAGCCAAGACAGAGCTTCGTGATACCGACGCCTAATCCTTAGTTCCAGTGAACAAAAATAATCATAAACCCGACCATTCTTGTTATTCCCAATGCCGGCATTTATGACTTCGGCGTATTGCAATCTACTATGCACATGTCCTGGATGCGGGAGGTCTGCTGGCGAATGAATAGCGACTATCAATACTCAGCAAGCCATGATGCGGTGGATTGTTTGCTGGCTGAAAAATCTAACTGTCAGCTATTACGGCCGGAATTTTTTTGCGACCGTAGATAGCCCTTCTGCAAGCGCACCTGTCATCCTCTGACATTAGAATCCCCCTGCCGCCCCAGGCGCGCCCCATGCATCCACCGGCACAGCGGTCCCTTCCCGGACATTCGCGGCAGGAAGAAAGTGTGTCGGCCCGGCAACTGCTGATTCGCTTCAGATCAGCCCAAACGGGGGCACCCTCGGCCAGGGCAGCGATAAGGCCCTTTTCAAATACACCTGATATCGAAAACTCGTCCGTGTGGCACAACAGGCATGGATACAGCCTGCCTTGCGGGGTGAGGTAGGGATTCTCTGCAAAGGTGCAGGCTTCAACACGAACAGCTTCCGAGCCGCACCATCCAAGTGCCGCCACATTGCCGAGTCTTGAGTAGCGTTCCCTAAACTCGGGATCGGAGTCATGGCGATCCAGTAATGCCAGGTATTGATCCGTGGAGGGAGGGGCAATCAAATTCTCTTTGGCTGCCCGCCCGCCCTGCACAAGGGCGCCGGTGACAACCGAGGCTATCCGCAGTATATCTGCAAGCTCCAGTACCGCGGGGATATCCGGCAGATTATGACGCATCTCGGTAAACAGGAAGGTGATGCGGGGTCCCAGACCTCCCCGCAGAAGACAATCCAGGCCATCCATCAGCCCTTGGAATGAGCCCTTGCCACGCGTCAAGTCGTGAACCGTAGCGCTGGCGCCATCGATCCCCAGCTGGATTGAAAGTCCGGGAAAATCCAGCTCACGTAGCAGAGCCACGTTATCATCGTTGAACAGCATGCCATTGGTCTGAAGAATGATGGTTTGCATGTCGAGCTTGCATGCAAACCGGATCAGATCCAGCCAACCCGGATGACAGAGCGGTTCCCCTCCCGTAATTCTGACCCCCTTGCCCCCAATGGCAGCGAACTCTTCGACCATATGTAAAAGTGTCGGCTCAGGCACGTCAGCGGCGGAGTCAGCCTCACCGGCAACAACCCAGCAGTGTGCGCAAGCGAGATTGCATCTGCCGGTTATGGACAGAGTGAGTGTCTTTGGGGGGCGCAGTCCTTCCCGGCGCAATATTTTCAGAACTTCGGCTGGTTCCATGGTTTGTTTTTAGTAACCCGTGCAATATGAATAATGGTAGTTTGTATCCAAAACTACCAGAGTTGCAAGAGAAGGAATACGTAAAATGATGCATCCCTACCTGACTTCCGTTATCCCAGGCTGCGGCGGAGCGATCAAGGATACTCCGGACGACTTCCTGGTGGAGGAAATACCTGCCTATCTTCCCTGCGGTTCCGGCGAACACTGCTACCTGACTATCGAGAAACGCGGCATCACGACCCTGGAGGCTGTCAAGCGGATAGCCCAGAAGCTGAATCTGCCGGAACGGGATATGGGTTACGCCGGCATGAAGGATGCCGTTGGCGTCACCCGCCAGACGATATCGGTCCAGCGCGTCTCGCCGGAGAAGGCTTGCGACCTGGATCTGGATGGTGTCAGGGTTCTCTCCGCCGGCCTGCACACCAACAAACTCAAACTGGGACATCTGAAGGGGAACCGTTTCCGGATCGCGGTGCGTGGCGTATCCGCTGATGCGACGCAGAGTGTTCCGGATATTCTGGCGCAGCTTGTCAAGCGCGGCGTACCCAACTACTTCGGATTCCAGCGCTACGGCGCCCAGGGTAACTCTCACCTGATCGGAGCGGCCATGCTGCGGCGCGACTGGCAGGCGGCCGTTGACCGGCTGATCGGGGAGCCGGATGCTGTGCGGGATGAACAGTGGCGCACTGCGATTGCCGCCTATCAACAGGGGGATCCGGAGTTGGCTCTGCGTCTGTTTCCGCGCCATTGCCGCGGCGAGCGGGATCTGCTGCAGCGGCTGGTGAACCGCCCCGGAGCGTTCGAAAAGGCCTTCTCCGCGATACATCCCCGACTCAAAAAGCTGTACCTTTCTGCTTACCAATCCTTCCTGTTCGACCAGGTGGTTGCCGGAAGGATTGAACATGTCGATGAACTTATGGACGGCGACCTGGCCTGCAAGCATGTCAACGGCGCCTGTTTTCTGGTTGAAGACGCCGCTGCGGAGATGGAACGGGTCCGTTCTTTCGAGATTTCGGCCAGCGGTCCACTGTTCGGCTGCCGGATGAAGCAGCCTGAAGATGAACCGCTACGGATGGAACTGTCGATTCTTGAAAATGAGCGGATACGTCCAGAGGATTTCAACCTGCCGGGAGGCCTGCGCCTGGAGGGGGAGCGTCGTCCGTTGAGAGTTCCGTTGGGCGAACCGACCTGGCAGCTGGAAGGTGACTGCCTCTGGCTGGAGTTCTCGCTTCCCAAGGGGAGCTACGCCACGTCGGTGTTGCGGGAGATTACCAAGATTTTTTAGTCTAAAACGGATGTTAGCCACAGAGGTCACAGAGAACACAGAGTAAAAATTGAGAGTTATAAACTGATTGATTCTATTTACGTGTCACCGAAATGGTACATGTCTCTTGATTTACAATTATCTGATTTCTCTGTGACCTCTGTGTGCTCTGTGGCCAAATGATTTTTCCAGGTTTGGTGCTTCGGATACAAAAAAGCCGACATTGCTGTCGGCTTTCCGGTTTTCCGTGTATTAGGGCTCCGGGCTATGAACGCACAAAATCCGGTTTGGCAAATGAGTATTCAAACTGCATGTGATCGGTATAGGTGCCGTTCAGGATGGCAACCACGTCTTCGGTGAAGACCAGCTCCTCGTCGGTCGGAATGACGTATACCTTGACCGGCGAGTCATCGGTGGTGATCAGGCTTTCACGTTTGCGGGTCATGGCCTTGTTGTTGCGGTCGCGGTCGAGGATGATGCCGATGTGATCCAGTCCTTCAATAGCCTTCTCACGTATCAGCGCCCCCATCTCACCCACTCCGGCGGTGAAAACAACCGCATCCAGCTTTCCAACCGCGGCCATGAAGGCGCCGATATACTTCTTCAGACGATAGGCCTCAATGTCGAGGGAAAGCTGGCAGCGCTTGTCGCCGGCATTGGCATTCTCAATCACGTCGCGACGGTCGGTAAAACGACCGGTAACGCCAAGCACACCGCTCTTTTTGTTGAGGATGCTGTCGATTTCCTTGGCGGAAAGGTTCTCTTTCTGCATCATGAAAGCCGGAATGGCCGGGTCGATATCACCGCAACGGGTGCCCATCACGGCGCCTTCCAGCGGGGTAAGTCCCATGGTGGTGTCAACCGAAATGCCGTTCTTGATCGCACAGTGCGAGACGCCGTTGCCGATGTGCATGGTGATTATGTTGGTGTCTTTCGAACTTTTACCGAGCAGGGCAGCGGCGCGTTTTGAAACGTACAGATGCGATGTGCCATGAAAGCCGTAGCGCCGGACCTGGTGGTTTTCGTACCACTCGTAGGGGAGGGGATAGATATAGGCGTGTTCCGGCATGGTCTGGTGAAAGGCCGTGTCGAAGATGGCCACATGCGGGACTGTCGGCATCAGGGTCTGGGCCGCCTCGATCCCCTCGATATTGGGAGGGTTGTGAAGTGGCGCAAGGTGCTGGACTTCTTTTACCGCATCCAAAACCATTTCGTCGATCATCACCGAACAGGTGAATTTTTCACCGCCGTGAACCACACGGTGGCCTACGGCGGATATTTCATCTACACTTTTTAATACACCATGGACAGGGTCGGTAACTGTTTTTATCAGCAGGTCGATAGCTGCCTGATGGTTGGCGCAATCCTGCTGGTGGTGGTAGGTTTCACGTCCGGGCACTTCGTGCATGATGAAAGAATCACCGATAATTACCCTTTCAACCATTCCCTTGGCTACGATCGATTTCGTATCCCAATTGAACAACTGGTATTTTACCGACGAACTGCCGCAATTGAGTGCCATAATTATCATGATGTATTCCTCCAAATAAACAGAGATTTAGTTATAATATCAATAAAAATGGAACAACCATACTAAAATAAACATCTGAAATAGAACTGTTTTTGATATATACACGAGACATGAATCTAATTCAACAAAATTTGTGTAAACGGTTTTGGGAAACGCTAATTTCTTTGCTGGACTTTTGAAAATCTGTATGGTACATCAAACTCGCTTACCGTATAGGTAAGCTAATCTTATAAGGAGGTGAAATTGTGGCTCATACTATTACTGACGATTGCACAAACTGTGCAGCATGTGAAGATTCCTGTCCTGTTAACTCCATCAGCGAGCAGGGTGGCAAGCGCGTTATCGACGCAGATACCTGCATCGACTGTGGCGCATGCGTAGATACCTGTCCCGTAAATGCCATCCATGCCTAATCAGCTTTGATGCGTATGGTAAGTAAAAAGCCCGTGGTTACACGGGCTTTTTACGTTTCCGGTCTGTAGTTTGCCGCCTATTTGATCACTATATTGCTGATCGTGACGCTCCCCTTCAGGATACTTAACGTCCCCATCGTAGAATAACCGCTGGTTGGATCAAAGCTGGCGCTTCTTCCCCCTTCAAGCAGGACATTTACCGGATTGCCGAAAACAGGGGTTTCCAGGAACGTGAAAACCTGTGCCTGGATATTGCCGCTGCCGGAAAGGCCGATTGCGTTATAAGCGTCCATGATCCTCGAATGCAGGGTGGGGGTTGCGCTGTTCAGCCGGACATTGTTGTTGTCGGTAAAGGTGGCGGTAACATTCTTGTCGGCATTCATGGTGACACTGCAGTTGTTACCGGTTGCAGTAGCGCAACCTGTCCAGGCTACCGTAGAATACCAGGCTGGCGCCGCTGTCAGGCTGACCGCACTCAGGTAGTCGAATATGGCGCTGCAGGTGCCGCTGTTGCATGTGATTCCGGCCGGTGAAGTATAAACTGATCCGCTCCCGGCTATGGTAACCGATAGAAGTGCGCCGAAATTGCTGAAGTCGATGCCATCGGAGATCATCACGCCGGTTCCACCGGGATTCGAGGCATGTGTCGGACCGCTGGCGGCGCCCCAGTAGTTGTTGCGGGCATTGATGATGTTTGCCGGGGTATCGTTGGTGAATCCCCAGACTGCGGATGTGCCGATAAAGCTGGAATCGCTGACAGTTGGCACGGAGGCTGCCGTTGCGGCAATCTCTGTCCCGGCGCAGTTTTCGAAACGTCCGTAGTTGATGGCCGGTGAGGCGGCGTATAGCTCCAGACAGTTGGTGGCGCTGTTCAGTACACTGACGTTGCTCAAGGGGGGACTGATGCTGTCCACGTAGAAAGACGTCAGCCGATAGGCGCTGTGGATATAGCCGATACCGGCCCCGCCGTTGTAGGCGCCGGCATAGTTGATCGTGACATAACTGAGCGCCGAAGTTCCGGCGTTGGGGGAGAGGTAGATGCCGCTCCAGTTGCCGGCGGCGGGAGACGCTGCCCGCGAGGTGAAGGTGATCGG
>MGZK01000135.1 GCA_001802125.1 Geobacteraceae bacterium GWC2_55_20
GGACGGTCGGCGGCCAGGGATTTTTCCAGGTTGCCGATGGCCGTGAACTGGGCCGGCCAGAGCCCCTCAGAGTGCAAGGGCGGCATGCGGCGCAAGCGACTGCGATAGCAGTGCGGCGACCAGATCACGCCCGGCTCGGCTACAATTGAATCCGTAGGGGCGAAGCAAGGGTTATCTGCTTCGCCCGGTTTTTTATGCGATGGCGACATGGGCGAAGCTGGTGAGTCGTTTGCTTCGCCCCTACAGGCTTCATCCAGCCACCCGGCCAGGGTTTCGGGACGATGGAAGGAGAAAACTGACCGGGAACGGGGATCAGGATCAAGCCCGCTGGTAAAGCAGGTCTCAATGCCGGTTGACTGATATCGGAAGGGAAGCGGGCGGAACCAGGCCGGTAGCGACAACGACAACCCCTGGGTGTAGCGGGCGGACTGAATTTCGACGCCGGAGAGCGTCACCCCGGCCTTTTTGGCCTCGATCACCCCGGCTGCCTTGCCGTCAACGTACAACAGGTAATCGGCAAAGCCGAAACCGCGTTCCAGGGGAAACTCCCGGATAGCCACGCCCCGGCCGGCATGCAGGTTGACGCTCTTCACGTCCTGCACCAGCCAGCCTGCATCAAGCAGCATCCGGTCAATCTCTATGCGAGCTTCCTGTTCGGGCGTGGGGGACATCGGGGCACTCCTGAATCGACATCAATACACAAAAATAAAGTCATCCACCTTACCCCTACACCCCCTGCCTGTCAACGGATCACACCAACCACACGGTATCTGCAATACATTAATTCCGGCCTGACACGCGACAGGAAAAAATCTCGGCTGAACGGGTAAGAATCAACGGCTCGGATGCAGGAACTTTCGTTAAATACAATCGAATTATTATGGCATAATCCTTGCGACATACTGTATATATCCAATCAGGTATTGCGCCAGGTCAATGCAGACGGCATTTCAAACGACAAGCCGAAAATTCATCACCACCATGATAAGATGAAAAGCAAACTCACTTCACGCCTGATGTCTATTCCGATCAAACACCTGGTGTCACTGATACTATTAGTGCTGCTGGTCCCGTCGATCACTCTCATTATCCATTCCGGCATCCAGGAACGTAACAACGAGAAAAAACACATCAAAGCAAGACTGATGCAGCTGGCGGAGTTTACCGCCAACAATCAGAAAGAGGCGGCAATTGCGTCGGAGGACCTGGCTCACCTGTTATCTCACTTACCTGAAGTGTCAAACCGCGATATCCCGGCCATCCGGACTGCCCTTTCCGGCATAATGAAAACCAATCATCAGATTGAAAACATTTTTATCGCGGATTCATCCGGCAAGGTCATCGCCGCGACAACTTCACTCTCAACACCGGTTTCAATTGCAAACCACAGATGCTTTAAAAATGCCAGGAGCACAAAGAAACCGGCATCAGGTGAATATTATGCATCAATGCGGACCAGGAACTCCGCTATCTGTTTCGGCTTTCCGTTGCTGTCGAAAAAGGGCGAGTTTGACGGCCTCGTCCTGATCGAATATGGCGCCAACCTGTTCAAGATCACTCTGGATAAAGCCATTTACCCCCCTGACTGCAACATCAGTCTTTTTGACCACAACGGCACCAGGATCTACTCTCATTTATTCCCGCAACATGTCGGGCAGAGCATTCGTCCCGAGAATTTTAAGATGATGCGGATGGGCAATGAAGACGGAGCGTTCTTCGAATCCCAAGACAGCAGTGGTAATGGCCGCCTGTTCTATTTTCGCAAACTGAGGCTGAAAAGCGAGCAGGAACCGTATCTCTACATTCGGGTCGGCCTCCCGGCAGATGCGGTCCACGCTGATCTGAACAGAAGATTTCTCCTGGAGATCATGGCGCTCGCCTCGATAACCATACTGTCATTCGGATTTGCCTGGTTACTGAGCAAACACCTGATCATCAATCGCATCATGCGGCTGAATACAGCCGTGCAATCCCTGGCCGGGGACAACCTTGACATCAACATCCCGGACATTGAAGGGGCCGAACTGGGACAACTGGCGCAATCGTTCAACCGGATGATCGAACACCTGAGGAGCCGGGAGTCATTCCGCCTTATGTACGAAGAAGAGTTGAGATTCAACGAGAGCAAATTCAAATCGCTCTACAAACTCTCATTCATGGCTGACAATCCGGAATCGGCTATCGAATCTTTTGCCCTGGGGGAAGCGATCCGCCTGACCGGAAGCACGAGCGGGCATATCTGTGAGCTGAACCTAGATGAATCTGTGCTTGCCGTCCTGACATGTTCCGGAGAAGGCGCGTGTGAATGCCGCACTGCGGTGGAATACGGTGTTGCCGATGCCGGCCTGTGGGGAGAGTCTGTCAGGCAGAGAAAACCGGTCATCATCAATGGCCATGGAGACTCCAATCCGCAATCGGGGGCACTTCCGCATGGTTTTGGAGAAATATCGCGGTATCTGAGCGTGCCTCTGATCGTTGACAACAAGGTTGTAATGCTGGTCGGAGTCGGAAATAAAGACATGGATTATTCAGAAAAAGATGTTCTCATGCTGACTCTGATCATGGATGGCATATGGAGAATCAAGGACAAAAAACGGACTGTTGAAGAACGCCTGGAAAACGAGCGTATCCTGGACACTCTCCTGAATGCGGTGCTTGAATCGATCGGCCTGGTAACAACTGATTACATGGTTGTCAAGGCAAACCGGATATTTGCGAAGAGACTAAACTGCACCCCGGACGAGATGTATGGAAAATGCATTTTTAATTTTTTCACCGCTGACGTCAGGGATAGCCGCAGAATCAGATATAGACGGGCGTTGGCAACGCGACAACCGGTAATGTTTGAAGACCGGCGCGGCAACATTACTTTCATCAACGCCATTAGTCCGGTGCTGGACGCATCGGGAAACGTGATATATCTTGCCGTTTATGCGATGGATATCAGCCGCCTGAAAAACTATGAAAATGAGCTGATCGCGGCCAACGAAATACTCACGGCGCAGTATCAGAAGATCGAGGTTACCAGGGAGGAAGAGCGGCGCAACATCGCGCGGGAGCTGCATGATCAGATGGGACAGATTTTGACCGCTATGAATATGGACCTGAGCTGGCTGATTCGGCAGATGAAGCCGGAGATGGTTCACAGGTTTAACAGTCATATAAACGGCATGCGGCTGAATCTGGCAAACCTGATCTCAATGGTGCAAAACATCACCTCCCGGCTTACACCTCCCCTGCTTGAGAACCTGGGTCTCGCGGCAGCCATCGGTCATTATGTTCAGGATTTTCAACTGAAAAGCGGTATAGTATGCCACCTGATGCTCGATGAAGACGCGGGCAACCTGTTTGACAAGGAAGATTCGATTGCAATATTCCGGATTCTGCAGGAAGCGCTGACCAATGTGGTTCGCCATGCCAATGCCTGTGAGGTAGCAATATCACTCTGCCTTACTCCGCAATCGGTTGTCCTTGAGGTTGCAGATAACGGCAATGGAATTACGTCTCGGGAGATCCGCGCGCCGGATTCTTTCGGGATGCTGGGAATGCAGGAACGGGCAAAAAAATGCGGCGGTTCTCTAGCTATACATGGCGTTCCCGGTGACGGCACTGTTGTACGAGTGGTGATTCCCCGCTGAAATTGGAGGAGCAATGATGAAAATTTTGCTGGTTGACGATCACACGATTGTGCGGCACGGTCTGGTCCGGATACTTTCCGAGATGGACTGCAAGTTTGAAATTGATCAGGCCAGCAATGGGCAGGAAGCGCTGGCCATGTTCAACAGCGTTGATTACGCTCTGGTTCTGCTGGACATCTCGATGCCAGGCCGAAACGGGCTGGAAATCCTCAAGTGTATCAAACGCGACAAGCCGACGGTGCCGGTATTGATGTTGAGCATGCATTCCGAAGGGCAGTACGCAGTAAGATCGTTACGTTTGGGCGCAGCAGGATATATTACCAAGGAAAGCGCGTCACACGAACTGCAGGGGGCGGTCAGCAAGGTTCTTTCAGGCGGCAAATACCTGGGGCCGTCAATGGCGGAACTGCTGGCGGAGACTCTATTTGAATCAAAAAAGAGTGTCGAACATCTGCACGAGTCATTATCCGACCGGGAACAGCAACTGGTGGGCATGATGGCCACCGGCAAGACCATGACCGAAATCGCCAACGAATTATGCCTGAGCATAAAAACAATCAGCACCTATCGCACCAGGATTCTGGAAAAACTCAATCTGAGAACCAGCGGCGAGATCATCGCCTACGCGATAAAAAACGACTTGAGCTATTAGGCTCATATTACATTGTTGTTAAAAGCGAACCAGGACATATTTACGGCAACTGTCTTTAAGCCCGGCCCACAATCCCGGCCACGGCCCGGCTCAGCTCACTTCGATTATACGGCTTTTGTATAAAACCGCCGGCGCCCATTTCCAACAGCTCATTCTCGGTTCCTTCACAGCTGAATCCGGAACAGAACAGAACCTTCAAGCCAGGTGCCTGTTCACGCAATCGCAGGTAAGCCTCCTTGCCCCCCATCCTGGGCATGATCATGTCCAACATCACAAGCGAAATTTCGCCACGGTTCGCAGCATAAACCTCCAGCGCATGTTCCCCGTTTTCCGCAAGAAATACCGTATAACCCAGTTCTTCCAGCAACTCGCAACCGACCGACCGCAACATCTCTTCGTCGTCCACCAGCAATATGCCTCCGCTACCGCGAACAATCATTTCCTCGGGCGCCTGTTCGCTGGATTCGGCGGAAACCAGCGGGAGAAAGATCTTGAATACCGAGCCGAGACCGGGCTGACTCTGGACGATGATCTCGCCACCATGATTTTTGACCGTTCCGTACACTGACGCCAGACCAAGGCCGGTCCCTTTACCGGCCTCCTTTGTGGTAAAAAACGGCTCGAAAATATGCTCCAAAAGATCTTCCGTCATACCGACCCCGGTGTCCGACACTGCCAGTTCCAGATATCGCCCCGGCTTGACCGAGAAACCCATGGACCGGCAGGATATCTCATCGAGTGTTCTTTCTGTGCTCGAATATGTCAGTGTGCCGCCCCGCGGCATCGCATCGCGGGCATTTACCCCCAGATTGAGCAACAGATTATGCAGTTGGGTCTGATCACACATGACAACCGGATTTCCGCTCGCCAGACTTGATGTGAGTTGAATATGCTTGTCAATAGTGCGCTCAAGCATGCCCATCACCGAGGAGATTGATTCATTGATTGCTACAGGAGCTAATACAGTCGGCCGCTTGCGGGAAATGGTCAACAGATCACGGGTCAAATCCGCTGAACGGGTCGCTGCCTCGATGATGTTGCCCACCATCTTGCTGTTCTTCTCGTCGTCCGCAAGCCGTCGCCTTAGTATCTCGGCCGAAGCCAGAATCCCGGTCAGCATATTATTGAAATCGTGGGCGATCCCCCCCGCCAGCTGGCCGACAACATCCATTTTTTGCAACTGGTGCAGCTGGCTCTGAAGCCGCTTCTGCTCCGTTATATTCATTACCGCGCTCAAAATCAGAGGCTTGCCGGCAATCTCCAACCTGGTCCCGGAATAGAGCACGCTGATTTCCGATCCATCCTTGCGGCGCATAACCGCTTCGAAGTTATGTACATAGCCGTTATTCCGAAACTGCTGAATAAAATTGTCATACTCATTTTCTTTTTGCCACAGTGTCAGATCGATGGTTGATTTACCGACCGTTTCATCCCGGCTGTAGCCGAACATGTCCGTGAATGCACGGTTGACTTCATAAAAGGTGCCACCGGGAATGGTTGTGAGCGTCACCGCGATCGGGGAATTATCAAATACCGCCTTGAATTTTATCGAGCTTTCCTCGGTCAGTTCCAGCTGAACTTTCAAGCGGTCCTCGCTGGCCAGAAGCTGGTCGTGGGTCGTTTGATACTCTCCGATCTGCTGGCGTAGCATCTCTTCCGTTTGCTGCAGCACATCCTGGCTATGCATGAAATCTTCCACCTGAGCCCGCAGCATCTCCTCGGTCACCTGCAATTCTTCCTGGGATTTTTGATACTCGTCGATGCGTGTCTGAAGCTCACCGGTCAACCGTTTTTCCATGCGCAGCATTGTTCTGAAAAGCAAAACCAATACAAGCGTAACCAATACCGTTGCAATTAACATGGCGTTCCTGAGTGTCCTGGCATCTTCGTTCAACTCATCCAGCCACGACCCGGCGCAGACAACCCAGTTCCACTCTTTCAGCGTGCGATAGGCAACCAGCTTCTCCCGTACCTCTGTTTCACCAAGTTCCTTGTTGATCCAGGGATAGCGGACGATTCCATTTTTCTTTTCCAGTATTTCCCTTATGAACTGGCGACCATCTGAGTCCCTGTAATCGATGATGTTGATGCCTTCCTTGACAGGGTGGATCTTGAGCTTTCCGTAGTCACTTCCCTCCTTGGCATCCACCACAAAGATATAACCGCTTCTCCCGATTTCAGTGTTGCGGATCTTGTCCTTGAGTCCTTTCAAGTTGTCGGTAAAGTCCAGTCCGATGAAGAGCACTGCAATCACATTGCCCCTATCATCCCTGACCGGCTGGTAGGAGGTCATGTAGTCCTTGCCGAACAGTTCCGCCTTGCCGACATAACCGGCGCCCTTCAATAGTCCCTGATACGCCGGGTGATTTCTATCCAGCAGCGTGCCCAGGGCACGGCTGCCATCCTCTTTTTTCAAAGACGTGGACACCCGGATGAAATCGTTATCCGAACGGACAAATACAGTTCCGGCCGCCTTGGTGTCAGACGAAAAATGGTCGACGATTGAATTGTTCAGATTCAGTGTCACCGATCCGTTTCTGAGTAGAGGAGTTTTCCTGCCTTGAATGGTGACGCTTTCGGATGGATCGATGCTAAACTTTTCCGGAAAATGGATTTTAAATACATTGGCTATCTTTACCGCGCTTTCCGATAATGCGGAGTGATAGGACGACATGGTGTTGACCAGCAACAGCGCCTGTTGCGACAACTCCTGTTCGGCATGCTTTTCCAGTCGCCGCGAGATGTACATAGTAAGTGTCACTGCGAAGACAGCCAGAACCCCGATTATCAGCAAAGTGTAAACCAGGGCTGTTTGTGAGCCTGCTGAACGCTCTGACGGGAATTGTTTCATCAAAAACCTTCCTGAGATTTCAAATCGAGCTGAATTCGCTATGAATTTCCATCAAGTCCGAATGCCCTCTCGGCACATTTATTTTAAAGCGAGCAGGGCAAACAACAGCTTAATTATATTTTTCACACTTCAACTTCATCGAATTACTAAAGATTTTATATGTGATTTTCACAACGTCAACCGCAAATTTATTAACAATAATCAGGCTCGGAATTCCGGTTGCCATCCACTGGCCACGCCGCGCTGTTGAGGCCTGGCACCATGCCGCCGCGAGTTAAAATGCTAGTTGGCTGTATTTATATGCATAAATTTCATCCAATCTATCAAGCCTGTACCATATGAATAATGGTCAAAAAAAACACAATGCAGGATTTTTCTTACAGCATTACTCTGCCGTAAGATTACTTACTACAAATTAATAAGAGTTAGTCTTATTGGTTTGCTGAGTGTTTATGTATACAAGTATAAAAAAGTAATGCGGGAGGTCATATGAAATTCAGCCTGTCTGACTTGAAAATGCGGACGAAACTGTTGCTGCTGGCGTCAATAGGTATCCTGGGACTGGTTGTGATCGGCACGCTGAGCACCCTCGATCTGAAACAAGCCAATCGGGATCTGGCCCAAATTAACAGCAGCATACAAACTGTTACTAATTTTGGTGAGATGAAGAGCCGCCTGCTGATGGCGCGACTTAACCTCGTCTATATGATGGCGCTCACGGACATGACCAGGATCAGCGAAAAATTTGATGACTACAACAAGCAGATTTCCGAGATTCGCAACTTAATCAAGCAAGTTGAGCAGCAAGAACTGGATCAGGAGGAAAAGGACCTGCTGGCAACATTCAAGGCTGGTGTGGAAGCCTATGCGGTGCAGGGCTCCAAACTGGCCGAGATGCTTTTGGCCGCGCATAGGACGCAGGACCAGGCGGCGCTTTCCGCAGCTGTTTCCTTCGGATCCGAAAAGGTGGCGCCTCTGTATAACAAGCCAGCGGAATCTATTAATACCTTGAACGCATTTAACATCAAACACAGCCAGGAACATTTCAGAATAGCCGACGAATCCTCAAAGAAGCAGATTTTCATCAATACGCTCATCATCCTGTGCGCGATCGCTCTGTCGATCATCGTCTGCATCGTGATCGCCAGGGGCATAACCCGCTCGCTGGCGAATGTCTTTGACACGATGTCCGCGATTGCCGGCGGCGACCTTACCGCCCGCTCCTCGATCACCTCCGCTGATGAAATGGGCATGCTCGGCAAGGAGATGAATCTGATGGGAGAAAAACTGTCCGGAATTATCAGGAAACTTTCCGACAACAGCCTCTCGGTTTCTTCAGCGGCGGTCCAGATGCACTCCACCTCGGCCCAGATGGCCACCAGCACAGAGGAACTGGCGGCGCAAGCCAGCACCATCGCCACGGCCTGCGAAGAGATGTCGGCCACCTCCTCGGAGATAGCCCGCAATTGCCACAGCGCGGCTGATGACTCGGCCAAGGCCAACGATGCCGCCCGCATGGGCGCCCAGGTGGTCGAAGAGACCGTGAACGTGATGAGCCGGATCGCCGACCGGGTGCGTTCCACGGCCAAGACGGTGGAAACCCTCGGTTCCAGGTCGGACCAGATCGGCCAGATCATCGGCACGATCGAGGATATTGCCGATCAGACCAACCTGCTGGCCCTGAACGCTGCCATCGAAGCTGCCCGGGCCGGTGAGCAGGGACGCGGTTTTGCAGTTGTCGCGGATGAGGTCCGGGCGCTGGCCGAACGCACCACCCGCGCCACCCGTGAAATCGGCGAGATGATCAAGTCAATCCAGTCGGAAACCAGGAGCGCGGTATCGGCAATGGATGAAGGTGTGCGTCAGGTTGAACAGGGAACCCTGGAAGCCGGGAAATCGGGCGAAGCGCTGCGCCACATTCTGGAGCAGATCGCCAATGTCACCAACCAGGTCAATCAGATTGCCGTAGCGGCGGAAGAACAGACCGCCACAACCACGGAGATCAACAATAATATCCAGCAGATCACCGAAGTAGCGCATATCAGCTCGGTGGCATCCCATGAAGAGGCGTCGGCCGCCAACCAACTATCCAACCTGGCCGAGGATCTCAAGAGAATGGTCGAACTGTTCAAATACGCCTAGAAGGCTATGACACGCCGTCCGGACAAAATCACCGCATGCATTGGAACACTCCGGCGCACCAGAGGCAGGCGCCGCAGGGCACACTCCTGATGTGGCAATCCTGTTCGAACTCCTCGGCCTGCACATAGTCGCAAGGCGCCAGGCCGCAACTGGCGCAGGAGGGATAATCATAGGCCAGCACGTCGCCGCGGAACGACCTGAATTGCGGGCTGTTCCAGATTTCCAGCAGATCCTGCCGCTGCAGATTGCCGAACACTCTGGGTTTGACGATCTGGTTCCAGCCGCTGGCATAACAGTCGTAACGATGCCACAGGAAATAGCAGGGGGACACATCTCCGTTCCATGAAACAAACGCGCTCCCCTCCTCGACAAAGCTGCATTTGCGCTGTTCCCTGAGGGCGATCTCGGGCAGACGCAGATCCAGACCGGTTTTTTCGGCGATCTCTTTTGCCGCCGAAAAGATGGCGGCGGTTTCTTCCAGATGTTCATGTTCCAATGCCAGCAGTTTCTTCATGTCCAACATGATCCCCTGCCGCTCCGCCTCGGACTTCATCGCCTCGATCGTATCCACGACCGCCTGTTCGTCGGCTGTCCGCGAGTATTTCCAGCGCACTTCCGGATAGCGGTTGATATCGACCCCCGCCCCGGCGGCCTTTGCGCGCCATGCAGAGTAGAGCGCCAGCGCCTGATCGCTGACATTGCAGAAGATCGCCTCGCCGGCATGCTGCCTGTCGTATGGCAATACATGGGTGACAATGGCGAATCTCGCTCCCCGCCTGGCGGCCCATTCGAGTGTTGCCGGAAGTTCAGCGATATTGTTGCGCATTGCTACAAATTCGACACCGAGTTTCACATCAGGACGACCACATTGCTTCATGGCGGATTGCAGAGAGGACAAGGCCCGATCGACTGACTCCACCTCCCCCCCTTCGCGAAGCTTTTTGAACTGTTCCGGCTCAATCGCGTCTATGGACAGGCAGACACGGTCCAGTCCGGAATCAACCAGGGAAATGGCGCGCAGATTAGTCATCAGCACACCATTGGACTGGAAACCGATCCAGCCGGCCGCCGGCATCAGCTTCCTGGCCCTCTGGATGTACGATTCCAGATACGGATTCATGAGCGGCTCGCCGATGCCATTCAGGATCAGCGCTCCAAGGCCGGGAAGAGCCGGTTCAAGGCGCGAGAACAGTTCCGGAGAGAAATCGCCCTCGCAGACCTCGCTGCCACGGTTCTGCTTGACACACATCAGGCAGTTGAGGTTGCAGCGGGTGGTTGTCTCCACGAACAGCTTGGCGGGATGATCCGCCAAGGCAGCGCCACCTGCTTCCGTTCCATGGACGGTTTCAATCAAATCCGCCTGATTCACGTTAATTTTCACCGCTCGCCTCAAGTCATGACCACTGTTTCCGCTTCAATGAATCGCCCCTGTTTTCAACATCCGCACGGCCATTCTCATCACATCCGAGTAACGCTTGATGTTCCAGCTATCCATGATCCGGTCAATCCGTTCCTTTTCATCGTCGGAGATGCGTACGGTAACAACCGTCAGTGTCTCCTGGCGTGGCATCCTGGCGCTGGCATTACTCTTCAACTTCCTCTTACAGTTCTTTTTCACTGTTCGCATATCATCATAACTCCATCGGCACGGCTTTGAGCAGATTTTAGCGCAGAACATGCGCCCCGCCATTTCATTGCAAAACACAGTTTCATTACATCAGCAAAAGCCGCGCCATATTGCTAACAATCTTATTTTACGGGGAGATATTGAATATATTTGACGGGAATCAATGATTTGAGCGGGGCTTTTGAGGAGGAACTACACAACGGAGGCAGCAGGTGTGGAGATTGTCGGCACCAGGAAGTGCCGACAATCGGTGGATTGGAGGTTAACTGGCTACTCTGCTTATCAGAGCCCCAGTGATTCCGGTTTTTTACCGGCATCCGGGAAGAACAGCGGCGCGCCGAACTTGTCCACCCCGAAATGGCCGATCACATCCTGGGTCTTTTTGGACACCATGAAATCGGCAAAAGCCTTGCCGCCCGGAATGTTGATTTTGGGCGACTTGGCCGGATTCAGCTCGATCACGTGGTAGATGTTGAGCAGTTTGCCATCGCCCTCCACCAGTATTTCCAACCCCAGGTTCTTCTTGAGGGCCAGGTAGGTGGCCCGGTCAGCCAGCACATAGCCCTTTTTCTCGGCAGCCACGTTCAGGGTCTGCCCCATCCCCAGGCCGGTCTGCTGATACCACTTCTGCCCTTCCGGATTGACGCCGGCCCCTTTCCAGAGCCCTTTTTCCTTGGCGTGGGTTCCGGAGTTGTCGCCGCGCGAGGCAAACAGCGAGTTTGTCTGGGCGATGCGCTTCATCGCATCGGCCGCCTTGGCACCCTTGATCTTGGCCGGATCCGAGGCGGGGCCCAGGATGATGAAGTCATTGTGCATCACCAGGCGCCGCGTTACGCCGAAACCATCGGCCATAAATTTCTTCTCTGCCTCGGGGGAGTGTACCAGCAGCACGTCCGCCTCGCCCTTCTCCCCCATCTTCATGGCCTGACCGGAACCGACCGAAATGGTCTTAACCAGAAAACCGCTCTGCTTCTCGAATATGGGCACCAGCACGTCCAGCAGCCCCGAATCCTGGGTGCTGGTGGTGGTGGCCAGGATGACCGATTTTGGCGCGGCAAAGACCGGCAGCGCTACCAGCAACATCGCCAAAACTGCAAACAACGGTACAACACGTGACATCAATCCGGACCTGTTCATTTTCTATCTCCTTTCAATGGTGCTGCTGTGGTTATTTTGTTTTACGGGCATGCCATTCACGCGAATCCGGGAAAAAGAGCGGACCGCCGAAACGTTCCACACCAAATCCGGCAATGATTTTCTGCCCTTTGTCAGGCGCGGTTAGCCAGGCGACAAAGGCGGCGGTATCCTGACTGTTGACAGCGGGAAATTTCTTCTGGCTGACCGGGATCAGCGAGATACGGTTCAGCAAGGCTTCGTCACCTTCGACCAACACGCCGAGTTTGATTTCTTTCTGTATCGACAGATAGGTGGCACGGTCGATTATTGTATATGCCCCGGAATTGCTGGTGAAGCGAAGTGTCGGCACATTCCCCTCACTCCCTTTTTCATAGACCTTGTACCATGCTCCGACCGGATTCAAACCGGCTTTCTTCCACAGTTCCATCTCGGCCACGTGCGTACCGGACTTGTCGCCACGGCTGATGAAAGGCGCCGATTTTCCGGCAATCACCTTGAGCGCTGCCGTCGCCGATTTCATGCCGCGAATCCCGGCGGGGTCGCCGGCCGGCCCAACGATGACGAAATCGTTGTACATCAGCGGGATCCGCTCCGTACCGTAGCCGGCCGCCACGAATTTTTCCTCCAGCGAACGGGCATGCACCATTACCAGGTCAATACTACCCTTTTCCGAGATTTTCAGCGCTTTACCGGTGCCGGCCCCCACATGCCGCACATTGATGCCGGTTTCCTTTTCAAAACCATCTTCCAGCGCCGCCACGATTCCGGCATCGATCGGCCCGATCGTGCTGGCCATCAGGATAAAGCCCTTCTCCGCATGCGCCGCCGTCGCCCAGACCAGGCACAACAGCATGACAATAACTCTGAAACTACTTGATCGTTTCATCCGGACCTCCATTCTTGCATGTGATATCGGCATACTTCTCGGTTTTGGTTATGGTTGACATCTTCTTCAATCGGCTGATACCGAAGCGGCAGGCCTCGAAGGCATCCTCGCTGTTGGGAGAACTGGCCGCCACCAGCGAGATGATCTCGCCCACGTCCAGGCTGCCGGTTCTGCGGATCAGCAGCACATCCTCCAGGTTCCAGCCACGCTCTATTTCACCGGCAATATTCTCCAACTCCAGCATGGTATTTCCCTGGGCCCTGTATTCGATGGAGCTGGTGGACTTGTCCGAAGCGGCCTGTTTCTTGACCACCGCATAGTGGAACACCACCGAGCCGGAAAATGACGAGCAGATGGAATTATAGACTGAGGCCGGATCTATGGGGATTTCAACCAGTTTGACCATTATACATATCCTTTCCTGAGTCGATAAAAACAAAAAAGCCCCTTCTCTCAATGGAAAAGGGGCGCGTGCGAACCACCACGGTGGACCGTCAAGCACAGGTTCCCCTTTTCAAAGGAGGGCGGCGCTGTTTCCGGCGACACCCGCAGGTCGCGGGCCATGAGGATTTTTCCCTGGTAGGCTGCGCGACTCGGAGACTGGCAAAATGTGGCGGCACTATAGCTGGAACGGCTTATTCTGGCAAGCAGTAAAACGGTCAGCTGATTCCCTCCGCCATGACCTCGGCTATATCCCTGACCCGGATCACGTCGGCGGCCCCCAGATCCTTCAAGCCATCCTCCATCATGGTCATGCAGTATGGACAACTGACGCAGAGCGTATCCGGCAGTTTACCGTTCATGGCCTCCTTGACCCGTTCCAGGTTTATGCGGGTACCGCTCTGTTCTTCCATCCACATCCTGCCGCCGCCGGCTCCGCAGCAGAAGCCGTTCTCGCGGTTGCGGCCGAACTCGCCCGGAGCCTTGCCCAATACCGACTTCAACACTGCTCTGGGCGCCTGATAGGTGTCGTTATGTCGTCCGAGGTAGCAGGAGTCGTGAAAGATCACATTGCCGAGCTTGGGCAGTCTGGCCGGCTTGAGCCGGCCGCTTTCCACCAGCTGCGCTATCAGCTGGGAATGGTGCAACACCTCGATCTCCAGCCCGTACTGCCGGTAATCGTTCTTGAGCGTGCTGAAGCAGTGCGGGCAGTGGGTAACTATTTTGGTGATGCCCTTCTCCTTGAACAGAGCCACATTCTCCCGGGCCATTTTATCAAATACGTATTCATTGCCGAGACGGCGCACACTGTCGCCGCAGCACTGTTCCTCCTTGCCCAGCATGCCCCAGGAGACCCCGGCCGCGTCCAGGATAGTCGCCAAGGCCACGCTGACGTGTTTGTTGCGACTGTCGAAAGCGCCGGCACAACCGACGAAGAACAGGTACTCACTCTCTCCCGGCTTGAAGGCGCGATCGCCCAGCTGGCTGCTCCACTTGGTCCGCTCCGACGGGGCGATGCCCCAGGGGTTGCCGCGCTGCTCCATATTCTCGAACAGGTTCAGCAACTCCTCGGGGAATTGGGACTTCTCCTGCACCAGGTGGCGGCGCATCTTGACGATTTTGGGCATCTGCTCGATCAGCACCGGGCAGACCGAGGTGCAGGCCCCACAGGTGGTACAGGACCAGAGCGCATCCTCACCGATGGTCCCTTCGGCCGGCACTCCGATCAGCGACGTCAGACCGGTTTTGCCATCTTTAAGAGCCGGGCCGTTCTTAAGCAGGTTGACCTTGATATCGTGCACGATCCGGCGCGGATTGAGCGGTTTGCCGGTGTTGTGGGCCGGGCAGAGATCCTGGCAGCGTCCGCACTCGGTGCAGGTCAGCGAGTCGAACAGATCCTTCCAGCTGTACTGCTCGACACTGCTGACGCCGTAACGCTCACCCTTTTCAAAGGTCTCCCTCGGCTGCACGTTGGGCTTTGCCAGGTTTTTGAAATAGCAGTTGGGGATCGCGGTCAGGATGTGCATATGCTTGCTGCGGGGCAGGAAATTCATGAACAGAAGCAATACCAGCGCGTGCAGCCACCAGGAGGCAACCGCCACCATTTCAAGTACGGCCGGGGGGAGTCCGTCGATAAGCGCGGCGATCGCCGATGAAACCGGCCGCCAGGTGCCGGACTGTCCCAGGGCGATATGGGCGCCGTTCAGCAGGAAAAAGGCCGCCATCAGGGTGGCGATCATTAACAGGATCAGCAGCGCCTCACCGCTGGCGGGACGGGTGTAATCGTTTCCCAGGTATTCGGGCGGAAACAGCAGGCGGCGGGCCAACGCTACCAGCACCGAGACCAGGGCGGCCACCGAAACCAGATCGAAGAGCAGTTGCAGGGTATGGTACAGTGGCTGCGGCAGAAGCGCCAGATTCACTCCGGGCAGCAAGCCCTCCAGCAGAAACTCGCCATTGGCAACCAGCAGCAGCATGAAGGCCCAGAACAGCATGAAATGGTTGAATCCATACGGCCGCGCCAGAACCCGCTTCTGGGCAAAGGCATAATTGAACATACCCAGCAAACGACCGAACGGATTGTCAAAGCGATTTTCGGGGACGCCGATGGCTACCAGCTGCAGCCGCTGATAGCAGCTGAACATGAAGGAGAGTACCGAAACAGCAAATATGGCCGTAAAAACAGCTTGATGTAGTGACATGAAATGATACCTCGCTACCAGATTCTAAAATACTCAGCATCTTATAATTACATTGATTTTCTTTGCGTCTTTGCGCCTTTGCGAGAGTGTTTTTGTTTTGAACCTGTTGACTTGATCAAGCCGCGGCTCTGCCCGCTTGGCAAGCGCCATTGCCGCGCTTGAGTTCCCGCACTCTGCCGATCAGCGCCGGCACCACCTGGAACAGGTCGCCCACCACACCGTAGGTGGCTACCTGGAAGATGGGCGCTTCCGGGTCGCGGTTGATGGCGATGATTGTGTCTGAATCCTGCATGCCGACCATGTGCTGGATCGCTCCGGAGATGCCGCAGGCGATATAGATTTTGGGACGCACGGTCTTACCGGTCTGGCCAACCTGTCGGCCATGGGAGATCCAGCCCGCGTCCACGGCGCTGCGCGATGCCCCGACCACCCCGCCCAGTTCATCGGCCAACTCCTGCAACAGGGCGAAATTGTCCTTGTTCATCATCCCACGCCCGCCGGATACGATGATCTCGGCCGCGGCCACATCGACCTGGTCCTTGCCGTCCCGGTCGTTGATCACCTCCAGCACTTTGACCAGTACGTTCTGCTCCAGAGGCGCGAACGCCTCACGGATGATTTCACCTGTTCTGCCGGGCTGCAGCTCGGGCATCTGCATCACGTGCGGACGCACGGTTGCCATCTGCGGACGGAACTTGTCGCACATGATGGTGGCCATGATGTTGCCGCCAAAGGCGGGACGGGTCTGCATCAGGTTGCGTTTGTCGTCAATGCCGAGGCCGGTGCAGTCGGCGGTCAGTCCGGTCTTGACCACGGTTGCCACGGCGCCAGCCAGGTCGCGCCCCTGAGCGGTGGCGCCCATCAGGATCACTTCCGGCCGGTATTTCTCGATCAGATAGCAGATGGCGTCGGAATAGGGCTGGGTACGGTAGTTCCTGTACACCGCTGCATCCAGGACAATCGCCCGGTCGGCGCCATGCTCGAAGGCCTCGTGGCAGAGATGTTCAATTCCCTGCCCCAGGATGACCGCACTCAGCTGTACCCCCAGGGTTTTGGCCAGTCCGGCACCTGTACCCAGAAGTTCCCAGGAGACCTTGGCGGTAACACCGTCGTACTGTTCGATAACTACCCAGACACCACGATATCCGGCGAGCATCTTCCGGAGACGTTCGCTTTCTTCGTCAAGCTCCTCCACCAGCGGGCCGGCGGAGTTTTTGGCCAGTTCGGCCAGAATCGCCTGCTCCTCAGGAGTGAAATACATCTCCAGCGCAGCCGCCGGACAGATCTTGACGCACTTGAGGCAGCCGATGCACTTGGCGGTTTCGATGACCGGCTCACCTGAATCGGTCATCTCGATGCAGTTGACCGGACAGGAACTCTGGCAGCGCGCTCCGCAGGCGATACACTTGCCTTCGATCAGGCTGGCCACGCCGCGGGGTTTTTTAGGTTTTTTTATGTCAGTCATGTAAAACCCTTCCATGAATTATGAATTGTGAAGGATAAAATATGAAAAGATGGGACCAACTCATAATTCATCCTTTGCGACTCTACACCGCCAGCAGGTCCTTGCCGAGCAGCCTGTCGATCAGCAGGTTGGCGGTCCCAATCGGATCGCCGATGCCATCGCCGATGATTTCTCCCTGGTCACGCTCCGGGGAAAAGATCTTACTGACCCAGGTCGGGGAACCTTTCAGACCGACGGTCTCAACGTCAAGTTCGAGGACCGAATTGTCCCAGACTTTGATTTCAGTATCCCGCGATTCAATCCGCATCGGCACGGTCGGATAGCGGGGGCGGTTGAGCTCCCTGACCACCGTGATCATCACCGGCAGAGGCGCTTCGACGATCTCGTGGCGCCCTTCCAGCTTGCGGCGCACACGGATGGTCTTGTGCAAAAAATCGATCGACTCGATCCGGTCAACCAGGGTCAGCTGGCTGAAGCCCAGGCGGGAGGCGATACCTGGGCCGACCTGGGCGGTATCGCCGTCGATGGTCTGTTTGCCGCAGAAAACGATGCCGACCTGTTCCTGCCGGTCCAACCGCTCGATCGCGGCCGAGAGCACCTTGCTGGTGGCCAGGGTATCGGCGCCGCCAAAGCAGCGATCGGAAAGCAGGATGGCCTCGTCAACCCCGAGGGCGCAGGCTTTCCGCAAGGTGGCCACCGTATTGGGCGGACCCATCGAGAGCGCCACGGTGCGCAGATTGTAGCGATCCTTGAGCCTCAGGCTCTCCTCCAGGGCATGTGAGTCGTAGGGGTTTATGATAAACGGGATTCCATCACGAATCAGTGTATTGGTTACCGGGTCAATCTTTACCTGGGTGGTATCCGGCACCTGTTTGATGCACGATATGACTAGCATGAGAGCAACTCCGTAATTTGCTTTTTCAGTTTCTAATAAGCCGGGGGAAGTGATTACCCCCGGCCCATGAAAGGAGCACACATGGCAGTATGCGCTCGTCCGGCACCCATAATACCGGAGCCCTTATTCCCGATTCATCCGGGATTGTTAACCAGCAGGCTGTAAAGCGTTATCGCCTCACGCATCAGCCTGGATATGCTCTTGCTGCTACGCAGAGTGAGTTGGTCCAGCAGCAGCTTTTCCTCGTCACTAAGCCTCATGGATACGACATTGTATTTCGGACTTTGCTTGTATTTTCCCATTTCACACGTTTCCGTTTGAATTTAGCACTTTGACTCTACGGCTTATAGATCTTCAACAGCGCCTGGGCCATCTCGGCCGGGCTGTCGGCGACGCTGATGCCGCACTCCCTCAAGACCGCCACCTTCTCGGTGGCGGTGCCCTTGCCGCCGGAGATGATCGCGCCGGCATGTCCCATGCGCTTGCCGGGAGGGGCCGTAACCCCGGCGATGTAGGCCGCCACAGGTTTGGTCATGTGTTCCTTGACAAACCAGGCGCCCTCTTCCTCCGAGGTGCCGCCGATTTCGCCGATCATGATCACAGCCTCGGTGTCCGGGTCTGCTTCGAACAGCCGCAGCACATCCAGGTGGTTGGTGCCGTTGACCGGGTCGCCGCCGATGCCGACGCAGCTGGATTGTCCCAGCCCCAGGCAGGTCAGCTGCCAGACCGCTTCGTAGGTCAGTGTGCCGGAGCGCGATACGACGCCGACCTTACCCGGTTTATGGATGTAGCCGGGCATGATGCCGATCTTGCATTCGCCGGGGGTGATCACGCCGGGGCAGTTGGGGCCGACCAGGCGGGTCTTCTTGCCCTTCATGTACTGCTTGACCTTGACCATGTCCAAAACCGGAATGCCTTCGGTGATGCAGCAGACCAGTTCGATGCCGGCATCCACCGCTTCCATGATCGAATCTGCGGCAAAGGGGGGTGGAACATAGATGACGCTAGCCGTCGCTCCGGTCTGGTGTACGGCGTCTTGTACGGTGTCGAATACCGGGAAGCCGTCGATGGTGGTTCCGCCCTTGCCGGGAGTAACTCCGCCCACCATCTGCGTGCCGTATTCCCTGGCCCCCTGGGCGTGGAACAGGCCGGTGGCGCCGGTGATGCCCTGGGTGATGACCTTGGTATTTTTATTGATCATTATGCTCATTGGTTGGCTCCTTTCACGGCCTGGACGATTTTCTGGGCCGCGTCGGCCATGCCGTCGGCGGCGACGATGTTCAAGCCACTTTCGGCCAGCATTTCCTTGCCACGGGCTACGTTGGTTCCCTCAAGACGAACGACCAGCGGGACCTGCAGAGAAACCTGTTTGGCTGCTTCAATAACCCCGGTGGCAATGACATCACACTTCATGATGCCGCCGAAGATGTTGACCAGGATTCCTTTGACGTTAGAGTCGGAGAGGATCAGTTTGAAGGCTTCGGTTACCCGCTCAGCGGTGGCCCCGCCCCCCACATCCAGGAAGTTGGCCGGGTCGCCGCCGTAATGCTTGACGATGTCCATGGTGGCCATGGCCAGGCCGGCGCCGTTGACCAGGCAGCCGATGTTGCCGCTCAGAGAGATATAGGAGAGGTCATGCTGGGAGGCTTCGACTTCGTTGGGGTCTTCTTCGTCGTAGTCGCGCATGTCGCTCAGCTTGGGATGGCGGAAGACGGCGTTGTCGTCGAAACCGAACTTGGCATCCAGCGCCAGCAGCTCCTCCTCGGCGGTGATCACCAGCGGGTTGATCTCCAGCATGGAGCAGTCACAGGCGATGAAGGTCTTGTAGAGGCCCTGCAGTACCGTGACGGCCTTGCCCGCCAGTTTGCCACCCAGACCGAGGCTGAAGGCGATCTTGCGGCACTGGAAGGCGGTCAATCCAACCAGAGGATCGATGGTTTCGGTGAAAATTTTATGGGGGGTTTTGGCGGCCACCTCTTCGATGTCCATGCCCCCCTCGGTGGAGGCCATGACCGCAACCTTGGATGTGCCCCGGTCAACCACCAGGCTGACGTACAGTTCATTGGCGATGCTGCAGCCGTTCTCCACCAGCACCCGGGTGACCAGCTTGCCGTCCGGGCCGGTCTGGTGCGTACGCAGGGTCATGCCCAGCATGTCGCGGGCAATCATGCGCACTTCGTCGGAGGTGCGGGCCAGTTTGACTCCCCCCCCCTTGCCGCGTCCGCCGGCGTGAATCTGGGCCTTAACCACCCAGGGCCCCTCACCCAGCCGCTTGGCCCACTCACGGGCACTGGCGCCGTTGTAGCAGACGTGCCCGTCGGGAACCGGCACGCCGAACTCCCTCAAAATCGCTTTGGCTTGGTATTCGTGTATGTTCATCATTTATCTCCAGATAACGATCTATATTTTATATCCGGACATGTCCGGGAAATTTCATGTTCAAAAGCAGTGCGAACCCGGCCGGGTTCACTTGGGGCTAAGGTTCAAACAGCCCCAGGCAAATTTTTCCATTCAGCGAATTCCACCTCCCACCAAGGAAGGGGGAATGTAATTTAATTTATGCATCTTAATTTACTGGATAATCCGATCGGAACCAATTTCGTCCGGTTATGTATTTGCTTTCAGCTTCCCCTCCCTTGACGGGAGGGGATTGAGGGGAGGGTGAAGCTGCAATGAAATACCGCAGTGGCAATTACCCCCACCCCCTAACCCCCTCCCGCAAAGGGAGGGGGGATATTTAAGGCCACGGCAAGAATCTAACCGGAAGAAGCTGGTTCGGATCAGTTGTTGGCCGGATTCCTTCTTGCGAGGCGCTTTATGTTGAGCAGGTTCTTGTAGCCGACGTTCTCGGTGGTGATGTTGCCACCGGTGGCGCCGCATCCCAGGGTCAGGGAAGGTACCAGGGTGTTGTAGAGAGCGCCGATGGTGCCATGCACCGAAGGCTGGTTCCAGACCACGCGGTTGGCATCCACTTTAAGCGCGAACTCGTGGGCGATATCTTCGTTTTCGGTAAAGACCACCGCCGAGTGACCGGCGCCGCCGTGGTCCAGTTGCGTAGCAGCGGCTTTGATGGCCGCATCCTTGCCATCGGCAACGTACCAGCCAAGAACCGGCGAGAGCTTCTCGCGGCTCATCCAGTCGTCCCCGCCGGTAGTGGTCAAGGGCACGATCAGCAGTTTCCTGTCGGCCGGGATCTTGAAACCGGCCAGCTCGGAGATAACCTGCGGGCTCTTGCCGACGATCGACATGGATGGGACACCCTTCTCCTTGTCGAACATCACGGTTTCCAGCTTGGCTTTTTCAGCCTCGGTACAGAGGTAGGCGCCGCTTCTTTCGAAGAGTATCAGTGTCTTTTCGGCAATGCTGTGATCGTCGAAGATCACCGACTGGTCGGAAGAGCAGATGGTACCGTTATCGAAGGTCTTGGAAGCGATCACGTCTTCCACGGCCATGTGAAGATTGGCGCTCTTTTCAATGAAAACCGGTACGCCGCCCGGTCCAACACCCAGCGCCGGATGCCCGGAGCTGTAGGCGGCCTTGACCATCGCGCCGCCGCCGGTGGCGACGACGATCGACACATCCGGATGCTTCATCAGCGCATCGGTGGCCTCGATAGAGGGCTGGGTAACCCACTGAATGCAATTTTGCGGAGCTCCGGCGGCAACGGCAGCATCCAGCATGATCTTGGCGGCTGCGGCACTGCATTGCTGTGCCCTGGGATGGAAGGCCAGGATGATTACGTTGCGCCCCTTGAGAGCGATCAGCGCTTTGAACATGGTGGTGGAGGTCGGGTTGGTGGTCGGAGTGACGGCGGCGACGACACCGAACGGCTCGGCGATCGAGATGATACCGTCGGTTTCATCAATTACTCCCACCGACTTGGCGTTTTTCATGTAGTCGTAGACCACCTGGGTGCCGAAGTGATTCTTGATGACCTTGTCTTCCACATTGCCGATGCCGGTTTCCTCAACTGCAAACTCTGCCAGATAGCGCTCATTGGCAACACCGGCCACGGTCATCGCTTCGCAGATCCTGTCAACCTGCTGCTGGGTGAAACCCTTAAACTCTTCGAGCGCCTTGAGCGCCTTTGCTGCCATTACATCGATTTCCTGTGCCGCTGTTGTCATGTCTTAGCTCCTTTGTGTGTGATGGGGTGATTGATTACCCGTTAAAAACGATTCAGTTTCTTTGTCCGTATATAGAGCAGTGTGCATGCCAACTGATAAAACATTTTTATAAACACGGCACACTGGAACTACGTAAAGTGATAATATGCATAATTTACGGTATGTTGAAAAAGGCGGTCATCCCGGACGCCATTCACCGATAACCCGGATACATCGCTGGTATGGCATACATGTGTGCCATTACGAGACACATGCGGATCCGGACTGCTCCACAACGAGACACATAACATTGTTTTGTGGCACAGAAATGGCATGGATTATTTGATAAAGCGACTGGACGCCTGAATTGTTGAAATAATCCACAGATTGCAGATTTCATGGAGAAAACTAATGGGGAGTTTTACAGCAGAGAAGCTTGAAAGTGTCCGCAGGGCCCGCGAAGATTTCCTGACCCACGGGATAATTCCGGCCGGAGTCGTAACCGACACCATCATCCGTTCCTGGCAGCGCTCGGCCGAGCGCGGCATCGGCATCGAACGCGGTGAAACCCGTTGCACCCCACGCTACGACCTGATGCAACGCCGGGAAAACAACGATGTTTTCCTGACCCGCTCCCAGCCGGTAATGGAAAGTCTCTACCACGAGATCGCCGGTTCATCCAGCATGGTCCTGCTGGCGGACAGCGACGGTGTCATACTGCACTCTATCGGAGACCCGGATTTCGTGGAACAGGCCCAGAAGGTTTACCTGAAACCGGGCGGCATCTGGTCCGAAGGGGTTAACGGCACCAACGCGATCGGGACCGCGCTGGAAGAACAGATGACGGTGCAGGTTCACAGCAGCGAGCATTTCATAGACAAGAACCGCTTCCTTAGCTGTTGCGCCACTCCGATTTTCAATCCCAGGGGGGGCATACTGGGTGCATTGGACGTATCCGGCGATTACCGTGTCCACCAGCAGCACACCACCGCTCTGGTGCGCCTCTCGGCCCAGATGATAGAGAACCAGATGTTCGCCCCGGAATTTCCGGAGGACATCATCGTCAACTTCCACGTGCGTCCGGAATTCATCGGCTCTCTCTATGAGGGTATCGCCGTATTTTCCCCCGACGGCAACCTGGTGGCCGCCAACCGTAGCGCCCTGCTGCAGCTGGGTCTGGATAGATTCCGGCTTGCGGGACAGACCTGCATGTCAACATTCAGGCTGACCGTGGCCAAGCTGCTGGAGAAATCCCGCTATCTGCCTCAGCCGGTGTTGAAGCTGCCTCTGGCCTCCGGCGTTGAGGTATACGGGCGGGTCTGGGCCGGCACATCGGTTTCCCCGGTGACGTTCCTGCCTATCAACTCCCGGAAACCGGATGAAAACAAACCTGCTGAATCCAGAAAAAAACCGGAGGGCATGCTGCTGGATGAGCTGGAACATGGCGATCCCAAGATGAGGGGAGTGATCACCAAGGCACTAAGGGTCGTGGACCACGACATTCCGATCATGATCGAGGGGGAATCCGGAACCGGAAAGGAGCTGCTGGCCCGGGCCCTGCACTTGGCCGGACCGCGCAGAAACGGCCCGTTCGTGCCGATCAACTGCGCCGCGATTCCGGAAGGGCTGATCGAATCGGAACTGTTCGGTTACCAGGAAGGCGCCTTTACCGGGGCGCGTCGCAAGGGACAGATCGGCAAGATCAGGGAAGCCGACAAGGGGACGCTGTTTCTGGACGAGATCGGGGAGATGCCGCTCCAGTTCCAGGCACGTCTGCTGCGAGTGCTGCAGGACCGGATGGTGACTCCGCTGGGGGGCAGCGGTGGCCACCGGGTTGATCTGGCGGTAATCTGCGCCACCAACCGCAGGGTGCGGGACTCGGTGGCGGCCGGCAGTTTCCGGGAAGATCTGTACTATCGCCTGAACGGCCTGCTGCTGACCCTGCCAAGCCTGAGGGAACGGGAGGACAGGTTACTTTTGGCCGGCAAGATCCTTGAGAGCCTCTGCGGCGTCGGAAGATGCATCACCATCCAACCCCACGTGCTGCGCATCTTTGAGCAGCATCCCTGGCCCGGCAACATCCGCCAGATGCATAATGTGCTCCGGACAGCCGTAGCCCTGCTGGGTGAACGCAATGAAATAACGGAAGATGACCTCTCCGGGGATTTCCTGGAACAGGCCGGCCCGCTTGCCGGGCCAGGCCAGACACTCCGTCCTGATAATGCCGGAAATGTGTTGATGGCCGAAATGGAGGCGCGCCTGATTTCATCGACGCTGGATATGACCGGCGGGAATATCGCGGAAGCAGCCAGGAAGATGGGGATCGGCAGGAATACGCTCTACAGGAAGCTGCGCAGCCTGGCCGAGGCTGATGGAAGGGGCCGTTACTGAAGCGCTGGAGCAATAACTATTGCCGGTCGAGCAGTTCGCGTACCTTTCGCAAAAGTTCAAGCGGCTGAATCGGTTTCATGACCAGCTCCGCCCCCTCGTCAAGCACATCGCGGCTCTGTATCGTATCCAGTGTGTAACCGCTGGTGTAGAGGATCTTTACATCGGCATCGATCCGCCTGATCTCCCGGTATGCTTCCTTGCCGTTCATCCTGGGCATGATTATATCCATCAGGATAAGTCTGATCGAATCCCGGTTGGCTCTGAATTTATCTACCGCATCCAGTCCGTTCTCAGCGGAGATGACCGTGTAGCCGTAACCGGTCAGCACCTCCAGCACCAGATTGCGCACGCTGGCGTCATCTTCCGCCACCAGGATCGATTCGCTGCCCCCTTCCGGAGGTTTTGTGGTCACGGATTCCCCGCCCGCGACGAATTCCCCGCTATTTACAGGGATATATATACGAAAGGTGGTGCCGATCCCCGGCTCACTGTAGACGTTTACAAATCCATGATGTTGCTTGACGATCCCGTAGACGATCGCCATGCCGAGCCCGGTCCCCCTGCCCACCTCCTTGGTGGTGAAAAATGGTTCGAAGATCCTGATCCTGGTTTTTTCATCCATGCCGGTGCCGGTATCAGTGACCGAGATCAGTGCATATCGTCCCGGCTTGCCATAACCGTTGGCCTGAACAAACGATTCATCCACATCCATCACACCGGTCTCAAGCGTCAGCATCCCGCCTTTCGGCATCGCGTCGCGTGCATTGGTCGCCAGGTTGACCAAAACCTGCTCGATCTGGCCGCTGTCAACTACCACCTTCAGCTCTTCAGGGGCCAGTACCGACTTAAGCTGGATATCCTCGCCGATGATCCGCTCAAGGAAATGCCGGACCTGCTTGACCACGTCATTCAGGTTGGCCGATTGGGGGTTCATTACCTGTTTGCGGCTGAAGGTCAGCAGGCTGCGGGTCAACTGGGCGGCCCTCTCCGAAGCTTTGATGATCTGCTCCAGCTTTTCCTTATGGGGAGAGTCCGGGCCCAGGTCCATTTTCAACATGTTGCCGTAACCCATGATCACCATCAGGATATTGTTGAAATCATGAGCCACCCCTCCCGCCAGCTGCCCGATCGCCTCCATCTTCTGGGATTGCAGCAGTTGCTCCTCCAGGCGTTTGCGATCGGTGATGTCTTCCGCGATTCCCAGCAGGTAGCGGGCTTTCCCTTCGTTGTCAAAGAGTGGAATTTTCCGGACGCGCAGAATTCGGTCGTCACCGGACCTGGTTTTGATCGTCTCCTCGGGAATCTCCAGCAGATCGCCCCGCGCTAGCACCTCCCGGTCCTTGCCGGTGAAGAAGGCCGCCTGTACTTCGGGAAAGAGGTCGCGATCGTTTTTACCCAACAGCTCTTCCCGTGAGTAGCCCAGCAATTCCTCGCCGGCTTTGTTGAAGGCGACATAGCGAAGCTCGACCGCATCTTTAACGAAGACCATGGCCGGGATGTTATCGACAATATTCTTTAGGAAGGCCTCGCTTTCGCGCAGGTCCTCCAGGCTCTGCTGCAATTCGGGATAGTAGGTTTTGCGGAGGGAGTATTCGCCGAAGCCGGCCAGCTTCTTCTGCAGGACGACCAGCTGGTCGGAAGCATCAGAGCGATTCTTCATACACTACCTCGATGTCGCGCTTGGATGCCTTTCTGGGATTGGTCGCCATACAGGGATCTTTCAGAGCATGGCCGGTGAGGAATTTTACATCGTCACGCCCCACGCCCAGCTCTTTCAGCGTCCGGGCCACGCCGGCAGCCGTTTTCAGCTCCCTGATGTGGTTGAGCAGTGCCGATTTTTTCTGGACTGAGGTTTTCCCACGCAGATCCAACCCCATCGCTTCGGCAATGTGCTCAAAACGGTCCGGCGCGGTCGGCTGGTTGAACGCGATCACATGGTCGAGCAGGATCGCGTTGCACTCACCGTGGGCTATGTCCAGCGCCCCGCCCAGGCTATGGGCCATGGCGTGGTTTGCCCCCAGGATGGCATTGGAAAAGGCCAGTCCCGCCTGCAGGCTGCCCTGCATCACGTTGCTGCGCAATTCCAGGTCGCCAAGGTTGGCGATGGAGGGGAGCAGATTGGCTGAAATCAGGCGGATGGCTTCAATGGCGTGCAGGTCGGTCATTGCCGAGCGGGCGGTCGAGACATAGGCCTCGATGGCGTGGGTCAGCGCATCCAGGCCGGTGCAGGCGGTCAGGTACGCATCCATCGTGGTCAGCGTGGCCGGATCGATCAAGGCCAGATCGGGAACAACCGATTTGCTGATGATCGCGAATTTGACTTTCTCCAGCGGATTACTGATGATGACGAACTGTGAAACATCCGCCGAGGTGCCTCCGGTGGTCGGGACACAAATCAGGGGCGGCATCGGCAGCCGCACCATGTCCACGCCTTCGAACAGCAGAATATGCCGGTCGTTGGACGCGACAATGCCGATACCCTTGGCGCAATCGATGGAACTGCCGCCTCCCACCGCCACCAGCGCATTGCATCTTTCGGCGTGGTAAAGCGCAACGCCGGCCATGATCTCGTCAACTTTCGGATTGGGTGAAACACTGGTGAACAGGGCAAACGGCAACCCAGCTTCCACCAGGCTGTCGGTCACGTCCCTGGTCCAGCCGGCCGCAACCACGCCCGGATCGGAAACCACCAGGATCTTGCGCCCTCCCAGATTTTTGGCATATCGTCCGGCCAGACTCCGGGCGCCCACACCGAATATGAATTCAGGGGCAACAAACTTTCGTAGTTCAAAACCCTCTGACATGACCGCCTCCAGACACCAATACTTTTATAACGGCATTTTAACCCATACCGGAGCATCTCTCAACCAAATTCAGGATCTTTTGCTAATTAAAAATATAATGGGAGGGATTTCTCCCACCCATTTTATTGCGATGCTTATTCATACCCATTGTCAAAGCAGCTGTGATCTGTTCTACAACTTGAATTGCATGGATTTTATCTCCAGAAACTCCTCCAGACCGAACGATCCCAGCTCCCTTCCATAACCCGACTGTTTGAAGCCGCCGAACGGCGCCAGCAGGTTGAATGTGCCGCCATTAATATCCACCTGCCCCGCCTTCAGACGCCGAGCCAAGCTTTCCGCCTTCCGGGGATCGCCGGACCATACCGCCGCCGCCAAACCGTAGATGGTGCCGTTTGCGATTCCAACCGCTTCATCTTCATCCCGGTAGGCCATGATCGACAGGACCGGTCCGAAAATTTCTTCCCTGGCAATGGTCATCTCCGGGGTGACTCGGCCGAAGACCGTCGGACGGACGAAGAAACCGGTTGCCAGCCCATCCGGCGGTTCAGCGCCGCCCAGCATCAGTTCGGCCCCCTCAGCGATTCCCCTGCGGATGTAATCACGTACCCGCTCCCGCTGAGCAGCTGAAACCAGCGGCCCGAGCCGTGTCTGCTCTTTCAGGGGGTCACCAGGCGCAAATGCGCTGGCAGCGGCTACAGCCAGTTCCGCCGCCTGTTGGTAGAGCCGCTCCGGCACCAGCAACCGGGTGTGCGCGGTACAGGTCTGGCCGGAATTGATGAAACAGGCCGCCACGGTTGCCTTGACCGCGGTCGGCAGATCGGCGTCGTCGAGAATTACAGCTGCGGACTTGCCGCCCAGCTCCAGGCTCACCCGTTTAACCGTTCCGGCCGCCAGCTCCGCCACCCTGCGCCCCGCGCGCAGCGAGCCGGTGAAGGAGATCAGGTCAACATCCGGATCTTGCGCCAGCTGTTCTCCCACCTCCGCGCCGGTGCCGGTCAGCAGGTTGAATACTCCGGCCGGAAGCCCGGACTCGTGGATGACCTCCGCCAGGATAAAGGCCGAGAGCGGCGCCACCTCGCTCGGCTTGAGCACCACGGTACAGCCGGCCGCCAGCGCCGGCGCCACCTTGGCAACAACCTGATGCAGCGGGTAGTTCCAGGGGGTGATACAGGCCGCCACCCCGGCCGGTTCGCGCAGCACCAGCGAGTTGCCGATCCGCTCTTCAAAAGCATATTCTCCGAGCAGTTTTACATAACTCTCCCAGACAGCGACCGGCAACCCGGCCTGAATTCGCCGCGAGAGCTTGAGCGGCATACCGACTTCGGCGGTAATGATGCCGGCGATCTCCTCTGCCCGCTCCGCGAGTCCCCGATGGATTCCGGCCAGGCATTCGATCCGCCCGGCAACCGGAGTGCAACCCCAGGCGTCCGCCGCTCTCCTGGCTGCGGCAACCGCCTGCCCCGCATCCTCTCGGGTAGCGGCCGGGATCCTGCCGATCAGCTCTTCCGTGGCCGGATTGGTTATTTCCAGAAATCCGCTTCCCGCAGGTGACACCCAGCTGCCATCGATATAGATTTTTTCTTTTACATGCATAACGGCCCCCTCGTTAATGATTGCCTTACAATTCAATCAGCATCCCGAATGATACCGCATATCTGTTTACAGGCAACCTTATCTACCAGGCTACCCGCAAAAAAAGCCGTCCCGGATCGGGGCGGCTTGTGAGTTTCATGATAAAACGGACGTTTCTGCTTCTTTATGCGGCCAATTTTTCTTCTGTATTTACTTCCATGAAAGTTTCTCCATCGTTGTTAAGGCATTTAGGACATTCCAGCGCGGCAAAATTCGCGCTTACCGTAATTGGCGTAAAATCTTGTGCCAGACTCTGGTAATAACAGATTCCACATTCAAACTTGTCTTTGGATTCCATAATTTTCTCCTTTGCATACTGTTGTGGTTGATTTCAGTAAATGTGTCCGTTTCATTTCATCATTGAAAATGTGCTCAGCAATGTCACGGCCCATCAAACAAACGTTTGTTTTTGCGCTATTCATAAAAAAACGCCCGGAGCATTACCTGAGGACCCCCCGTGTAAAGATATCCATGATATGCCGGATAAGCTGTTCATCACGCTCCGGAGAATGATCGACCAGTTCGGCCGTTGCCGGTTCCAGCAGAAAATAGAAATTGATCATCCCGGCCAGGGCCAGCACCGTATCGGTAGGATTCAGGTCATCCCTGAACTTCCTGCCGGAAAGTCCATCTGCAAATGTCTCCAGAAGCATCTGCACGACCCTCTTGATCGCCGGTTTTATGATCGTCTCGAAGCAGGCGGTCGGATTGGTTAGTTCACTGGTGTAGAAGCGGAGCAGGTATGGATTGCTGCGATAGCGTGAAACCGTGGCGCGAACATACAGTTCGAATTTTTGGAGCGTGTCGATTTCCATCTGCTCGATCTCTTCCAGCTTTCCCAGAATGGCGAACTGTTCGGTCAGCACCGCGGCATACAGCCCTTCCTTGCCACCGAAATAGTACGAGATCATGGAAAGGTTGACCCCGGCCGCGCCGGCCAGCTCGCGAACGCTCACGCCGTTCAGTCCTTTTGCTGCAAACAGCGGTACCGCTGCTGCAATCAGATTTTTTCGGCAGTCGCTTTCAGCCACAAAAATTTCCTCCACAAACAGGACATCATCCTTCGTTCAAACGTTTGATCAGTTTTAAATATACTCTTAAAAACATGAAATGCGAACCATTATTTCGGTTCGCATTTCATAATGAATATATCGCTGATTCAATAGACTAACAAAGCATGGACACCTCTCTAGATACCGTTCAATATTTCCAGGCGCTTGGAACGGTATTCATCCTCGGTTATCAGCCCCTTCTCCTTGAGCTCTTTGAGAATGATTAGCCGCTCGGCCGGCTTGCGGACTTCTTCGCTTCGCTTTGCCGGCTGCACCGTCGCGGCTGGTCCAGTCGCCACTTTTTTTTCGGCGACCGGTGACGACACAACCGGTGCCTGCCAATCATCTCCGAAAGCCAGCCAGTCCCCGCGCACAAGTGGCGTATCCGTCAACAGCGTCCACTCCCCGCTGGCCTGCGTCTTCCTGCTGCCGGGTGTAAACGGCGAGAGGCGCCGGTCCTCGCGTTCATTGACATCCTTCTGGACCAGGCCGACAATCAGGTTGAGTTTTCCGGACTTGAAAAAGACCCGTCCGGTGGTAACCCTGGGGCTCTTGGCAAGACCATACAACGCATCATGCAGCCCAAAAACCGCGAACACCACATCCTGGCCGGGAGCTGCCTGTTTAAGGGCTTTTTGCAGATGTGGCGCCAGAACCTGTATCGCTGGCGTGGTAAAAAGCGGACCGGGCTTTTCGCTATCCGCGAAACGGACTTTTATAGAGCCGAGTATCGAGGTGAGCCGGTCCGGCGAAATATCTACAGGGTGATCATTGGCGGCCACTAAACCGTTATCGCCAGACTCCTGGCGTTCCAGAGCCACGAACTGGTCACGGCTATGCCAGAGTTCACGCCGGTCCGCGGCGAACGCCAATCCGGAGTACAGGGTGACAAGTGTCAGCAGTACAAGCGCCCAAAGCCTTGTGATCGAACTGTCAAGCAGTCCCGAGCCAAACCGTTTCATGATGCCTCCCATTCAATTAGTAATATTGGCGTCGATTCAAGTTGCCATGAGGCTAAAATCATTTGCAAGTGGAATGCCATTATATAAAACAATGCTTAACAATCCACTGCTCGACAGAATAATGCAACCTGACACGCAAACAATGACATTTTTGCCGCCGACGCTTTTACAAAAACCCGAGATGTCACTGTTCCAGGACGAACTGACCGATCTGGCTTTTAAGATTATCAATGGAATCAGTGATTTGCCTGGCGGCCCGGGAAGAGTCCATGACTCCTTGAGAAGTATCCTGTATGGCGGAGGTCACCGAATGTATGATGCCGGTGATCTCCGATATGGTTGCGCATTGCTGTTCAGCCGCAACGGCAATCTGACTGATCTGTGAAGTCACTTCATTTATCTGCGCGGCGATTCCCTGCAAGGACTCACCGGATTTCTCGGCATCGCGGGTACCCTGTTCCACTTCACGAACGCCATCCTCAATGGTGCTCACAGCCTTCCTGGTCTCGACCTGTATGACCGTTATCATGGCGCTGATCTCCCGGGTGGCGGTAGCGGTCCGGTCTGCCAGCAGCCGGACTTCATCGGCAACAACCGCGAATCCACGCCCCTGTTCACCAGCCCTGGCGGCCTCGATGGCCGCGTTCAGGGCCAGGAGGTTGGTCTGGTCCGCAATGTCGCTGATGGTATTAACGATCTGGCCGATCTGGTCGGAACGATTTCCGAGACTCTCCACAGTTATGGCAACATCCCGCACCCGGCCGGCGATTCTGCCCATGCCGTTCACCGTCTGCTGCACGATCAACTGGCCGGTAGAAGCCAGCTGATTGGCAATCAGCGAACTTTCTGCGGCCAGTGAACAGCTTCTGGATATTTCGTGGGATGTACAGCTCATCTCTTCGCTGGCCATGGCTACTATGTTGGTCTGTTCCGCTGTACTGGCGGTTCCGTCCGCCATACGCTGTGATTGCGAGTTGAGCTGTTCGGAAGATATAGAAATCGAAGCGGCTGACTGCTTGATATCCGTGACTATCGTACGCAGTTTCACAACCATTGAATTCATTGCCCTGGCCATGTTGCCGATCTCGTTGTTGCAAGAATCAGGGACATTTACGGTCAGGTCGCCGTTGGCCACGGCCGGAAAGTTGACGATAATGCTGCTCAGTGATTTTTGGATGCCCCTGGCAATTGAATATGACAGTAACAGCACCAGCATAACAAACAGAATGATCCCGATGGTTATCCTGAGATACAGGCCTTGCACTTCCTTTTGTACATCATCAATGTACAGACCGCTGCCGATTACCCAACCCCAAGGCTCAAAGAGCATGACATACGATGTTTTCGGAACCGGGCTGGAACTGCCGGGTTTGGGCCACAGATATGAAACGGTTTTCCCGCTCTTCTCACTGGCGACCCTGACGAATTCACGAAAGAGATAGAGACCGTTCGGATCCTTCTCATCGGAAAGATCCTTGCCGTCAAGCTCCGGCTTTGCGGGGTGCATGACCATGGCCGGTTTCAGATCATTTATCCAGAAATAGGCCTTGTCACCGAACCGGAGCGATCTGATGCTATCGATAGCCTGTTGCTTGGCCTGTTCCGGGGTCAACACCCCCAGCCTCACCTTGTTCTCGTAAGATGCGGCGACACCATGAGCCACCTCAACAGCTGCCTTGATAGTGGCATTCTTGCCGGCCAATAGGGTCCGGCTCATCATCGGCGCCCAATAGCCAACCACAATTGTCACCGATATCAGAATGCAAATACCTGCTATCGACATTATCTTTGCCAGTATGGACCAGTCCTTGTAACGAATAGAACCCATCTTATAGTTTCCTTTGCGGCACGGCCAATATGCCTCTATTTGCCTCTATATGAATCTACCTGAACACCAGCATGGTTGCCGTCTGGTTGACGTGGCCTATGAACTGCTCGCCATAGGTACTGAACCCGATCGTGGGGATGTCCTTGAACAGCTCGCCATAGGCTGTAGTAAGTCCTTTCTGCTCCATTTCCAGTGTCCGCAGGATACAGTTGAAGTTGATGATGCCGGAGATGCTCCCGAGCCTGTCCTGGGCAGCGGAAATCGCCTGGCAGGTATCCTTGATGATGTCGGTGGATTCCAGAACGGTCAGTTCCATCCCCTCCATCACGCTGCAATAAAATACCATGCCGTCGCCCTTGATCTGCTGCGGGCTCCTGACAAACGGCTCTCCTTCAAACACCAGGCCGACGGGGTTATGCATGAAATGCGAAGATGCATCCGCAACCGTGGTATTCAGAGCCTCCGCATAGGCCTGTGATGCCGGCTTATGATTAAACTCCAGAACTTCACGTGTGAATTCATTGGCCTTGGTAACCAGCAGCGTCTTGTCAGTGGGGGTAAAACTCTGGGTCTTGATGAAGTCAAAGGCATCGACGGGCTCGATCAGGGCAAGAACCGCAGCATTGCTGTAACTTTTGCCGTTGGCATAAACATGGGTAGCGGCAAACTTCAGATCGTCTCCTGCCGAACCACCGATGAAATTCACGTTGGTAAGATCACCCATGCGGTCGATGATCAACTCCTCCTTGCAGCTCAGACCATCAATCAGGATGATGCCGACATAGCGGTCCGGCTCCAGCTGCGCCATGGGCCGGCCAAAGTGTTGTTCAAAGGAGTCGAATGCAGCACTACTATCCTGATCAAGGTTCTCCATGGCTTGCACCTTGACCGATCTTATCGCCTGACTGTTGAATGCCATGGCCACCAGCGCATTTTTGAACATGTGCCCCGATGTGATCTCCCCCGCTGTCGAGCACCCCAGAACCTCGGCTCCCGGAAACGCTTCATGCATCTGACTGCTGATGGCATCGGGCTCGTATGTGGATGATGCAAAGAATATGACCAGCCTGGTATCTTCGGATTTCAGCTGTGCGCGGATATCGGCAACCGCGTCCCGTGTGTTGTTTTTTTGTGAATAAGCAGTAGCAATCTTCATGCGTTCCTCCGCTAAATTGACGTCGATAAAAGTCCGCGAGCCCCGATCAGGCCAGCTCTTTATTAATCGCTTCCAGTTTTGCTATTATTGCAGGGTCGTCGGGGGACTGTGCCGTGAATTTGCCAGGATCTATCCCCTTGAGCATGAGCTTGGTCTTGACAACTCCGATCAGCATCGAGTTTCCCTTGGAGCGCTGAGCAATAATCGTATCTATCATCTGTTTGATTTTTCCCGCCATATTGGTGCCTCCGTATATATTGGCTTGGAATTTTACTGAATGTCAGCAGTGCTGCCCGTGGTTTTCAGAAAAAAAAGGGGCACTGAAAGTGCCCCTTTTCCAGTCTCGTCATGCGCTATTCTCATCGGTAGCTTTACCGCTACGGTTGCCGTTCCATCACTGGGTTGGCCATTAAATTGAAAAAGCGATTTCGAGCATTAAGCTGTCTTGCCAAAACTTAAAAAGGAAGTTTGCCGTATCCCATCAAACCGAATGCGGGCGCCAGCAGACATGTGAAAGTTAAAACGATGAACATGGTTGCGGCAACCTTGGGATTGATCTTGCCGTAGGTCACGCCGGTTACGGTAAAACAGATCACAACAAACGTCAGGTTCATGAATGCCAGATAGGGAACTACACTGATGATGGTCTTGCCATCCGGTTTAAGCCCACCGCCGGTGGCATAGAGAAATGCGTAAATAGCGCATACTATCCCCACCAGCAGCGCGCCGTTTCCAACGGTACGCAGATCGGTGACACCGGTCATGAGAGCGTGGCCGGTCTGCAGGTACAGCACGCCGAATACGAACAGCAACCCGGCGGTGAAGGGATCGGTAAAAACCGCGGCCTGGAGTGTCGCGCCGATCACTACCAGTATGCCGACAACAGAACTTACAAAACCGGTGCTTTTGGCCTCACCGTAACCCAGAAAAAACATGCCTACCGGAATCCACATAATACTGATCAATACAAGCAGTGCTAACGTCATTGTCTTCCTCCTGAATTAAATTACAGTCCCGCAAGGGGAGCAAAGGGATACTTATTCGGCTGTGGTCGGATCAATCATGGTTCGCACTTCAGCAACACTGTTGGCCGGGAAACCGCCTTGCTTGGCATGCTCCAGCACCATCTCCTTATTGGGCGCGATATAGATGCAGTAGATCTTGTCGTCGGTCACAAAGCTCTGCACCCACTGTATCTGCGGGCCCAGTCCCGAAAGCACGCTGCATGACTTCTGTGAGATCGCCTGCAGCGTTTCGGCCGGCAAATGACCGGCGCCTGCAAGTTCACGTTCGATCACATATTTTGGCATGACAATCTCCTTTGATGAATTATGCCGGCGGTTACCAGTAGAACATGGTGCCGAGCGCAAATGCGTTGGAGTGCTGCTTGGCTCCGTCCATCCAGGTGTTCTGTGAGTAGATATACTCAGCCACGAACTGGGTGAACTTGTTAAGGTTGTAAGTGATTGTGGCGACAGCGGCTTCCTGGTTTTTCATGGCGATGAAGGTTGCCCCTTCCGTGTCGTTTTTCTCCTGGCGAGACTGGCCATAGTTGGCGCCTATCATGATCGAAGGGGTCAGCTTGTAAGTAGCCTGGAGCAGGTAGCCCCAGTGCAGGCGTGTTTTGCCGTTTTCATCAGCAGCGGAATTTGGAAGGACGTTACCGTCCTGAGCACTGAGCATTCCCAGACCTCTGCCGACATAGCCGGATCCCAGCAGGTTCAGGCCGCTGAAACCGACTCCCAAACCGTAGGCGGCGCCAATGGATTCGTCGTTGCTATTGCCGGTTGCACGGGGTGCGGTCTGATACAGACCTGAGAGCCAGGCCTGTGTCGTTGTGGCGCCGATTTTACCGGCATAGGAGACCTCGGCCTCGACACGGGGTGAGTTGGTCTTGCCGGTGTTGGCAGTGATCTTGTACGGTTCGGCAACTTCCAGAGCAACCTTTACGCCGGCCATGTCAGGGGTGGTATAGCGGATCTGGGGACCGAATCCGGTGTAGAGATAACCGTATCCGATATGTCCCAGGTTCACGGTGTTGGCGCGCGAACCTACCACACCGGACGTCAGCAGGGTCATGTCGGTCAGGATGTTCTTGCCCTGGAACAGGTTGAGGGCACGGCCGGCCAACAGTTCGCCGTAGGCGCCTTTGGCGGTGTAGAATATTTCACGGAAATCAATATTGCCGCCGGTGTTAAAACGTGTATCGTTTTGATTTTGAATACTTGGATAGATACCGATCCGGACGGTAGAATCGACACCGTTGGTGGTCGGCGCCTTGACGTTGAAAGCTACAACCGAGGGCAACAGGCCTACGCCTATGCCGAAGCGCTGGTTATGCTCACTCGTGGAAGCGTTATCGAGGAGACTTGCAGCACGGGTGAAGCCGGCAGGAGTATTCGGAAGTGGTGTAGTGGAGTGGTAGTAGGAAAACACGTCCACGATGCCGTCCGTACTGAGCTGCCAGCCATTTTCGCCGCCGATTACAAACGCAGCATTACATGGACTGCTTGTTGCCACCGTAACCGCTGTTACTACTCCTAATGCAAGTAATGTCGCTTTTTTCATAAGTTCTCTCCCTCTGATTCAATAAATTTGATATTTAAAGTCAAACTCTTTCCACTGCGGTACATCCAACCTCCAACAACCAGTGTTCCGAACCCATCTGTCCAGCCAATCCTGCCGCTCCTTTCCGTAGTTGGCATATTTATTTCGGACATGATGTCCGTGCGCGATACTTGATCCTTGATTTCAATCAGCCTGGTCCGGCAAAAAAACAATAATGCCAAAACCAACGGAATCCCCCACTCCGCTGACGAGCAGTCTGCAACCGTGGTGCCAAAAATAAAACATTGGTTTTTTTGTTTAATTTCAATAACATACAGCAACACAAATCCTTATTGATTCCACATGCAGATATGGCGCATAATTGGACATATGTTTTATATATCTGTAATTACATGGTATTTTGGTAATGAGGAAGAGTTCTACACCGTGGAGAATAGTCACATAACCGGCTGTGAGCAGAGGAATGAGTACGTTTACAGCAATAACAAAAAAATATTTGCATAAAATCGAAAAAAAGATGAAAAATATAAAACCTGGTTTTGGATTAGGCACGGGCATTGCTAGTAAATGTATACATTTTCCACGTCGAGCCCCCACATCAGCGTGGATTAAGAAAAGATGTTCAACCAGGAAAGGTATGTAATGGAAAAACATCCGGACAATACATTGCATAATTACAAATTCGAGGTGCCTGAAATCATTTTCGGCAGGGGCATGCTGAGCCAGGTCGGCGCCTGCGCCCGCAGACTTGGAGGCAAGAAAGTCTTTCTGGTCAGCGACAAGGGACTTTTTCACGCCGGATGGGTCGATCAGGCGATGCGGAGCCTGCTTGATGCCGGCCTTGAATTTGTCTACTACGACGGCATCACCCCCAATCCCAAGGATCACGAGATCGAGGGGGGGGTCAGGGAGTATCATCGACACGGCACGGATGTGATTGTCGGCCTGGGCGGCGGCAGCTCGATGGATGCCGCCAAGGCGATCGCCATTTTGGTATCAAACGGTGGAAGAATCAGCGATTACGAGGGGCCGGACCGAATCATCCGCCCACTGCCACCGCTGGTACTCTGCCCGACCACCTGCGGCACCGGTTCTGACGTCTCCCAGTTTGCAATCATCAGTGACACCGAACACCTCCGAAAAATCTGCATCATGAGCCGCTGCGTAGCTCCCGACATCAGCCTGACCGACCCCAATACGCTGGCCACCCTGCCGGACGAGTTTGTCGGCACAACCGCGACCGATGCCCTCAGCCACGCAATGGAAGCCTTCTTTTCGATCGCCTCCACCACCCTCACCGATGTCCACGCCATCAAGGCGCTGCGCCTTTTGTCCAGCAGCTTGTCAAACGCCGTTCACGAACGCAAGCCGGATGACATGGAGAATCTGGCACGGGCCAGTCTGCATGCCGGCATGGCCTTTTCCAACTCGATGCTGGGCATAGTCCACGCACTGGCTCACCCGATCGGCGGCCTGTACGACGCAAACCATGGCAGCATCAACGCGATTCTGCTGCCCGAAGTAATCCGCTACGACATCCCGGTCGTAACCGAAAAACTCCAGGAACTGGCTTGGGGACTCGGGCACCGCGCCAACGGAGACATCAGCGCCGCCAACGAGAAGATCCAGGAAACACTGGATTCGCTGCTGGAAGCGAGCGGCGCCCCGCGCAGCCTGCGCAGCATCGGAGTCCTGCGCAAGGACCTTCCGGAACTGGCGCGCCAGGCGCTCAAGGACGTCTGCCTGGTGACCTCGCCACGTGAAGCCGACGAAGAAGACCTGCTGCGCATCCTGGAGAGGTCCTATTGATGAACAAGCTTGCCGTCCGGACAAAGATGGATGAATCATCGCTTGAACGACTGCTCGGGCTCGACAATTCCAAAATCGGCTTCTATGGCGAGGTCAAACAAAAAATCCAGGAACTGGAGGCCGCTAACCTGGGTTTGCGCAGCAAAGGCAACGAACTGCAGGCCATGTTTGACTCCATCGGCGATGGAGTGGTCGTCTACGACCACCATGGCATTGTACAGCACCGCAACCATGTCTGCCCGAAGCTCTTCCCCCAGGAAACCTTGCCCGGATGTTCATGCCGTGAACTGTTTCACCCCGAGCAGGAATCAGCCCCGCTGCAATGCCCGGTGGAACGGGCTCTGACCGGCGAACGGGTGGAGATCTCCTTTACGTCCCAACAATCAAAGGAGAAGATCCGTTACTTTGATGTAACGGCAACTCCGATAGAAGATGTTCACGGCGATATGAACCGCGCGCTGGTGTTCCTGCGGGATGTGACCGAAAAACGGCTTCAGGAACTTCATCTGATGCAGACCGAGAAGCTCTCCAGCATCGGAATCCTGGCGGCCGGCGTTGCCCACGAGATAAACAATCCGCTCTCATCGGTGGCCGGATATGCCGAGGCGTTGCTCAGGCGCATGAATGAGGATGAATCGCTGCTTGAAGACCCGCGCCTGGATGCTTTCCCCAAGTATCTCCAGGTAATAATCCGCGAATCTTACCGCTGCAAAGGCATCATCGACTGCCTGTTATCTTTCAGCCGCAAGTCGGATGGCTCTGTCAGCAATGTAAACATCAACGACATACTCAAGGAGGTTCTGGAACTGGTTCGATACAAGTCCCGCTATGAGAAGATCGATATCCAGTTGAATCTGCAGAACGATCTTCCCGATGTCGTCGGCGATCCATCCGGCTTGCGACAGGTCTGCATGAACCTGCTGATCAACGCGCATCAAGCAATAAATGGCGCCGGAGTAGTGGAAATTTCCACCAGCACCAACGAGCAGTCAATGGTACTCTTTCAGATCAGGGATACCGGCAGCGGCATCTCCAGGGAAGCCATCGACCAGATCTGGGATCCGTTTTTTACGACCAAAGAGGTCGGACAGGGCCTTGGACTGGGATTGGCGGTCACATACAACATAGTGAAACGTCATGGCGGCGATATCACGGTGGAAAGTCAAAGGGGCAAAGGATCAAAATTCACGGTAAGGATGCCTGCATGTCAAAAATAGTCCGTAATGACACAAAAGTACTGATCGTCGAGGACGACAAGTCCCTGCGCGAGTTGCTGCAGATGGAACTGACCCGTTCCGGATACAAGGTAACCGCCACGGCCAGCGGCGAAGAGGGACTGGACGCCTACTGCGAGGAGATCTTCAACGTGGTTCTTCAGGACATTCGCATGCCGGGCATGGATGGGGTTGAAGCCCTCAAACTGATGCGCGCGGAGTCAAATATCCCCGAAGTCATCATGTTCACCGGCCACGGTACCATCGAAACCGCGGTGGAATGCATCAAACATGGCGCCTATGACTACCTTACCAAACCGGTAAAGCTGGATGAACTGGAGCTTTTGATTGACAAGGCCTGCGAAAAGAACCGTCTGCGGCTTGAAAACATCAACCTGAAGAAAGAGATGAAACGCTTTGAAAATCACCGTATCATCGGCAAGAGCCAGGCGATTCAGAAAGTCCTGGATACGGTTCAGCGCTGGGGAATGACCGACGAACATGTACTGATCACCGGTGAGAGCGGTACCGGCAAGGAGTTGATTGCCAGGGCCGTACATGATGCCAGCAACCGGGCCAGCAAACCGTTTGTAACCGTCAACTGCGGCAGATTCGACGCCAACACCGCCGAAAGCGAGCTGTTCGGGCATATGCAGGGAGCCTACACCGGAGCCAACAAGGGGCGCGCGGGACTTTTCGAACTGGCAGACACAGGAACACTGTTCATGGATGAGGTTTCGGAGATGCCGCTGGACGTGCAGGTAAAACTCCTGCGGATCCTGGAAACCAGCACTTTCCGCCGCATGGGAGGTAACCACGATATCCGCGTAAACGTCCGTTTCGTCTTTGCTTCAAACAAGATCCTGGCCGACTGCGTCAACCGCGGCGAATTCCGCGAAGACCTCTACCATCGCATAAACCTGCTGCCGATCCCGGTCCCCCCCTTGCGGCAGCGCACCGACGACATCCTTCCGCTGGCCTGGTTTTTTATCCGGCAATGTAATGAGAATGACTCTCGAAACTGGGAAATCACCGATGAGGCTATGGCTTCGCTCTGCGCCTACCAGTGGCCCGGCAATGTCAGGGAACTGCGCAACACCATTCGCAGAGCTTGCATCCTGGCCAATGAACCGATCATCACCCCGGACCTGTTTCCATTTTCTCCCCCCAAGGCAAGCTATACACCGTCGACAAGCATATCCAATGCGGAAGTCACAACACCCTTTACACCCGCTCCGCTCTGGGCCGTTGAGCGCGAACACATCGAAAAAGTTCTCAAGCTGGTGGATCAGAACAAGAGTCGCGCCGCAAAACTGCTCGAAATTGACCGCAAGACTCTTTACACCAAGTTGGAACGATATGGCCTTGAAAGCTGAGGATACGATTATGCCGCCTGTTAACCACCGGAGCAGAACCGGCGGTTTCCGGCGGCGATGCATTGCACCGCTCACTCACATTTCCACCTGGAGCAACTGTTGCGTTTCGCCACACCGATCAAGACAGCCGGCCTTCCAAATCCCGCACCTCCCCTGATTACCTGCCCCTAAACCGGCCCGACACCCGATGGGCAGCGGCTTTACGGCTGTTCGTGTAATTTAGCCACACTGTGTATTTACTCCACATACATCGGCCATCTATCGACGTAAACATCGATAACGTTCCAATACGCTTTCATTCAAGGATACTTTTTCATGTATGCACGCCAAAGCATGACCGACAATAACGTGTCGCCGTGGCATAGCTTATGCAAATAATTATAAACCAAGTAGATTAAACCGGCCGAAGTTAGGGCCTGACAAGCATTCAAAGAATACGAAAGGAGAAGAAGCCGAAGATGCCCTGGTACATGAACCCCATCAGAACTTGCAAGGTTTTGAACAGAATAGCCAATCGTCACAGACACGTCCCGCTTCGCGACCTCAACTCGGTGCTGGATCAGGCGACTGAAAAATTATGGAACAAACAGGAATGCTACTATTCAAAGAGTTCATCACGACCTGGAGCATCCTGATCTGAACTAAACGTTAGTCTTCCGGATTGCCCCCCCTCCTGACCTGAGTTGCTTCCCACAACATTCACAATGCACCGTTCCATCATCACTTTTCAAGCCCCGGCTCAAGACAACCCCATCGACAACCAGCACAGCTCCATGAAGACTCTCACTTTCCCGCCAGGAAACCGCTGAGGCAAAATTCCCCACTGTGGATAAAATACCTACGCACAAATGTGCGTTTGTGGACACAATTATATAAAACTGTTTCTTTTGGCCCCGCCCATTACCCCGACAAAAAGACACCGCCGGCGCCTTCCCAGCATAACAGGCCGATATATAACGTTATTTTAAGTTGGCATTCAACTTGCTAAACAGTAAATCATAAAGCGGTTATGGGCCATGACACAGATTCGATCGGCCCCTTGGCAGTAGATAAAGAGATTTATAAGAACGAAGTTTTGAGGAGGTGGCATTCAAAAAAATCTAAAGTATGGCAAGTTGTAGCGACGGCAGTAATGTATAACTCATTTAATGGAGCAGCACCAAAAACAAACACCCAAAAAGGAGGAAGTACCCATGTCTCACAACAAAGATGTCAAACGGACCCTTAAGAATGAAAGACTGGAATACCCGATCAAGATGATGCACGCCTATCCTTCCGTAAATGTCGGTTGGGGCGCACATACAATGGTTGGCAACGATGCCAGGGCTCTGGGTATGACTAATGCCCTGATCGTAACCACCGGCCTTCGCGGAACCGGCATTGTAGAGACCATCCAGGGCGTACTGAAAGCTGCTGGTGTTGCTTCCGAAGTATTTGACAAAGTAACCCCCAACCCGAAAGACCATGAAGTAATGGCTGGCGCAAAAGTGCTGGCAGCCGGCAAGTTCGACGGCATCATCAGCCTCGGCGGCGGCAGCTCCCATGACGCCTGCAAGGCCATCAAACTGGTTCACAGCCATGACGGCCAGGATGTACGCAGCTTCGAAGGCGCTTTCAAGGCAACCAAGGCCAATACGATCCCCCAGCTCGCCATCAACACCACATCGGGAACCGGCTCGGAAGTTTCCTGCTTCTCGATCATCAACCATACTGACAAGAAGTACAAAATGGCACTGTTCGATCCGAACTGCACACCCAGCAAATCGGTCAATGACCCGCTGATCCATCAGTGCATGCCTGGCGACCTGGCCGGCTACACAGGAATGGACGCACTGGCACATGGCGTGGAAGCAATCGCCTCCCGCCTGGGTGTTGTCTCCGCTTACGGCCCCGGCCTGAGCGCAATCTCCCTGATCTTCGGCAACCTGCGTCAATCGGCAATGAACAGGAATAACGACAAAGCCGTTGAGGCAATGGTCTGGGCCGAAATGGCAGCCGCCTACAGCTTCAACAGCGCCGGCCTCGGCCTGATTCACAGTATGGCACACGCCCTGGGCGGCATGTATGATGCACCCCACGGACTCTGCAACGCCATCGGCCTCGGTCCGGTCATGACATTCAACCTGCCTGCTTGCCCTGAGCGCTTCAAGATGATGGCACAAGCAGCCGGTATCGATACAAACGGCATGTCCGACATGAAAGCTGGTCAAGCATTTATTGACGCTTGTCTGGAACTGAAAGCCGATCTGGGCATCACCAAGACCTTCACCGATCTGGGTCTGCTTGAAAAAGACGTCGAAGGTCTGTCACGCTTCTCGGTAAACGATATCTGCACCGAAGGCAACCCGACCGATACCGGCCTGCAGGACATGATCGGCATCTTCAAGCAGTGCATGTAATTATATTTTTGATTCGTTGTGTGCCTATGTAATGTTATGCCGCTGGTCCCGAAGGGTAGATGCCCCTAACCGGGTCCAGCGGCTATTTTGTTGAATTAATTGCATTTTACAAATAACAGTTCCATAAAATCCAACGATACGAGGCCGACATGATTACCGAACAAGGGGTTAAGGACTTTCTCAAGACAGGTGGCTACATTGCCGATGACGCCATCGCCACCGCAGTTTTCCTGGCCCTCCGCATGGAAAAGCCGATCCTGATCGAAGGCCCTCCCGGCGTGGGAAAAACCGGGCTGGCCAAGGCGCTTTCTTCGGCACTTGATTTTCCGCTGGTGCGTTTGCAGTGCTACGAAGGGATCGACGAGGGCAAGGCGCTCTATGACTGGGAATACGGCAAACAACTGCTCTATACCCAACTCCTGCGTACCCAGCTTGACAATTACCTCTCGGTCTCAGCCGACCTGCGAGAAGCTGTCGAACGGCTTTCCGCCGAGGAAAGCCTGTTTTTCTCCAGAAATTTCCTGGTGCAACGACCGATCCTGCGCAGCTTCCTCTCGGAAAAGCGTTCTCTGCTGCTGATCGACGAGATCGACCGTTCCGATGACGAATTCGAGGCACTGCTGCTGGAGTGCCTGAGCGACTTCCAGGTCTCGATCCCCGAACTGGGAGTGATCGAAGCCAAAAGAAAACCGCTGACTATCCTGACTAGCAACGGCACCCGGATGATCTCCGATGCGTTGCGCCGACGCTGCCTGTATCTGTACATCGGCTATCCGGAGTTGGAACGGGAAGTGGCAATCGTCAGGATAAAGTTCCCTGAGATCTGTGACACGCTGGCGCGTCAGATGGTGGAATTCCTGCGCAAGGCCCGCGAACTGAACCTGCGTAAGCCCCCAAGTGTTTCTGAAACACTTGATTGGGCCCAGGTACTGTCAATCCTGAAAGCGTCCCAACTGACACCAGAGGTGGTCGCCAATACCGTAGGTGTGATCGCCAAGCACCAGACCGACCTGCAGAAGGTAAATGATCTGGCAGTGCAGGAATTGAGTTAACCATGGAACGGATTATCGCGGGCTTCGTTTCAGCTCTTCGTGAAAGCGGTATCCGCGTTTCCCCCGGCGAAAGCCTGGATGCGGTCCAGGCCCTGGGGCTTTGTGGAATGACGGGGCGCAAGTCGTCCCGGCAACTACTGCGACTGACACTGGTGAAGAATGTCAATGACATTCCGGTATTCAACGAGGTTTTTAACCAATATTTCAGCCGCTACAAGTTTTTCGACCCGGAAATGAATGTTCCCGAACTGATGGATGCCGCCATCGTCGATATGGAGGGGGAATTTAACTATCTAAACCAGCGCCAGGACGACGACCACGACGAGCAGGGTCCCCTGCTCAAGCTTGACAGCGATATAAATCCGGAGGATCTGCAGGAGTTGAAAAGCCTGACCGAAATCGATCCCGACGATTCGGACGGCAATGAAATTGTCGTACAGATGAAGGGTTATCGCGGCAAGGCAAAGGCGCCGCGGCCGACGCGTCGTTACACCCAGAACCCGCTCACGATCGAACTCAACAAAAACAACAACGCCCCGATGGGCATCACCTTTACCCATGAAGAACAGATCGCCATGCAGGATGTGGTTTCGCGCATGATGATGCGTCTGCGCAAAGACATGAAGCGGATGAAGAACAACCAGAATCGCGGCAAGCTGCACGTAATCAAAACCATCCAGAAGAATTACCGTCACGACATGGTCCCGTTCCAGGTGGCGCTACGCCGCAAACGCCGGGAGAAACCACGTCTGGTGGTACTATGCGATGTCAGTTTTTCAGTGAGTCATGCCTCCCGTTTCATGCTGCTGCTTTTGCACACGCTGCATAATCAAATGCTGGATGTACGCAGTTTCATCTTCAACCGCGAGGTGGCGGAAATCACCGAAATGCTGGCCAACATGCCGGTCAACGATCTGATGGAAACCATCGACAAGGGCGACATCGTCGATCTGGATGCCAACAGCAGTTTCGGCCAGGTTTTCCTGGCCTTCAAGAAGAGATACCTGGAAAACCTGCGCGGCAGACCGGCTTTCATCATCCTGGGAGACGCGCGCAACAACTACGACGAGGCCAATGACTGGGTTTTGGACGAAATCCGCGAGAAGGCACGCTATATGCTGTGGCTGACACCGGAGGAACGCGACACCTGGAAGCGCGGAGACTGCCTGATGGAAGTATATGGCTCATATTGCGACAAGGTGGAGGTTGTGAAAACGGTCGAAGACCTCAGTCTGGTCGTCGAGGACTTGCTGCGCGACATCTATGCCGACCATGCCCATCCAATTGACAAGAAGCGTCTGCGGGAAGCCAAAGCGGCCGAAGTCTACGACTCCAGGGATTATTATACCCGTGGCTCGACCGGTGGCGGTGAAGCGGTTTTTGACCCATCAGGACGTAGCCACTGGTAATGAACATAAAATTATCAATTCCAACACAGAAGGAGTACAAATGAGTTGCGACAGTAAAAACCACCAGATGCATATGTGCGCCCTCAAAAGACAGGGGCTCGACGATTGCATCGCCAGTCTTTCAGACAATCCCACAGTCGAATGCAAACAGTGCGGCGCCATGGCAAACAGCTCAAAAAACCTGTGTGCTGCCCATTTGGGAGATACGGCCCCCAATGTTGAAGGCGGACACGGGACCATAGGCCTTGATGAAGTCGGCAAACCACACGCAGGGTAAGGACAGAAGATACTCCATCGTACAAAACGGGAGAGCGACATCATGACAGAACCGAGCGGCGTCAATCAGATTGAAGATAAGCCTGCGACGCGGAAGGCCACCGAACCTGGCAAGGAACCTGATAAAACGGACGAGACCAAGGAAGAAGAGAACACGCAGCAGATACCCGTCAAGCAGGTACCAATGGACGGCATCTGCGGTGGCTACTGAGGAATCGGGTAAAACCGAAAGGGGGATTCCATGAGCAGGATGCTGCTTTCGCCGGGTCGTTACGTTCAGGGTGCCGGCGCCATCAGGGAAATTGGTCTGCACGCGTCACGAATCGGAACGTGTGCCCTGGTTATCGGAGGAAAGACCGCTCTGACACTGTGCGGTGAGGAAATACGGGCAAGTCTCGCACAAAAAGAGATCCCCTGTTACCAGGAATGCTTTCAGGGGGTCTCATCTCAACTGGAGATCAGGCGGCTTACCGGAATTGCGGCTGCAAACAGGGCCGACATGATCATTGCTCTGGGTGGAGGTGCCTCAATTGACGCCGGCAAAGCGGTTTCACATGAGATGAAAGTGCCGGTCATTGTCATACCGACCGTTATCTCTACCGACGCCCCCTGTTCGGCTCTGTCAGTAATTTACAGCGAAGCGGGAGTATTTGAACGTTACCTGTTTTTGAGAAAAAACCCGGATTGCGTTCTGGTTGATACGAATTTGGTGGCGCAATCGCCGGCCAGGTTCCTGGTAGCCGGCATGGGTGATGCTTTGGCCACATTCTGGGAATCCGACACCTGTTTCAGAAGCGGAAAACCAAATCCGCTTACAGGAGGAATTCTTCCCACATTGGCGACCAGGGCACTGGCACGTCTCTGCTATGAAACTTTGCTTGAATCGGGACTTCAGGCAAAGCTGGCCGTTGAAAGAAAAGTCGTTACACCGGCCGTTGAAGCAATTGTGGAAGCTAATACGCTGTTGAGCGGCCTAAGCTCGGAAAATGGCGGCCACGCCGGAGCACATTCGATTCATAATGGATTGACCGCGCTGGCATCCACTAAAAATAAACTCCATGGCGAAAAAGTTGCCTTTGGAGTCATTGCCCAACTCGTACTGGAAGGCCGTCCCAAAAGCGCCATCAAGGAAGTTCAGGATTTCTGCATCAGCGTTGGACTGCCGCTCTGCCTGCAAGACCTGGACATAATCGACCCAGCGCCGGGTGACATCAGACAAGTGGCGGAAGCAACTGTCGCCGACGGCGAAACCATCCATTCAACCTGGTTTCACGTTTCCGCAGATATGGTGGAAGCCGCGATCCTGACCGCTGATGCACTCGGAACAATCTACAAAAAGGCTATCGGGTGAAAAGTATTTCCGCTGACAAGCCACATATTCCCATCAAGGAAAACCCGGAGCCTCACAGCACAATAGTGAACACTACCAGGCTCCTGAGAAATGCCCGCATCCGGCAAAATGAGCTGGAACTTCAGATCGAAGAGTTGCGACTCGCCAACTCGGAGCTGGAGTCATCACGGAACAAATACGCTCTGCTTTACGACTTTGCCCCGGTTGGATACTTCACTTTCGATAGACGGGGGGGGATCCGGACAGTCAACCTGACCGGAGCAAACCTGCTGGGGATCGAACGCCCATTGCTGATCAACAGTTATTTTGAAAACTTCGTGGCCGAAAAGGACCGCCAGCCTTTTGCCGAGTTTTTAAGTACAGTCTTTGCTAGCCATGACAAAATGACCTGCCGGCTGAAGCTGTCAAGAAACGACAACCGGCCAATTTTCGTGCGCATCGAGGCGATGGCTGGTGAATCCGGTGACGAATGTTATGCGGCCCTGGTGGACATTACGCAACGCAAACTGGCTGACGTGGCCCTTCGTGAGAGTGAGTACAATCTGTCCAAGGCCCAATCGATGTCACATGTAGGTTCTTGGCGGTCGGACCTTTTAACCGGTGAATTGAGAGTATCGGACGAACTGCTTCGCATCATGCGACTGAACCGGGAAGAAGCGACACAGGAAACCTTCGCAAGCCTGATTCATCCGGAAGATATGGAGTCGGTCATGGCGCATCTTCGCCTGGGCGCTGAACTTGGCAACAGCTATGAAATCGAGCATCGCCTGTTGCTCAGGGACGGAACGACCAAATGGGTCTATACGATTGTGGAACCTTCCGTCAATATCGCCAGGCAGGTTGTCAGGCTATACGGCACGACCCAGGACATAAGCGATCGAAAACGGTCCGAGGTCCGGCTGCGAAACAAGAAAAACGAGCTGCAAACCATATTCGATTCGGTCAACGATGGCGTCATCGTCTTTGACCACAACGGGCTGATACAGAATTTCAATCACATCTGCCCGCAATTCTTCCCGGAAAAGATACTTTCTGGGAGAAGTTGCCGGGATATTTTCCATCCGGAACTGGCGGAATCGCCGGACAGCTGTCCGGTGGAACTGGCCCTGCGCGGCGAGCGGGTGGAAACCACGCTGGTATCGCCGCAGCATGGCAACAAGATCCGCTATATCGACGTTACGGCCAACCCGATACATGACGCGTTGGGAGAGAAGACCAGGGCACTGGTCTTTTTCAGGGACGTGACACTGAAGAGGCTGCAGGAGCTGCAACTGATTCAGACCGACAAGATGTCCAGCATCGGTGTGCTGGCCACCGGCGTGGCCCATGAGATCAATAATCCGCTGACCTCGGTGGCGGGCTATGCCGAAGCCCTGTTGCGACGTTTCAGCGACGAGCCGGCTCTGCGCGAGAACAGGCTGCTGGATGTTTTTCCTAAATACCTTGAGGTCATCGTACGCGAGTCATACCAGTGCAAGAGGATCATCGGCAGTCTGTTGAATTTTGGAAGAAAGTCCAACGGTATCGTCGGCAGGGCGGAAATAAACGGAATACTGCTGGAGATTCTGGAACTTCTGCAGCATCAATCGAACTACGGAAACATTGAGGTGGTGACGAAACTTCAGGAAAACATACCGCTTATCCCATGTGATCCTTCCGAACTTCGTCAGATCTGCATGAACCTGCTGATAAACGCCTGCCATTCCATCAAGGAAAAAGGTCTGGTTGAGATTACAACTAAACACTCCATCGACGAGCAAGCAGTTTACATACAGGTTCGCGACACCGGTTGCGGCATCGCCCAGGATGTGATCGACCGGATATGGGACCCGTTTTTCACTACCAAGGAACCGGGAAAAGGCACCGGGCTGGGACTGGCGCTGACCTACAATATTGTAAAACGGCTGGGAGGCGAAATCAGCGTCAAAAGCAACGTCGGCGCAGGTTCGCAATTTACGGTGCGTTTACCCGTATGCCACGGGCAGGAAAGTCAGTAACGGTTCGGGCTTTTGACCATGGCTGGAGTGCCCATAAAGCCGGTGGGTGCAAAAAACAAGGGCGGCAAAAACAGATGCCGCCCTCAGAAGTCAGCTTACGATAACGCCGGTGATTCTCAAAGCCCGATAGTATTATTCATCACTTTATTTATGATAACAATGACATCCGAAACATCAATCTTCCCGTCAGGCTGCGACTTTCCGTTTACTATCGGCGCCACATCGCCATGAGCGAGCTGGCTTAATGTGGGGGAAACCTTGCCCACGGCGATCTGAAGCGACAGCAGGGCATCCGAAATATCTACACCACCAATGCCATTCACATTTCCATCAGCAGCTATTGGCAGATTATTTACCAATACCGAGCAGGCGCTTGTAGTTGCCACATTGTTAGCGGCATCATATGACTTTGCGGTCAAGGTATGCGAACCGTTGGCCACGTTGGCCGTATCCCAGCTATAGCTGTAAGGCGCCACATTCCCGGCATACAGCAGCACCCCGTCATTATAGAACTCAACCTTGCTGACCCCGACATTGTCAGAGGAAGCGGCAGTGATTGTCACGGTACCGCTGACTTCCGCTCCGACGGTGGGAGCCGTCAATGACACGGTGGGGGCGGTAGTGTCCTTGACCACTGTAACACTGACAGTGCTGGATTGGCCGATGTTTCCAGCGGCATCATATGCCTTGGCCATCAAGGTATAGGCTCCCGGCGCCAGAGGAGTCGTATCCCACGAATAGACATAAGGGACCGCCACGTTAGTCGCTACCAACTGGTTATTGACGTAATACTCGACCTTGCTGACGCCAACGTTGTCGGAGGCATTGACATTTACGAAGACTGTTCCGTTCACATTGATCGTGTCAGATGGAGAGGATATGGCAACCGTTGGCGGAAGCTGTTCGTCAACGGTGATGACATTGGAATAAGATCCTTCGATATTGGATGTATTGTATGCCGTTACCGCGAAATTATAGGATTTGTCCGGATCAAGTCCTGTGATGGTTGCCGTGGTATGATTTTGAACATCAATCGTAGTCCCGTCGCTCAGCGCCGCGGAACCGGAGCTGTAATGCACCTTGTAACCTGCCAGGTCAGCTTCGGTGTTGGGATCCCACTGCAGAGCAACATCCAGCGCCTGGCCCGTTCCGCTCATGCCAAGCGAAAGAATGGCGGCGAGCGCGGCATTAATCAGCATCTTCTGCAGGTGCATGCCGTACTTTACTAGTCCGGGGCGAACGTAACCCTCTTCAACCAACACCTTTCCAAGCTTTTTATGAGAAACAGACTGTTTGCAGAGAGCATCATCAAGCTGCGCCCTGGAGATATGCCCTGTCGAGACGAGCAGTTCCCCAAGCCTTAAGGGGCCGTCGGAAGCATGTTCCACGGAACACTGGTGCTTCTGAAAATCCAGCAGCGCGGCAAGTTGTTGTTCCGTAAGCAGGCCCAGGCGTTTAAATACTTCGCCCAGCCTGTCCCCGCTCCTCTTCTGTTCTTCTATGGCCTGATCGAGCTGTTTTCCGGAGATGTATCCCGAATGGACCAGCAGGGTACCGAGCAGTTGCCGCTCACCCGCTGCAATCTTTACAGCATCCTCGATGTGACAGAGATGTTCCTGTACTTGAAGCGGAAGCTTGACTTCCTTCTCGCTGAGAACACCCATCCTTACCAGTACCTGGCCCAACAGTTCCTTGGTGCGCTTCTGCTCTTCCAACGCACGGTCAAGGTCTTTATTTGACAGGAAGTGGCCATCCAACAAGATCTGTCCAATATGGCGTTTTATCAGCTGTACCATAACGGGTGACTCCTATACCAATCAGGACATGTTTTCTGTCCCAAACTATACCATTAATACCCTGTTTTTCAAAAGAAATATCTAATAAGCAAAATTTTCGTAAACAGATTTAATCATCGCAAACATAAATCTGCTGGCACGCAATATAACAACCGGAAGAATACAGATTCATAGGATACATTCTGATTATGCACGGTAAGATGTTTGATGTGTTCAGCATTATCAGACTGATTTTAGTAATTTATTTTATGCCTGTTAGCCAAACATTGACTACGCCTTCAACATGATATATTACTTGCAGAGAGCGAAGGCTACTTGAATTTTTATTTAACAAACACAAACAAATATAAGTTTCAAACAGCAATTCCATGATGTTTACAGTGTTGATTTCAATCAAAATGGAGGTAACAAGAAAATGGCAACATTATCAGAACTGACAGTACAGGTTTTAACCGCACGCCTGGCCAGAAAAGAGATGACTCTTGATGAACTACAAAAGGAGATGGTTGCGGTCAGCAACATGATCAAAGCTATCGATGACGGTACAATCCAGGAACCAGCGCAAGACCTTCCGATTGAAGAAGTAAAACCGGTTAAAATCAATTTCAAGAAAGTCTTCAAGGATGACGAAGTTATCTGCCTGATCTGCAACAAGAGCTTCACAACCCTTAAAAGGCATCTAAACCAGGTACATCAGTTGTCAGACAAGGAATACAGGAAACAGTTTGGAATACCGTCAAATCAGCCGCTTGTGGCAAGATCCTATTCCGAAAAGAAAAAAGCAGACGCTGTCAAAAACAATCTGGGAGCAAAGATGCAGGCCGGCAGAAGAAAAAAGGTAGCTGCTGCTACAAAGTAGCCCCTGCTGAAAGTACGGACGATCACCAACCGCCGGGACAGCCTTTTCGGGAATAATCATTGCGCTCAATTTGCACTTGCATTCATGCCACGTTCTGCGATATTTTAAACAAGACAGGAGGTGTTTTATGGATATAAGTTCAGTTGCAGGTTCCTCCCTGCTTTACAGGGCGGAACAGACCCAGCAGGCAGTTTCCACTTCCATGATGAAGCAGGCTGCAGAACAGCAGAACCAAGTGGCCAATCTGCTTGCCCAGAATGCCCAGCAGGCTCCGCAACCAGCTTCAAAGAGCGGCAACAGTTTCAGTTTTTCTACATACGCTTAGGGTTTAATTTTTCAACTTTCCGTAGGCCGGCCGGTTTGGCCGGCCTTTTTTATGCATACTGCGCGGCGTGGTAAGAACTGCGGACATAGGGTCCGCTCTCCACGTGCAAAAAACCCGACTCCAAAGCGGTTCGCTGCAATTCTTCAAATCTTTCAGGAGTAATAAATTCCTGCACAGGGTAGTGAGCACGACTGGGAGCCAGGTACTGGCCGATACTGAGATAATCGCACCCAACACTCCTCAGATCCCTAAACACCTCCAGCAGATCCTGTACCACCTCTCCCATCCCCAACATGATACCAGACTTGGTTTTTATCTCGGGAGCCAGTTCCTTGAAGTTTTTCAGCACTTCCAGAGACCGGCGGTAATCGGCTCCACTACGGATATGATAGAGGCACGGAACCGTTTCAACGTTGTGGGCAATAATGTCGGGGCGGCTCGACGCAACCAGCGCCAGACTGACAATATCCCCCTGCATGTCCGGGACCAGCAGTTCGATTCTGGTACCCGGCGACTCCTTGCGAATGGCGCTCACCGTGGAGGCATAGACAGCGGCACCTCCGTCAGACAGGTCATCACGGGTGGGGCTGGTGATAACAGCGTGAGACAGTTTCAAACGGCAGACGGCTTCGGCTACCCGCCCCGGTTCATCATGATCGACCGGCAATGGCACCTGTTTTTCAACATTACAGAAAGAACAGAGGCGGGTGCAGTTCCTGCCTAGGATCAGGAAGGTTGCTTGACCACAGCTGAAACATTCGGAAATATTGGGACAGAGCGCCTGTTGACAAACCGTGTTCAGGCGCAACTCACCCAAAAGCTTGCGCATTCCGGCCTGGTCGCCCGGATTGGCCCGTTTTCTCAGCCACTCGGGCTTTCTCTGAATCTTCAATCACCCTCCCCGTTCAGGTTCCAGTTTTCGTTCAGGTATTTTTCATGGAGCAGCCGGCCGGCCAGACCAAGTTCGTACTCTTCAGGGTCGGCAACCTTCAGAACCGTGTCAAGATTGCCGCAGAAAGCATTTTTCAGGACAGTCTTCAAGTAATCCGTGTCCTGCAAGACCCCTTCTGCGGCCAGGCAGGTCACCCGTCCTGCAAGGTTTTCAGGACGGTGGCGCAAACATGCGATTCCTTCAGCCACCCGGCTCAGAATCGGAATCGAACCATGCTGGAAAATAATCCGTTTCAGCCTGCGCTGCGCATTGCCGCCAATTTTACGGCCATTGACAAGTATATCGTAGGTCTCCTTGCCGGCAAAACAGAACGGAGTCCGTTCACCCAGCTTTTCGCCGGAGTTGTTTCCATCCACCGCATAGCTGGCATCAAGGCCGAGATCCCGGTAGAATCGCAGTAAAAAACCGGTCAGAACCCGGAATGAGTCCTTGATTGAATTTGTTTCAGGGATCTGTTCAGGTGAGCAGATGATACTGTAGGTCAACTCGTCGGCATGATAGATAACCCCACCGCCGGTGATGCGCCGTACGATAGTGGTTCCGTCTGCAAGGCAGCGCCCGGTATCAAGCACTTCGCGGGCTTTCTGGAAACGCCCCAAAGAAATCGCGGCCGGATGCCAGCCATACAATCGAAGAATCGGTTTTGAGTATTGATCGAACGCGCAGAGCAAGGCTTCGTCAAGAGCCATGTTTTCCGGGCCGCTTAACGTACCCGTATCTATCAGCCGCCAGTATTCAGTATCGTGCATACCGGTTCCGGTTAACAGGAGGTCACCTCAAACGCTTTGAAACGCACATGACATCATAGGGCTTGCCCCTGAAATCCTTCAGGTAGGTGTAGTCCATTCCGGCAGCAGTACATTTGTCAACTTTTGCCCTTAACTCTTCATCGCTGACCTTGGAACAACCTGCCGTCAGCATGACAATGAATATCAAAAGTTGTAAGTATCGCATTTTCACCTCGCTAGCGACTTTATTCGGAGTTTTTCAGTTGATCTATAACAGATATGATTTCAGCTCTGTTCAGGATGCCTTTATTTTCCAGAACAGTTATCAAGGCCAGCATTTCATAACTGTGTGAGACCACCAGGTCTTCTATTGAGAATACATTTTCTTTATCTGGCTGTTCCGGCATAGATTGTCACCCCTGCGCAATTTTCGAATATTTACGGTCTTCTTCCAATACATGATGCAATAGCCAGTTCCCCAGGACAACGATCAGCTCTATGGTCACTTCAAGATCGTCGTCACGGTACTGGGAATAGAGGTTATTTATCCGTTCGGCAAAATCCTCGTGTTTCAGGATGTGATCATCCGTTCCTGAAAATCCCTGCTCCCGCATGTACTTTTCTTCTGCAATAAAATGATACCGCGTATATTGCTGCAACTCGTCAATGATCGGAAGAACATACTCGACTTCCTTGGAGTGCATTGTGTTCTCATAGAGTGAATTGAAAATTCCGAAAAGATTTTTGTGATGCTCGTCAAGCAGTTCAACGCCGACCGAATATTCCTTTTTCCATACAAACAGCGGCATAGGCACGCTCCAGTTGATGTCGGCACGAGATTTCCTGAAGCTGAACTAGCGAGTATCGCGACTGAATAATCCGTTATCCGGCTGCTTCCACGATGAGAATACGGAAATAGTTTTACTTTTTCATCACCACGACCAGACCGGCCTTGCGGGCTGATTCGACGAGATCGCTGTAACGCTTGTATTTCTCATTGTATTCTTTGCGCAAGGCTTCATATTCGGCGATCAATGCGGGGAGACTACCGCGTTCAGTGTTGGACGGGTTCTTCACTGTCGCTTGGATCTGCTCCATACGCAACCCCAAACGTTTCAGCTCCGCCTCACGGACATCAAACTCCTTGCGCCACTCTTCCTGGGTTTTCCCATCATAGAGAGGCTTGTCCGCATCAGCGACAGTCGCGGGTTTAACAGCGGTTGCCTCGCTCTTCACGGGAACCGGCGCTTCGGCCGGAGTCTTGGCCGCGCCGTCATCTCCGCGCCGCCCAACATTTTTACGATACTTTTTGGGCACACTGTTATAGTCGTCGCTATAATTATAGGTCCCGTTTTCATCGATCCAGGAGTAGGTTTCAGCACCGGATTGAGTTGACAGCAGCATCAGGAGGGCCATGCAGATTATAGTTTTCATGAATCACCTCGTACGCTAGCCTGGAGGCCAGCTGAAATCGCGCCCGGCCAAAAGGTGGAAATGGATGTGAAACACCGACTGACCGGCGCCCGCACCGTTGTTCTGCACGATACGGAAACCGGACTCGGCATAACCGTTCTGGCGGGCAATCTCGCCGGCTTTCCTGAAGGCGTATCCCACAAGCGCATCATCCTGCGCGGTCATGTCCAGGCAATTGACAAAATGTCGCTTAGGCAGCACCAGCAGGTGCAATGGCGCCTGCGGACTGACATCCTCAACCACGAGGAGCTGCTCGTCCTCGAACACCTTCTTTGAAGGGATTTCTCCCCGTATGATCTTGCAGAAAAAGCAGTTCTCCACAGCAGCCTCCCCTTCCATGCTTCTAGGAACATCAAGCAGAATCAAAAATTCGCGGTTGCCGTCAGCACCGGTGATGGGGGATTCGCATACCCCAGCCACCTTCAGACCCATTGCACGTGCAGTTTGGCTGACAGCATCGATTACCTTCCGGTGGGCAGCCGGATCGCGGACGATGCCCCCCTTGCCAACCTCCCCCTTGCCAACCTCGAACTGCGGCTTGATCAGCGCGATGATGCGGCCACCGGGCTTGATCAGCGCAACAGTTGCCGGCAAGACCTTGGACAGCGAAATAAAAGATGCGTCAATTACCGCCAGATCCGGCGTTGCTCCAAGCTGGCCGGGTGTGAGGTAACGGATATTGGTTTTTTCGATATTGACGACACGCGGGTCCTGTCTAAGCTTCCAGTCCAACTGGCCATGCCCAACATCGACGGCAAAAACCCTGGCGGTTCCCGCCTGCAGCAGGCAATCGGTGAAACCTCCGGTTGAAGCCCCCACATCTATCGCCACCAGACCGTTGACATCGATTCCGAATTGGTCCAATGCCTCACGCAACTTGAGACCGCCGCGACTGACATAGGGCAGCACCTCGCCCTTGATGCGGATGTCGGCATCGAACGGCATCTGGTGCCCTGATTTGTCAACGGCGTGGTCGCCGACCACCACCTGACCGGCCATGATCAGAGCCTGGGCTTTTTCCCGTGAAGGAACCATCCCACGCTCGACCATCAACTTGTCAAGGCGGATCTTTCCGGCCATCAGCCGACCAGTTGCGATTTGGTGAATATTGCCCTGAGCCAGTACCCTTCGGCTTCGATGTTCTCACGGCCACCCTCTTCGCGGTCCACCAGGGTAACAATACCGAGAACCTTGAGGCCCTCCTCCTCCGCTCGGCGGACAGCCTTCATCGAAGAACCGCCGGTGGTAACCACATCCTCAACTATCACAACCCGGGTTCCGGCCGGCAGGTTCTTACGACCTTCCAGCCACTGGCCGGTGCCGTGTCCCTTGGGCTCCTTGCGGATTATGAAGGCGTGCATGCTCTTGCCCTCCAGATGCGCCGCGATCGATGTCGCCGTGGCGATCGGATCGGCGCCCAGCGTAATCCCGCCAACCGCCTGAACACCCTCCACATCCCTGATTGCCTCATAGAACAGCTTTCCCACCAGGAAGCCGCCTTCGGCGTGCAGAGTGGTCTGTTTGCCATCAAAATAGAAATCGCTTTCGCGACCCGAAGCCAGTTTTACCAGCCTTTTCTCGTAGGAAAGCTCCAGGATGATCTTCTTCAGTTGCTCGCGCTCACTCATATTTACTCTGCTCCTCCTCAAATAGTCCCATCTGCGGCATATCCGCAGGTTTGGGGAATGCAACCGGATAATCTCCGGCAAAACAGGCTTTGCAAAAGTTTGTATTGCCAACCCCGACCGACTTCAGCAGGCCATCCTCCGACAGATAACCAAGGGAATCGGCGGTGATGTAACGGCGAATCTCCTCGATGCTGTGCGACGAGGAAATCAGCTCCTTGCGATTGGGGGTGTCGATGCCGTAGTAACAGGGGTAACTGGTGGGCGGGGAGGAAATACGCATATGAACTTCCTTGGCCCCGGCCTGGCGCACCATCTTGACGATCTTGCGCGAGGTCGTGCCGCGCACGATCGAATCGTCGATCACAACCACCCGTTTACCCTTCAGAATTTCCCGTACCGGGTTAAGCTTGATCTTGACGCCGAAATGGCGGATAGCCTGGGCCGGTTCAATAAAGGTGCGTCCGATATAATGGTTGCGGATCAGTCCCAGTTCAAAGGGTATGCCAGATTCTTCGGCATATCCCATCGCTGCCGGCACACCCGAGTCCGGCACCGCGATGACCACATCCGCCTCGACCTGATACTCGCGCGCCAGCTGCCGGCCCAGCTCTTTGCGGGCCATGTAGACATTCTTGCCGAAAATATATGAGTCAGGGCGGGCAAAGTAGACAAACTCGAAGATACAGGGAGTAGGCTCGACTTTTTTGAAAGGAAACAGCGATTCGATGCTGCCGTCCGCATTGCAGACAATCATCTCGCCCGGCTCGATCTCACGAACGAACTCTGCCTCGATCAGGTCCAGGGCACAGCTCTCGGAAGCCACCACCCAGCCGCTGCCGAGTTTGCCCAGGCAGAGCGGACGAAAACCGTTGGGATCACGCACCGCGATCATGCGGCTCTCGGTCAGGAACAAAAGGCAATAGGCGCCCTTGATACGCTTGAGCGCATCCACGATACGATCAACCAGGGAGTTGGTTTTGGAAGCCGCCAACAGATGAATAATGATCTCCGTGTCCATCGTGGTCTGAAAAATCGAACCGTACGCCTCCAGTTCCGCCTTGAGCAACTGGGCATTTACCAGGTTGCCGTTGTGGGCCACAGCAATCGAACCGCGCGAGTAGTCGACCATGATCGGTTGGACATTCTTCTCGACAGAGGCGCCGGCGGTCGAATAACGTACATGTCCGATGGCCGACTTGCCGGGCAGTTTTTTGAACACCTCCTGGTTGCCGAAGACATCGGCCACCAGCCCCATCCGCTTGTGAGCGTGCAGTGTGCTGCCGTCCGAGGAGACAATGCCGCAGCTCTCCTGCCCGCGATGCTGCAGCGCATACAGGCCGAGATAGGTCAGGTTGGATGCCTCGGGGCGATTGTAGACGCCAAATACACCGCATTCTTCCTGTGGTCGGGATAGTTTCATAGTTAAAGGCTCCGCTTCATTTTGACTAGACAAGGTTTTTCCTCACGTATTCCGCCGCGTTTTTATACAGGATCAGGCCGTCACCCTCTTCCGGCAGCTGTTCCCGCGTCCAGCGGGGATGCTGTGTGTAATGGACAAAAGCCTCGGGATGCGGCATCAATCCCATCAAGCGCCCGCTGGGATCACAGATGCCGGCGATCCCGTTCTGCGCACCGTTGGGGTTGGCCGGGAACTCCATCGTGGCGGCATCATATTCCGGGCCCGAATATTTGAATACCGCCAGATGTTCGTTCTCGATACGTTCCAGGGTCGCATCCGAATCGCAGACGAATTTTCCCTCGCCGTGGCGCACCGGCAGATAGATCCCCCCGGAAATGCCTTTGGTAAAAACCGAAGGCGAAGCGGCCTCGACCTTGAGATAGCACCAGCGATCCTGAAAACGGCCGCAATCGTTATGGGTCAGCGTGACCGACTGATTCAGGTAGTTGCCGTCAAAAGCGGGCAGCATGCCCATCTTGACCATCAACTGGAATCCGTTACAGACCCCCAGGATCAACTTTCCGGCGCTGATGAAACGGGTAAACTGTTCCACCAGCTTTTCGCCGCTGCCGTCCACCGCGGCGTTTTTCAGGCGGTTGGCCTGGGCCTTGGCGCTTCCCAGATCGTCTCCGTCCAGAAAACCGCCGGTCAGGTTGAGAAAGTGAAAGTCGTCCAGACTCACCTCGCCGGAAAGGATCTCGGCGATATGGGCTATTACCGCCTCGTCGAAGCCCCCCATGCGACAGGCGTGGGCCGCCTCCATCTCGCAGTTGGTGCCGTTACCGGTTATAACGATTGCACGTGTCTGTGTCATGTAATCATGTTCTCCTTGATTTTCAAAAAAACCAGTTTACTAAATTGCTGTCGAACTGTCTTTCAGAATAATTTCAGTCTACTGCCACTTTGCGCAACAATTCAGGGCGAAAAGCGATCGAGAGTCACAGGGATTGCAGCACGACTGAGTCGGCGCACCATCTAGGCGGTTCCGTGGCAATACGCTCTGATGGCATCCAGAAAGGCCGTTCCGTACTTGCGCAGCTTCTGTTCACCGACGCCGGTGATCGAAAGCAGTTCCCGCATGTCGCCGGGACGGGTCTTGGACATCTCGACCAGCGTGGCGTCGGAAAAGACCACAAACGGCGGTACTCCGGCCGCATCGGCAATCTGTTTGCGCAGCGCCCGCAACTCCTCAAACAGCGGACGGTGGACACCCTCACCGGCTCCGCTCTTCCGTCGTGATTTTTCTTCGGTCCTGGCGACGTCGCGGGGCAGGCCGAGAATTACCCGCGTTTCCCCCTTCAGCACCGGACGCGCGGCCGGGGAGAGTCCCAACGCGCCGTAACGGGTAAAATCCTGCACCAGATAACCCAGGTGGATCAGCTGGCGAAAAATATTTTCCCACTCCACAGCCGACAGATCGGCGCCAATGCCGTAGGTGGACAACTCGTTATGGCGCAAATCGAGCACCCGCTGGACTTTCGCTCCGCGCAACACGTCAATGACATGCCGTGCGCCGAAACGCTCACCGACCCGGTAGACGCAGGAGAGCGCCTTTTTGGCCGACTCCGAGGCATCGAAACGCTGCGGTGGATCGTTGCAGATATCGCAGTTGTCGCACCCATGTTCACGCTGATCTCCGAAATAGGCCAGCAGCGCCCTGCGACGACAGGTGAGAGCTTCGGCATAGGCGACCATCGCATTCAGTTTCTGCAGTTCGATCCGCACCCGCTCGGCATTATCGCTGTTCTCGATCAACGAGCGGGCCGTCATCACATCGCCCATGCCGAACAGCATCAACGCTTCCGACGGCAGACCGTCGCGACCGGCCCGGCCGGTCTCCTGATAGTAACTCTCCACGCTCTTGGGCATGTCGTAATGCACCACAAAGCGCACGTTGGGTTTGTCGATCCCCATGCCGAAAGCCACGGTGGCCACCACGATGCGGATATCATCCTTGCGGAAGGCGTCCTGCACCCGTTTGCGTTCCTGGTCAGGCAGACCGGCATGGTAAGCCGCCGCCGAGAACCCGGCCGCGCGGAGGCGCTCGGCCACCAGATCAACCCGTTTCCTGCTCAGCGCATATACAATACCGGCTTCATCCCGCCGTCCAGTCAGGAACGATGCCAGCTGGGCCAGGGGCTTGTGCTTGGGAATGACCGTATAGGCGATATTGGGGCGGTCGAAACCGGCCACATGGACCTTTGCGTTTTCAAGGCCCAGCTGCTTCAATATATCCTTGCGTGTTTCCGGATCGGCGGTGGCGGTCATCGCCACCACCGGCACGTTCGGGAAAAGCTTCCGCAACCGCCCCAGTTGCGTATACTCGGGCCGGAAATCGTGCCCCCATTGCGAGATACAGTGGGCCTCGTCGATCGCGAACAACGCCAGCTTAAGCGTGGCCAGTCGCTCCAGGAAATCAGGCATCATCAGCCGTTCCGGGGCGACATACAACAGATCCAGTGTCCCGGCATCCATCTGCTGAAATACACGTCCGACCTCGGCCGGCGACAGGGACGAATTGAGACAGGTTGCCCTGACGCCGTTGGCAACAAGCGCATCGACCTGGTCCTTCATCAACGCGATCAGCGGCGACACCACTATCGCCACCCCGTCCCGGTGCAACGCCGGTATCTGGTAGCAGAGCGATTTGCCGCCGCCGGTCGGCATCACCAGGAAAACATCCCTGCCGTCACAGACCTGCTCGATCACCTCCCGCTGAGGCGCCCGGAATTCGTGGAATCCGAATACGGTCTTGAGGGTATGCTGGATGTTGTCAAGCATTATTAGTTTTTTATTCCTGAATGAAGGTAGCCGATAGTTTGGTCGAGTGCTTTCATATCTGGAAACCCTCTTTCTTTTGAACTGAAAAGTTGGCAACAATATACAGCAATACTTCTGCAAAGCTGGTTTCCGTTGATGGAGAAGGAGTGGATTCCGAACCAATATGTTTATGATGTGGATGGGTTGGTATTTCTCCCCAATGCTCTGCGTTATCCCAGCGAATTTTCAACGTGCCATCAGATGTTGTCCAGTTGTATGCGTATTTGCGGGTATCGTCTGAAAAGCGGTATTCCTTGACATGGAGAATACTGCCATCGATGAAAACTACGCGTAACTTGATGCGATGTAATAAACCTTCATGCTCATATTGAAGCACCTGGTAGCTTTCAATAGGAGGCATATAGCGTTTAATAAGACTAAGCACGCTGTAATTCCTGCAGCTTAAGGCGATATAGTTCAGCCGATTCTCTCGCAAAACGCCAGTCATTCAGGTCATCATCAAGCTCAAAATTTTCACTGCCAATCATTTTTGCTTGCGCTGATGTAACCTCAAATGATTTGTTATATTTTGATTCATAGAGTTTGGTTTCAGATTCGTAATGCGCAATTTTTGAAAGAATCATCATGCTTAGCTGATCTGTCACAAGCTCCTTGATTCCAGAAAAGCCAAATTCAGAAAGAACCGGCGTCGCCAATTGAATAAATTTTGGATCAAGTGTCATTGCTCTGTTCATAGATGTATCCTCCAGCCGTTATTCGGTAATAAGCGTGCTAATTTCTGTGCTCATAAAAGTACGGATAAGCGTTAATATGGTAAAGTGCGGATTGCTTTTATCATGGGCAGTGCATCAATAATTGGAAAGTGCCCCTCTTTCCCCTCATTTTTCCCTCACTCGTTTAACAATCTCAATCTGAAAAGCTTCTTCGCCAGATTGTAGATGTCATCTTTGGCTCCATCACGACGAATACCAACGGCAACAATAACTACAACAATCTCGTTATCTCTGATCTGATAAATGATGCGGTAGCGTTGCCCAACTGCCCTTACACTTCGAAACCCTGCGAATTCACCCAGCAGTGCCTTGCCCTGTTTTTCCGGGTCTTCAGTCAGACGATCAATTACCGCTCCGATTTTCTCCCAAATGCGGCGGTCGGAAATATCCGACAAAAGTTTCAATGCTGTTGGTGTGAGCAGAATCTGCCACTTCACAGGCCAAGCTCCTGCTTGGCATCCTGCCAGGAGCTGAGTTTGCCGGAATCCATCTCCTGGATGCTCTGACGTAATTGAGCCATCAGTTCTGTATCCCCCATAACCTCCAGCGTCTCCGACACCGCTTCGTACAGTTCCCACGGCAACACAGCCAACACCGGCTTGCCACGGCGAGTGATTTCCAGAACATCAAGCTGTCCGTTTTGAAGAAGGGTTTCCGGAAGAGACGTAAGCTGTTTTCGTGCTTCCATAATTGACAATATGTGCGGCATGGCAACCTCCTTATCCGTACCTGTAAAGGTACTTTTAAGCGTTAACATAGTCAAGCGCGGATTGTTTTTCTCGGATTGGTTCCACCCGCTTATGTAGCTTGGCCAATAATTATTCAACTCAAGGAAAAACAACCACCCCGGTTCGCTCTATCTCTTCACGAAAACTATCCGGAATCCGCGACCAATCCTGAATATCCACCAGAATCGGCAGATTGCTTTCCGAAAACGCTTCCCGCACCGCGCCCAGATTACCAGCCGGCAAAAGCGGATTTTGCCTGTTACGCGCCACCAGGTCCAGGTCACTTCCCTGATGTGCTGTCCCGGTCACCCGGCTTCCGTAGGCGATCACCTCGGCATCCGGAAGATGTGTGGCAAGAATCCGGCGGATCATCTCCAGCCATTTCGGGCGAAGATCAAGCTTCTCCACGCCCCAACCTCTCGCGCAGTACGGTTTCCAGAGTGCTGATACAACGGGTATAATGATCAGTGTTCAGGTTCATGTGCATTCCAGTCAAGTAACAGCGCCAGGCGTTTAGGACCTTGTAACTCCTATTTCTTCGCATAACCCCTCCAAGCCTTCCCTTATTTAAGGGGAGGCGTAAAGGCTTCCCCCCTTAGGTAAGGGGGGATTGAGGGGGGTTAGATTTTGATGTTACAAGATGCTAGGCGATAAGCGCTACAGCTCCCGCAGAGTGCTCTGCCAGGCCTGCTTCAGCTCGGCCAGGTCGGCATTGATCACCGTATGCCCTTCGATCGCCTCGATCAGCAGCTCCTGGTTTTCCGTCACGACACCGATCCTGGCGCAGCACTCATCTCCCATGATCGCCTCGAAAGCCTCCGAGTGCTCGCGACGCACCGTAACCAGCAGGCGCGAAGCGGATTCCGCGAAGAGTAGCGCTTCATCATTCCAGCCATCTTCCAGCCCCTGCCAGGGAACGCGGGAAAGATCGAGCGAGATGCCGAATCCGCCGGCAAAGGCGCTTTCGGCAACAGCCACCGCCAGCCCGCCGTCGGACAGGTCGTGGCAGGAAGCCACCAGTCCCTGCAGCACGGCCTGGTGGTAAGCCTGGTAACGGGCATAGGCCGAAACCGCATCCACCCTGGGCACTTTATTGCCGACGAAACCCTTCAGCGCCAGGTACTCCGAGCCGCCCAGTTCGTTGGCGGTGCAGCCCAGCAGGTAGACAAAGTCACCCGGACGCTTGACATCCATCGTGATCGCTTTCCGGGCATCCTCGATCTTGCCGATCACCGAGAACAACAGTGTCGGAGGAATCGAGATCTTGACGGATCCGTCGTAGAAGTCATTTTTCATCGAGTCCTTGCCGGAGATCAGCGGCAGGTTGTAGACCATGCAGACATCATACAGTGCCTGGTTGGAGCGCACCAGCTGGGCCATCTTGTAGGGGCCGTCCGGCGTCTTCTCCGACTGAACCGGATCGCACCAGCAGAAGTTGTCCAGACCTGCCACCAGCTCCAGCGAGCCACCCACCGCGACGTAATTGCGAAGCGCCTCGTCAACGGCATTGGCGGTCATGTGGTAGGTGTCGATGTCGGAGTAGCGCGGGCAGATGCCGTGGGCAGTAACCACCCCCTCGAAGGACTCCAGGATCGGCCGCACCACGGCCGCATCGGAAGGACCATCGTTGGTGACACCGCAGAAGGGTTTAATAACAGAGCCCCCCTGCACCTCGTGGTCGTATCTCCGCACCACCGACTCCTTGGAGCAGATGTTCAGGCTGGCAAGCAGCTGTTTGAGATCTTCGGTATAGTCAAGTTTCTCGACGCAAACCGGCTCCTCGTGCAGCGGCGGCACCCACTTGGCCGGCAGTTGCATCGGCGGCAGCCCCTCGTGCATGAAATCCATCGGCAGATACGCCACGGTTTTATCCTCGTAGAGGATGTGGAAGACGCCGTTGTCGGTGAATTCGCCCAGCACGCTGGCCTCGACACCGAAGCGGGCCGACATGGACAGGAAATCGTCGATCTTCTCCGGCGGTACCGCCAGCGACATGCGCTCCTGGGCCTCGGAGATCAGGATCTCCCAGGGGTTCAGTCCGGGGTACTTCAAGGGCGCCTTGGCCAGGTCCATGCGGCAACCGCCGCATTCGCCGGCCATCTCGCCGATCGAGGATGAGAGTCCGCCGGCGCCGTTGTCGGTGATGAAACGGTACAGCCCCTTGTCGCGGGCCCGGATCAGGAAGTCGAACATGCGCTTCTGGGTGATCGGATCACCGATCTGCACCGCCGTGACCGGTGAATTCTCGTTCAGTTCCTCGGACGAGAAGGTCGCGCCATGGATTCCGTCCTTGCCGATCCGTCCGCCGGTCATCACGATCAGGTCGCCCGGCTTGATGTATTTGTCATGCCCCGGTTGACCGTTGACCTCGGCCGGCATCAGACCGGCGGTGCCGCAGAACACCAGCGGTTTGCCGGCAAAACGCTCGTCAAAGACCAGCGAGCCGTTGACGGTCGGGATGCCGCTCTTGTTGCCGCCATGCTCGACCCCCTCGACTACCCCTTCGTAGATCCGGCGCGGATGCAGAAGCCGTTTGGGAAGCGGTTTCTTGAAGAACGGATCGGCAAAACAGAATACATCGGTATTGAAGATCAGCTTCGACCCCTGTCCGGTGCCGAACGGGTCGCGGTTGACGCCAACGATGCCGGTCAGCGCCCCGCCGTAGGGATCGAGCGCCGAGGGGGAGTTGTGGGTTTCGACCTTGAAAACCAGCGAATGCTTTTCGTTGAACTTGATCACACCGGCATTGTCCTTGAACACCGACAGGCAGAAATCCTTGTCGCCCATCTTCTCGCGCACATCCTTGGTGGTGCGCTGGATGAAGGACTTGAACAGGGATTTGATCTCCTGCTTCCGGCCGTTTTCATCCTCGTAATGCACCGTACCGGCGAAAATCTTGTGTTTGCAGTGCTCTGACCAGGTTTGGGCCAGGCACTCCAGCTCCACGTCGGTCGGCTTCGCGCCCAGGCCGATCTTGGCGCGCTCTTCCAGAACCCGATGATCACGGTAATGGCTCTGGATGATCTGCATTTCATCGAGAGTCAGGGCCAGAACCCCCTCCTTGCTGATGCGCATCAATTCCTCATCGGAGACATTCAGATCGATTTCGTTTACCTCGACCTTCAGCCCGGACTGTACTTTCGGAGCCACCGCGGCAAAGCCCCCCTTTTGGGAGAAATCCTGGGCGGACAGTACCGTGTAGCGCTGGATCAGCGTGTTACAGAGCAGTCCGGTGGCGATATTTTCCACGTCTTCGGCCGACAGCCGCCCCTTCAACAGGTACTGGACCGCATAGTAGACCCCCTCGCCGTCCGCAAAAGGGGCGCCGCTCAGGTAGCTAACCGCTTCGCGGGCCGTACGCCCGACATTGTCGGTTACTCCCGGCCGGAAACCAACCTCGACCACATAGTCAAAGCCGGAGGCAAACGCCTTGTCGAGACTCCAGACCTGGATCACCGGGTCACTGAAGGGTCCGGCGGCGGCCTGTTCCAGCAGACCCGGCGCTAGGGCGGCGTCAACGGTATAGACATCGATGGTGCGGACATCCTCAACCGCCAGGTGCAGAAAATCTTCAATTTCTCGTTTGATACGCTCGCCGCGGGCGTCGCGGACACCAGCTTTCAGGGCAACTTCTATTCTATTGGCCATTTCAGTTAGTTCCTTTTTCCATTATCACCGTTCTGGTCGGGAACGGAATCTCGATTGCGTTTTCTTTGAAGCGCCGGATTATCAGCGTGTTGATCCTGTCGGTAACCGCAAACAGCCTGGCATAGTCATCTACCCAGAAAAAGAGCGCCATGTTGAGCGAAGAGTCGCCGAAAGAGTTGAAATAAGCCTCCGGGAGCGGAGACTTCGACACTTCCTCCACCTCCAGCGCGGTTGCCACCAAAAGCTCCTTGACCCGCTCCACATCGCTACCGTAGGCCACACCAACGTTGATGCGCCCTTTGACCCGGTTGTCCGGAAAGGCCTGGTTGACAAGTATGGTATTGCACAGGTCCGAGTTGGGGATGATCAGCAACTGATTATCCAGTGTCTTGATCTTGGTGCTGCGCAGGCCGATGTCAGCCACGTCGCCGATCTGGCCGCCGGACAGCTGTATCCGGTCGCCGATACGAAACGGGCGATCCAGCACCAGTGTGAAACCGGAGATCATGTTGGCCAGCGTATCCTTGGCCGCCAGACCGATGGCCAACGATCCGATCCCAAGCGCGGTAACCAATGAAAAAATATCGTAGTTGAAATGTTTCAGTACGATAATCAGTGCCGTCGCCATCAGGAACAGCGAAACTATTTTCTCGGCAACCGGCAGTATCTGGCGCGACATGGCGGCGCCGGACGTTTCCTGCTGGCCGGCGGCATACCATTTCATCAGGTCGTCCAGCGCATGATAGATCAACTTGAACACTATCACGATCATGATGACGTAGAGCAGCCCGGAAGCGATGTTAACAAGCCTCTCGTGCAGCGGCAGAGACCGGATCGCCAGGTATACGCCCAGGATAATGAAAAGCCGCGAGGCATAAGGTATGCCCCGCTCCAAGATCCGATCGTCAAGATCGGTCGCGGTAAATGAAGTCAGGCGCTTGCCCCACTTGTTCAGCATCATCACGACAAGCTGCGACAGCAGCCAGAACAGCGCCAGAATCAGCAAGGAACCCAGAATTTCCTTGGCCCAGAACAGCATGGCGCCATCACCGGCGTCTGCCCGCAGCAGGCCTTTTACAATCTCCAGAAGTCTATTCACCGAAAACCCGCTTGAAAATGGTATTGACGTGCTTGAGGTGGTAATTCAGGTCGAACGATTCGCGGATCTTGGCTTCGCCCAAGGCGCCGACAACCTCCTGGTCGGCCAGCAGTTCGGTCTGGAAATCCGCGCCCTGCTCCCAGACCTTCATGGCGTTGCGCTGCACCAGGCGGTAGGAATCCTCACGCGAAACACCGGCCTGGGTCAGGTCCAGCAGGATCTTCTGCGAGAAGACCAGCCCCTTCATCTGGTTCAGGTTGCGCAGCATGTTCTCGGGATAGACCACCAGGTTGGCAATCAGTCCGTTCAGGCGGCGCAGGGAGAAATCCAGCGCCACGGTTGCATCCGGAGCGATGTAGCGTTCAACCGAAGAGTGGGAGATATCCCGCTCATGCCACAGCGCCACGTTTTCCAGGGCCGGTATGCAGAGCGAGCGAATGTAGCGGGCCTGGCCGGTCAGGTTTTCGGACAGGATCGGGTTGCGTTTGTGCGGCATGGCCGACGACCCCTTCTGCCCCTTGCTGAAGAACTCCTCCGCCTCCAGCACCTCGGTGCGCTGCAGGTGGCGGATCTCGATCGCGATCCTTTCCATGGACGAGGCGATCAGCGCCAGCGTGCAGAAGTACTCGGCGTGACGGTCACGGGGAATGACCTGGGTCGAGACCGGCTCCGGCTTGAGCCCCATCTTTTCGCAGACATACTCCTCCACATAGGGGTCGATGTTGGCAAAGGTGCCGACCGCGCCGGAGATGGCGCCGGTGGCGATATTTTCACGGGCCGCGGCCAGGCGGACCCGGTTGCGCTGCATCTCGGCATAGAACGAGGCCAGCTTGAGCCCGAAGGTGACCGGCTCGGCGTGGATGCCGTGGGAGCGGCCGATGCAGACCGTGTCCCTGTGTTCCAGGGCACGTTTCTTGATCGACTCCAGCACCATGTCCATATCGGCCAGAAGCTCATCGGCGGCCTGTGTCAGCTGCACCGACAGGCAGGTGTCCAGCACATCGGAAGAGGTCATCCCCTGGTGGATGAAGCGCGCCTCGGGACCGACATATTCGGCAACAGAGGTCAAAAAGGCGATCACGTCGTGCTTGACCTCAAGCTCGATCGCATCGATGCGGGCGATGTCGAAAGCCCCCTTGGCACGGATCACCGGCACGACCTCTTTGGGGATTACACCCAGTTCGGCCTGGGCCTCGCAGGCCAGGGTCTCGATCTCCAGCCAGATGCGGAAGCGGTTTTCGGCAGCCCAGATGCGGGCCATTTCAGGACGGGAATATCGTTCGATCATGCAAAAACTCCTTAAAATATTTTATACCTGTAATCCATCATTATTGTTACAACACTCCGGACTGTTTCAACTTTTTCGCAATCCAATCCGGGGGATCAGATTCAGCCACAACCTCCGCCGCTTCTTTTTCAAAAACGATCCGCAGATCAAAGATCAGATCGGGGAAAATCCTGGGGGCAAATGATTCGTGCCAGCCAAAGATATCCGACTCCCCATATGTGCCGTCCGGTTTAAGAAAAAAACGCTCCGCAGTCTCATCCATCGGACTGACGATAATATACTCCTTCACACCATGCTGCCCATACAGCCACTTCTTTTCACGGCGATCCTTGAGGCTGGTGGAAGGTGACAATACCTCGACGATCAGGTCAGGCGCACCCTTGATATTGGCTTCGGTTATCTTGGAACGGTCGCAGACGACAAAGACATCCGGCTCCACGACATTGATATCGTCCAGAACCACATCCATGGGAGCAATAAAGGGGGTACACTCCTTACCCTTGAAGAAGCCGTACATAATATTGCCAAATGCCAGCACGATCTTCTGATGCTTCACCGACGGTGAAGGGGACATAGCGTAAACTTCCCCGTCAATTATCTCCATCCGCTCATCCGACTGGTTTTGCTGATACTGCTGATATGTATAAGGTTCTTTGGTACTTGCGGTATTTCCCATTTGAAACCTCCGCCGTTTCCCGTCAGATTTCCATCAGACAGCTTGCCCGGTACTGATCCCCGATCACAATCCGTGGCGAGCACACATTCTGGTTACGCAGGAACGATTCCGTGGAACGCACCACATGGTCGGGATGATTGTTAACTTCGGACAGATGGGCCATGACCAGCGCCTCAAGACCGGCATGGGCCAGATCGTGCAGCAGCGCCAGCGACTCTTCGTTGGAGATGTGGCCGTGACGGGAGCGGATGCGCTGCTTCAACTCCCACGGGTAAGGGCCGTTCATCAGCATGTCCACATCG
>MGZK01000136.1 GCA_001802125.1 Geobacteraceae bacterium GWC2_55_20
TTACTGACGGGTCCATGTGTTTATAAACTGTTTTACTGTTGATGTTGAAGATTGGTTCCATGTCTGCGGTATTTCAGGAGTGCCGCAGGTGCCGCCCGGCCAATGGCGGGTGTACGATAACACGCTGCGCCTGCTTGACCTGTTTGCTGAACTTGACATCCGTGGCACATTCTTCATGCTTGGCTCGGTTGCGTTTGCGCGGCCGGAACTGGCATCAGAAATAGCGGCGCGAGGCCACGAAGTCGCTTCACATGGTTATTCTCATAAACTGGTCCACGAATTGACGCCGGATCAGTTCCGTCAGGAACTGGTCCGCACCGGCGACCTGATTGCGAGCCAGACCGGTAAAGCTCCCCGTGGCTTCAGGGCGCCCCAGTGGTCGCTTGGCGGGCGTACTCCGTGGGCTTTCGAGATTCTTGCCGCGGAAGGGTACCTTTATGATTCCAGTTGCACCCCGCTTCCGTTTGTCGGCGATTCAAAAGGTTCTTTAACACCGTATCAATTGGCAACAGCTGCCGGAAATCTGTGGGAAATCCCGCCGCTGGTAACTCCCGGCCGATTTGTGAACTTGCCAAGCGGCGGAGGGTGGGGTTTGCGTCTGTTGCCAACGAAGACTATACTGAAGGGCATGGACAATGCGCATTCCGCTGGAAATCCGGCCGTGCTGTTTCTGCATCCGAGGGACGTTGACCCGGATGGGCCGCGACTACCTCTGTCTCCGTTGAAAAGTTTCGCGGCGTACGGCACGCGCAGTGACGCGACTCCGGTCCTCAGAACCCTGGCGCGAACCGGTAAATGCATACCTCTGGGAGAAATGGTGGATTCGTGGCGTTTTGTGTCCTGATACCGGCCTATAACGCGGCCATCACTCTGGCAAATGTACTGGAAGAAGTTTGCGGGCAGGGTTTTGCGGCGGTTGTCGTCGATGACGGTTCAAGCGATGCCACGTCGGCGGTGGCCGGCGCTTATCCCGTTACCCTGTTGTCACACTCCGGCAACCTGGGCAAGGGTGCAGCCTTGATGAGCGGGTTCCGCTGGGCTGTTGAAAACGGATTTGACGGAGTCGTCACGCTGGACGCCGATGGCCAGCATGACCCTTCGTCGATCAGGCAACTTGCGACAGCGGCCATTGACGGGAACTTCGGCATTCTGATAGCATCCCGGTATACCCAGTTTAATGAAATGTCCGGCCTGCGCAAGTTCTGGAACCGTTTCGGTGTATGGTGCATTCGCAAGCGCACCGGATTCGAGATCAGCGACAGCCAGTCAGGATTCAGGTATTATTCGACTGCGTTGCTGGCGGACGTGTCACTGATCAAAAACGGTTACGACCTGGAAATGGAAGTGTTGATCAAGGCCTGGAAGAGCGGATATACGATCGGTTCTCTGCCGGTTGCGGCACGTGTCGCGGACGGGCGCTCAACCAGCCACTACCGTCCGGTGCGGGACACCTGGAACATCAGCATGACTTTCTTACGCTACATGTGATGGAGAAACTATGATTCAATCGCTGAAAAACTATACCAAAGAAAAGGTTCTCTCTTACCTGCTGTCCATGGCGACGAACTCTTCCGACGAGACGCTTGTAAAAATGACGCACCTGATGGAGCTGCTTCCCAAGAAAGATTACTACAAGGAGCGCATCCGTTGGGTGCGCGGTCTGATCCGCGACAAACATCCCAGCATCGAGTTTCCCAGGCGTATTCTGCGCGAACTCCATCCTAATCAGCGTGACAAGTGGATCAGCAATCTGGCGATCAATCACCTGCTGAACGGCACCAACAAACGCAAGGAGTGGGCTGACCGTAACGGATTCTATCCCCCCTCCACGGTGGTGATCAGTCCGACCATGAAATGCGATCTGAACTGTTACGGCTGCTATGCCGGCGACTATGGCAAATCACTGGAGCTGACACTGGACGAGCTGGATTCGATCCTGATGCAGATGAAGGAGATGGGGGTCTATTTCGCGGTGATTTCCGGCGGAGAGCCATTCTACATGAAAGGGATCTTCGAGATCTTCAAGAAGCACAGTGACATGGCTTTCCTGGTGTTCACCCACGGTGGCCTGATCGATGAACAGATGGTCGAAAAGCTGATTGAAGTCGGTAATGTGATGCCATCCTTCTCGCTGGAAGGATATGAACAGGAAACCGATGCCAGGCGTGGCGCCGGCCACTTCAACAAGGTCATGCGCGCCATGGACCTCTTGCGCGAAGGCGGTCTGTCATACTGCGGTTCGTTCACCCATTCCCGTAAAAACTCCGACATCATCACCAACCCGGAATACATCGACATGCTGCTTTCAAAAGGCGTGTTTGCGCTCTGGCTGTTCTCCTATGTCCCGGTCGGCCGCCAGCCGGACGTGGAACTGATGCCGACACCGGAACAGCGCGACGGACTTCGCCGGAGTGTGGCCGCATTCAGGGATGAAAAGCCGATGCTCTTCATCGACTTCTGGAACGATGGCCCCATGGTTTCCGGCTGCCTGGCCGGTGGGCGGAAATATTTCCATATCAACGCCAACGGCGATATCGAGCCCTGCGTCTTCTGCCATTACGCCGTGGATAATATTCGCCGCACCAGTATTCGCGATGCGCTGGCTTCGCCGCTCTTCAGGAAAATCAGGGAGAAACAGGGCGAGCATGACAATCTGTTGCGCCCCTGCATGCTGATCGACCATCCCGAAGTCGGCCGTGAACTGTTCGCATCGGAAGGCGCCTATGCGACCCATGAAGGCGCGGATGAGATTTTCACCGGCCTGGCGGAGCAGATGGATGCCTATTCCAGGGACTATGCGGTGATAGCCGATGAAGCCTGGCAGGATGAGTTAAAGGATCATGTTGTAAGAAAGAAACGGGTTAGAGCAAAGTGACGACCCTTGCTATCAGGGGGCAAAGCAGCTGACATGACGGTTTACAACGGTATCAGCATGTTCTTTCTCAATCTTTTTACGATTCTGGTTCCGCGCCGGATCGTGCCGCCGATCGCTTTTGTCTCCGGACTTGTGACCTATCTGCTGGCAACGCGGCAGATGCGTGGCCTGCGTTCCAACCTGCGCGTGGTTACCGGCCGCAAAAACGTGGAACTGCTGATGATCTCGTGCCTTTACAAGTATTGCCGCAACTGGACCGATGTGATGCTGATGCTTCGGCTGCACGGTTCCAGGCTGCAGGCGCTGATCGGGCGACGCAGTTCACAAAATGCGCTGGACGAAGCCCTGGCGGCCGGCAACGGCGCCATCCTTGTGTCGCCGCATCTGGGCAACTGGGAATTGGGCGGGCTGGGGCTGGCCGACCTGGGTTACCGCTTGAACGTGCTGACGTTCCGCGAGCCGGATCAGAAGGTGAACGATCTTCGCGAAAAGGTCCGGGGTGAGCGTGGCATCGGCATAATTTACGTGGACCGGGATGATACCTCGCCGCTGGCGGTCATCGAGGCGATCAACGCGCTGCGGCGCAACGAGGTGCTCTGCCTGCTGGGTGAACGGGATGGATCTTCAAATACGATTCAGCTCGATTTTTTCGGCAGGAGCACCCCGTTTCCAAGCGGGGCCGCCTATCTCGCGCTGGCCAGCGGAGCGCCGGTGATACCGGTCTTCGTGCCGTTGGAAAGGGACCTCTACTCAACACTGATGGATGAGCCGATATATTTCCGCGGCGGACACGGACAGCATGCCCAGGCCATTCAGAGCGGCATGCAGCGCCTGGCGGCTGTTTTTGAAGATTACATCCGGCGCTATCCTGACCAATGGTATAATTTCTTCGATTTCTGGAAGCTGGAAAAGTAAAAAATCTGAAATTGAGTATTTCAAAACATAATAGAGAGGTATCGCATGTCCGATGAATTAATTCCAAAGGTTAAACAGATGATCATAGACAGTCTTCGCATTGAAGGGATGTCCTCCTCCGAAATCGAGACTGACGCCCCACTTTTCGGTGAAGGACTGGGGCTGGATTCCATCGACGCCCTGCAGCTGGTAGTTGCGATGGAAAAGGAGTTTGGTGTCGTGGTGCCGGATGCGGCCACCGGTTCCAAGGTGTTTGCTTCGGTTCGCAGCATGGCCGATTATATCGCGGAAAATAAGCAGTGAAGATTCTTTTCATCTCGCCTGGCTGGGAAAAAGGCCGCTTGTGGGGAGAGCTGGCCTTCAAGTTCCCCACCCTGTCCCTGGCTTCCATCGCCGCGGTAACTCCGCCTGAATGGGATGTGGCGCTGCTGGACGACAATTTTGAAAAAATCGATTATGCCAGCGATGCCGACATCATCGCGTTGACCGCCATGACCCCCCAGGCGCCGCGTGCTTACATGATTGCCGACGAGTTTCGCAGTCGCGGCACGACGGTAGTGATGGGCGGCTTTCATGCCAGCAACATGCCGGACGAAGCCTTGACCCATGTCGATGCGGTTGTTGTGGGAGAGGGGGAGGTCGTCTGGCCCCGGTTGCTTTCCGACTTTCGGGATGGCACGCTGCAGCGCAGGTACCAGGCCGAAAGCCAGATGGAAATGGATTCGATTCCGGTGGCCCGGCGCGAGTTGTTCAAGGGCAAGCGCTACCTGCTGACAAACACGATCCAGACCACCCGAGGCTGTCCCTTTGACTGCGAGTTCTGTTCGGTTACCGCATTTTACGGCCGCAAATACCGCAAACGGCCGGTGGACAATATTCTTAAGGAACTGGTTCAACTGCGTAAATCCAACTCTTTTGCTTTCTTTGTGGATGACAATCTGGTTGCCGACCGCAAATATGCACTGGAACTGTTTGCCGGCATGAAGGGCATGGACTTCAAATGGCTCTCCCATTCCCCGATCGATTTTGCCGGTGATCGTGAACTGATCAAGGCTGCCGGTGAGGCCGGCTGTGTCGGAATGTTCGTCGGTTTCGAGTCGCTCAACCAGGATTCCCTGGCGGCCATGGGCAAGGTTACCAACCGGGCCAAGTCCTACCTGGAGGATGCCAAGGCTTTCCGGGACAACGGCATCGGTATTCTCGGTTCTTTTGTGCTGGGATATGACGGCGATACCCCGGCTGTTTTCGAACAGTTGCTGCGCTTTTGCGAGGAAGCGCGCATCGAAGCCGCAATTTTCCCGCTTCTGACTCCCTATCCCGGCACGGCCGTGCGCCGCCGCCTGGAGGCCGAAGGGCGGATCATTTCCAACGACTGGCGTGACTACGACATGGAACATGTCAATTTCAAGCCGGCCGGCATGAGCGTCGAGGAACTGCAACAGGGGTATGACTGGATTAACGCCTCCTTCTATTCATTCACCTCGATGTATCGTCGGCTGTTCAAACTGCATCGCTCGGTACAGGTGTTCGGTCCGATGAATTTAGGTTTCCGTGCCGCGTTGCGCCGCAAGTGCAGGGTCGCATGACGGACCAGCCCCGGCTGTTACTGGTTTATCCGGCAACCCACAAACTGGGTTGGGTCAAACGTTTCCAGCTGCCATCTTTGTCGCTCAATCAGGTCGCGGCCGCTACTCCGACGGAATGGCAGGTTACAATCGTGGACGAAGTCCAGGAAAGTATCCGCTATGACGAACATTACGACCTGGTGGGGATCACGGCCATGACCCACCAGGCGCTGCACGCCTACCAGATCGCGGACCGTTTCCGGGGACAGGGAGTACCGGTGGTGTTGGGGGGCATTCATCCCACGGTGCTGCCGGACGAGGCGGCCGCCCATGCCGATGCGGTTGTTATCGGCGAGGCCGAGCCGGTCTGGGGCGGATTGCTGGACGATTTCAGGGGCGGGCAACTCAAACGGTTCTATCGCTCAATTCCTGCCGGAGACCGGCTGGTGATCCCCTGGAGCCGCCGCGAACTGCTGGCGGGTCGCAAGTACCTCACAACCCAGACTCTCCAGGCCAGCCGCGGATGTCCCTACGATTGTTCCTTCTGTACCGTGACCCCCTATTTCGGCAATACCTTCCGCTACCGTGATCCCGAGGACATACTGGCCGAGCTGCGTACCTACCGGGGCAAGCTGACCATTTTTCTGGACGACAACATCCTGGGTGATCCTCGCAAGGCCAAACCGATTCTGGCCGGAATGGTCGGCATGGGGCTGCGCTGGGGGGGGCAGGCCAACCTCCGTTTCGCGGAGGATCCGGAGATGGTCAGACTGCTGGCCGCTTCCGGCTGTGTCGGCATCTTTGTCGGCCTGGAATCGGCTGACGGTGTTCACGCCAATCATCCTAAAACCTCCGGCAGTTCGTCCCAGGCCGATCTTATCAAGCGGATCCGTGACACCGGAGTGGTTGTGGAGGCCTCGGTGATCTTTGGTTTCGACGATCACGATCAGGGCATTTTCGAGCGAACGGTCCGTTTCCTGGAAAAGTGCGCTCCCAGTCTTCCGACAATGCACATCCTGACCCCCTATCCGGGAACTGCTCTCTACAACCAGTTCCAGCAGCAGGGACGCATGCTGCATACCGACTGGCAACGCTACGACCATGGCCAGGTCGTTTACCGTCCCCGCTTGATGACACCGGAACAGCTTTACCGTGGATGGGTCGAAGCCCGTCGCGAGGCGTACAGCTGGTCGTCGATCGCAGCGCGGGTGCTGCAGAGTCCCGGCAAGTCGATCAACCTTATGTACAACATACTGCGTCGCGGCGGCATCTATGGCCGTGACTACTCCGTTCCCGGTTTTTACGACCCCGCCCCGGCGGATATGTCGGCAGAGAACGCGACCGCATCCGTGTCCGGCGGTTTTGCAGAGCGAATAGCACAATAGAGGAATTAACCATGAACTGCTGGATGTTTCCGGGGCAACCCCTGCGCCATAACCAACCATTTCCCGAAACTGTGGAGGGCACCGAGATTATCGACCTGTGCCGCAATGCGACCGGCTTCGATCCGTCAACCTGGCAGGATGACGGCGGACTTAACGGCGAACATGTCCGCCTGCAGCTTTACGGCACCGCTTTCAGTCTCTGCCGCACCCGTCTGCTACGGTCGTCGGGGCAGGAACCGGATATGGTTCTTGAACACAGCATGGGCATCTATGCCGCGCTGGCGGCCTGTGATTGTATTTCGGAGCGGGAGGCGCTGGAGATGACAGCCCGGGTCGGCGTTGTTCTGGCCCGTATGTCGGAAGATAAACGCTATGCCCTGGGTTGCATCATCGGACTGGGGTGCCCTGCGGTGGAGACGGCCGCCGCCAATCACGGCGTATATGTTGCCAACTTCAATACTTCCAGTCATTTCCTTTTGTCCGGCGAACGTTCACGGATCATGGCCGCTGTGGAAGAGTGTGCTGCCGCTGGGGCCTTTTCGCTGTCGGTCTTTGATTGTGACGCGCCGCTGCATACGCCGTTGATTGTGGAGGTGGCAACCGAGCTGGAGTCGATCTTCTCGGATTACGACTATGCTGGGCCGCGGGTTCCACTTTTGGACCACATCGGGCAACAGCCGCTGACATCCTCACGGATTCCGTCCTTCCTGCTGGATGAACTGCTCAGCCCGGTCTGGTGGCAGCAGAGCTACAAAGCCGCCGGCAAGCTGGGCGCCACTACATTTGTCGAGGTCGGAGCCGGCGACGCGCTGAAGAAATTCAACCGCTGGATCGACAGCGAGAGCAGATGATGAAATATCACGAAACCGGCATAAAGGTCCGTTTTAACGAGGTCGATGCCTACCGGGTGGCCTGGCACGGCCATTATGTGGCCTGGATGGAGATCGGTCGCAGCGAGCTGGCCGGCAGGTTCGGCTTGGACGCCTTCCAATTGGCGGAACTCGGCTATCTGGGGCCGGTGGTCAACCTGGAGATAAAATATCTGCGGCCGGCCCGTTTCAATGACGAGCTGACGGTTCGTACCCGCATAGTGCCGGGCGAGTCCGCTACGCTGGTGTTCGAGAGCGTTATCGTTGATTGCAACGGAGTAAAACTGGCATCCGGGCTGACGACCCATGCGCTGACCGGCCTGGACGGAGTGCTGCAGTTCCAGCTTCCGGCCACGGTGGCCGAACGCATGGAGGCGATGATGGCCTGGTTGGCCGAACCATGAAAATATTGCTGGTATCGGCCAATCGAGAACGCTCCCCCTATCCGGTTTTCCCGATCGGCTTGTCCTACCTGGCCGGACCGCTCCAGGCCGCCGGGCATGAACTGGCGGTGCTGGATCTCTGCTTCGAACCGGAGCCGGAAACGGCTCTTCACGAAAAAATGTGTGTCTTTTCACCTGCCCTGGTCGTGATCTCCCTGCGCAACATCGATAATGTCACCTGGCCCAACAGCCGCTCCTATCTGGAGGGGGTCAAGTCCGTTGTTGACGGCTGCCGCGAACATGCCCTGGTGGTCGTGGGTGGCTCCGGTTTTTCGCTGATGCCGGTGGAAACCCTGGCATACCTTGACGCCGATTACGGCGTGGTGGGGGAGGGTGAAGAGCTGCTGCCACGTCTGGTGGAGTTTATCGAACGGGGTGAACAGCCTGCCGGTCTGCCCGGCCTGCTGTCACGGGGGAGCGCTGCTTTTCTGCCGCCTTTGCCTGTGGAGCGGATCGGTACCCCCGAGAGAACCCTTTTCGACGTTTCCCGCTATCAGAGCGACGGCGGTATGGCCAACGTACAGACCAAGCGCGGTTGTCCCTTTGCCTGTGTCTACTGCACCTATCCGCTGCTGGAAGGTCGCCGGATGCGGCTTCGTCCGGTGTCGGAGATCATTGCCGAGATCAGGATGCTGGTTGATGAACAGGCCGTCACTTACATCTATTTTGTCGATGACATCTTCAATTATCCGCCCGAATTCGCGGAATCACTCTGCCAGGCGCTGATTGCCGAAAAACTCCGGCTCAACTGGACCGCTTTCATCAATCCGGCCTTCATCACGCCAAAACTTCTGGATGCGATGCTGGCAGCGGGTTGCGATGCGATTGAATACGGCACCGAATCCGGCTCGCCGTCCATGCTGAAAAACCTGGGTAAATCCTTCACGGTCGATGACCTGCGCCTGGCTTCGCAACTCTGTCGCGAACGCAATCTGGATTTTGCCCATTACATCCTCTTCGGAGGGCCGGGTGAAACGCGGGATACCGTGCTGGAGAGTTTTTCCCTGATGGACGAACTGCAACCGACCGCTGTGATCGCGATGACCGGAATCCGTATCTTCCCCGGCACGGCGCTGTATCGGACGGCTCTGGCTGAAGGGATAGTTGATGCTGGCACCAACATGCTTGAACCGGTTTTTTACATTTCCCCGCACGTCAGGGCATTTCTGGCGGAGCTGGTAGTCGAGCAGGCGATGTCGCGCAAAAACTGGGTCGTTCCGGGACTGGAAGTCAATATCAGCGACGCCATGCTGGACGCGATGCGCATGTTTCAGGTCAAAGGCCCGCTCTGGAAGCTGATCAAGCGGATGGGGAGGAGCAGGGTCAGGCCGATGTGAACTGCTGGCCATCCTAACGGTATTCTTCCACTTCAATGTCCTACCTGACAATAAACCTTTTCACTACCAGCGATCCCCTCGAAACGGTCAAGCCGCCGTGAAGTGTCGTGAACCCGAAATGCAATAATTACAAAATATTAACAAGCTGATTTGTCCTATCAACCCTTGTCTGGACATTCATCCATATTCCCGCTATTATCCAATAAACTTTTCTCAACGGACTCATCATGGATTTTACAAATAATATCATTGTGGTCACTGGCGGCACGCGCGGAATCGGCCGGGCCGTCACATTGGCCTTTGCCGCTGCCGGAGCGCAGGTTTATGCCGCCTATCTTTCCAATCAGGCTTCCGCTGATGCAACCCTGTCGCTGGCCGAGGGCCTGGCGGGCAGTGTTACACCGGTCCGGGCCGACGTCAGCAGTTCCGAAGGGGCTCAGCTGTTGATCAACCAGGCTTCGCAAGCGACAGGGCATATAGACGTGCTCGTCAACAATGCCGGTATCATCCGTGACGGCTGGCTGGCGATGATGGCCGAGGATGACTGGGACGCGGTGATCCGCAACAATCTCTATCCGCTTTTTCACTGCAGCAAATGGGGTGTGCGCAAGATGATGTCCAGACGTAGCGGTTCCATAATCAACATATCATCGATCTCGGCTGTCTGCGGTACCGCCGGGCAGTCAAATTACGCCGCCTCCAAGGGGGCCGCCATCAGCCTGACCAAATCACTGGCCCGCGAGGTCGGCGCGATGGGCATACGCGTTAATGCCGTCGTGGCCGGACTGATCGATACCGACATGACCGCCGGTCTCAAACAGGACATCGTAGCCGGTATCCTCAAAGGGGCCGCGCTGGGGCGGATCGGCAGACCGGATGAAGTGGCCGATGCGGTTCTGTTCCTTGCCTCTCAAAATGCTTCCTACATTACCGGGCAAACGCTGGTTGTCGATGGCGGGATACTCTGATGGCCGCAAACAGGGTCGTGATAACCGGGCTGGGCGTTTTCTGCGGGGTTGGCAAAAATTCCGCGGAATTCAGCAGTAGCCTGTTGAATGGCAACAGCGGCATTACAGCTCTGGATCTTTTCGATGTTTCCGCATTCCCTTCCAGGATCGGATGCCAGATCAAGGGGTATGATCCCCTGGACTATTTTGATCGCCGTTCGGCCCGCAAGTTGTCCCGGGCCGACCAGTTCGGCCTGATTGCCGCCGGTGAGGCGCTGCAAAACAGCGCTGTCAACGGATACTATTCCCCTTACGAGATCGGTGTTTCGATGGGAGCCGGTGCGGCCGGCATGTTTCAGTCCGAGCAGTGGCTGAGAGCGCATCTGTCGGGCGAAGATTCATCTCCGGTGCTGTTGCGAGGTATTTTGCCGGACAAGACCGCCAGCGAGATCGCACTCCGATTCGGTCTGGCCGGCTATCAGGGGACGATTACCACCGCCTGCTCGTCATCGGCCACCGCCATCGGCTGGGGAGCAGATCTGGTGGCGACCGGTCAGCAGAAAGCGGTAGTTGCCGGTGGTTCTGATACCCTCTCGTTGCTGACGTTCTGTGGCTTCAATTCACTCAAGGTGGTTGATCCCGAGCCCTGTTCTCCCTTCAGCCTCGGTCGCCAGGGCATTTCCCTCGGCGAGGGCGCGGCCTTCATGGTGCTGGAAAACGAGCAGGACGCCATGGCGCGCGGCGCCAGGATATACGGCGCTATTCTCGGTTATGCGCTGGCCGGGGAAGCGTTCCACATGACCGCTCCCGAACCGACCGGCTCGACCGCGGCGCGGGTAATGCGTGATGCGATCGCGGCGGCCGGAATCGAAGCGGATCAGGTCGGCTGGGTCAACGCCCACGGCACCGGAACACCGCTGAACGACGTGGTCGAGTCCAATGCTATGAAACTGGTTTTCGGCGAGCGCGTCGCGCGGGTTCCGCTGATTTCAACCAAGGCCATGACCGGCCACTGCCTGGGAGCTGCCGGCGCAATCGAGGCACTTGCCACTGTGATTGCCCTCAATGAACATATCGTCCCGCGGACTCTCAATTACAGGGGGCGCGATCCGGAATGCGACCTGGATTACTGCCATGACGAAAAGCGCCAGACCGATTCAATAGTTGCCATGTCGAACTCGTTTGCTTTTGGCGGAAACATCACATCGCTGGTGCTTGGAATATGAACACTTTAATCAAAGACATCGTCATCACCGGTTATTCCGCGATAACCTCTGCCGGCAGCGGTATCGAACCAATACTTGAACTGTTGCGCACAAATGGTGACGCGCTGATCCCGGTACCGGACGATGTGCCGGGAGGTCTTGGTCAGCGCTGGGGAAAGGCGCTGTCTTTCAAGGCCACCGATTTCATCGCACCTCTCAAAGCCCGCAAAATGGACCGCTGCAGCCAGTTCGCCGTGGCGGCCTCAGGTTTGGCACTGAAGGATGCCGGTATAGATCTGCAGTCAATCGCGCCGGAACGGATCGGAATCGCGTTGGGTTGCGGATTTGGCGGTGTTGCCAATTCCGCCGAATTCCTGGCGGGTTACTTTAACGGCGGAGTCAACGGCCTGGCACCGATGCTCTTTCCCAATACGGTGTCCAACGCGCCTGCCAGTAACGCCTCGATCGAGCATGGCTTGAAGGGTCCCAATGTGACCCTGGTGCAGCGCTTCTGTTCGGCGGAGTCGGCCTTCATGATGGCCTGCCGTTTCATAAATGAAGGGCGGGCCGACATCATGCTGACCGGTGGCGCCGATGATTTGATGCCGTTGATGATGGCCGGTTTTGCAGCTACGGGGCAGTTGCGGCGCTATGCGGCTTGTTTTGGCGAGGGTAGCGGAATTTTGGTGCTTGAGAGCGCACGGCACGCCGCCCTCCGTGGAGTTGAGATCAAGGGTGTGGTTGAAGGCATCAGCACGGTCGGCCTGTTGCCGAAAGGGAACGAGCTGGAGGGCGTTGACCGGCTCTTGTCCGGCTCGGATTCCAGCGATGTCGTCTCACTTTCCGGAACGGCTTCCGAAAACCCGCTCCTGGTGCAGCGTGTCCGGGCTGAATCCAGTTTCGATCTGTCGAGAGTGACCGGTCGCTCCCTGGCGATGGGCGGAGTTTCGATGGCCGTGCAACTGGCATGCTTAAATAAACGCCGGACCGGCCTTCATCTGGCAGCATCTCCCGAGGGGCCCTACTATGCAATCCGTTTCAGCGGAGGCAACCCTGTTCAATCCTGATCCAGCCGCATACCTGCCGCACCGTTATCCATTTCTCCATCTTGACCGGATATTAGCACTTGAGCCTGGCGTTCGGGCTGTTGCCGTGAAGAACATAACGGCGCTGCACGGTTTCCCCCAGGTGCTGCTGGTTGAGTGTGTTGCCCAACTGGCCGGGATTCTGACCATTTCCGAGGAGGGGGAGGGCGGTTTTCTGGCAGCGATCGATCGGGCCGAGTTTTCCGGGACAGCTCTGGCCGGTGATGCCCTTACTGTTACCGCGGTAGTGATAAAGTCTTTTGGTCGTCTGTTCATGGTGGAAGGAAGTGTCGTCTGCGATGAACGTGCTCTGTTGACGGTTCAGCTTACCCTGGGGGTCGGCAGATTATGATACGAACTCTATCTCGCCTGCTGGTGGTTGCAGTAATTTTCGTTGCCGGTGCGGTCACTTCCGTAAATGCCCGTCAGATCCCACCACTGGAAGGACTGGAGGCGTTGCGTAAGGGTTTCGCAGGCATCGCCGATTTCAGCGCGGATATTACCCAGGAAAAGCGCTTGTCGCTGATGAAGCGCAATATGAACATGAACGGTACGGTCCGTTTCAGGAAGCCGGACCAGTTTTTCATGGCGATCAATCCACCTTATAAAAGTCGGATGGTGCTGAAGGATTCGACCATCGAGTTGGCGGGCGGTCCAGAGGGCAAACGCAACAGAATCGTGCTTCCTCCCGAGCAGGGGTTGGGACGCTGGTTTTCAAAATTGGCAGCTCCGGTTACCACTCTTCCCGATGGCGTTTCAATCCAGGCCGATCTTTCCAACTCGCTCTATACACTGACGATAACTCCGCAGGGAAAGGGGCAGGTCAAGGAGCTTATAATATCCTTTCTTGCGGATGGCACGATCCGCCGTCTGACAATCCTGGAGCAGAACGGTGACAGGGCCACCATGACGTTTAAAAACCTGCGTCGCAACATCGGTCTGACTGATCGTGAATTTCGTCTGGAGCCATGAAACAAATGAAATACATGTCTTTAACTTTTGCAGGATTCAAGTGTATTCTCGCCAGAATACCCATACGTTTTCTTACAATCATCACACCGCTACTGTTCATTGCCGCCTGCGGAACGTTACGCCCAACACTTGATTACAATCCGGAGGCCGGACTCGATACATTGTCGGCCGCGGTATCACTGTCGATATCCACTGCCGACCGTGGCATGTCCGGCAGTGGCTTCATGGTTTACCGCCGTCCCGACCAGCTGCATCTTGTGATGCTCTCCCCTTTCGGCACAACCATGATCGAAATGTTCTCCCATGGCGAGCAGATTACGCTGCTCTATCCGGGTAGTTCCACCGCTTACGTCGGACGGATCGATGATCTGCCGGAAAAGGGGGGCTTGCAGGGTTGGCGGCTGATGCGCTGGGTTATGGATGCTGCCCCGGCGAGTTCCAACCGGTTGAACGACACTATTGAACGGACCGGTAATCAGGGGATCGCCGAGAAGGTCACTTTTGAAAATGGGCTGGTTACCGCCAAAAGCACCAAAAACGGTGATCAGGTGTACTATTCCCGTTATACCTTGGTAGACGGCGTACCTTTTGCTGCTGAACTGGATCTTCGCAATGCCCAGGATGATCGCATCCGGATAGTACTGGATGAACCGGAAATCAACACTCCGCTGGAAGAGGCGGCTTTTCAACCGCATCTGGAAGGAATCAAGATTTTGCCGCTTTCAGAGTTGCAAGGCTTGTAGTTCCTGATGTTACCGAGGATTTAAAATGAAATAGGTGGCCGATCTCGGAAATAATCAACTCCGCTTGAATTTTCATTTGACAGGCGGATTTTATTTATGATAGAAGATCGGTTCCTTTCAGGGCGTCAGTTTTCCTGATTGGGTCG
>MGZK01000137.1:0-333 GCA_001802125.1 Geobacteraceae bacterium GWC2_55_20
TGCCTGAGCCCCACGTTCCAGACCAGCTTCCATTCGCCCCATTCCTCGGTCCGGTTCCAGGCGGCGATCAGGAGCGGGAGCATCGCCCGGTCGAACAGGAGTGAATTGTCCTCCGGCGGGTCGATGGCATTCCCGGCCAGGGTGATCAGCAGCGTGCCGTCGCCGAAGCCCTTCTCCGCGCTCAGGGAGCCGATCAGGGCAGCGCCCAGGTCGCGATCGCGGGAGAAAAGGGCGGCCGCCTCGCCGCGCAGAACCCAGGAACCGATGATCCGGGAAAGTTCGATCCCGACCGCCTCCTCCCTGGCGTAGCGGCGCTCGACCGGGATGACCGGG
>MGZK01000137.1:352-2116 GCA_001802125.1 Geobacteraceae bacterium GWC2_55_20
CCCGGTCGAAACGGAAATCCAGCAGCGGCGCGGGGCGCGTCCCGCCCCGCACCCAGGCTCCCAGGTCCCACTCGCCGACGGTATAGAGCAGGCGCAGCGCGGCAAAGCCCAACTCCGGGGGAGATGAATCGATCTCCCGGAAGGTCGTGCCCGGGGGGAGACCTTCCGTCTTGAGGGGAGCGTTGCGGCTGCCCAGCAGCGGCAGGCGCCAGGGGGTGGTCAGCGGACAGGCCACCGCTTCGTAGCGCAGCGCGCTTTTCTGACCGGTCAGCCGCACTCCCCACAGCGGCAGCTTCTCGTCGCCGAACGGATCGCTGAGATCACGGGGGAGGAAGGCATCGGCCGGGGAGTAGCCGTCGGTTTTGCCCCAGCCCAGCTGGAAGCGCCCCAGCTGCAGGTCCAGCTCGGGGGTGAGCGGGGAGCGCAGCCAGAGATCCATCACCGAAAGTGGCGGGCGGCGGATGTGACGGTCGGCCGGGTCGAACAGGCGCCGCCCCTGTTCATCCGACGAGATCCATTCACCCCGCAGCGAGGCGGTCAGCTGTGTCTGGCCGAGCTTGCGCTCCCACTTGTTGAAAAGCGTGCCCTGGCCGGTCACCCATGGATCGCTGCTGTTGGAACGTTCGGAGTAAGCGGTTTCCTTGGCCTCGACGTAGCCGGAAATTTCCTGAGCCGGGGACAGAGATGGGAGCAGCAACTGAAGCAGGAGTAATATAAGTGCAACATGCAAACGAATAACAGATAGGTTCCCCCTCCCTTGACGGGAGGGGGTTAGGGGGTGGGTGAGGCTGCAACCTTGGATATTCCATGGCAACTTCCCCCCCACCCTGACCCTCCCCCGCCGGGGGGGAGGGAATGTATGGCGCCGGTGCAAGCCGATCAATCGCCCCCCTCGCGGTTCAGGTTCTGCAGGGTGAAACGGTTGGCGGGCTGGGGTTTGTCAAAGGCAACCTCCTTCAGCAGTACCGTTGTCTTGCTCCCCTTTTTGAGGTCGCTCATCTCCCACTTCCTGGCCACCCAGTGGCCGTTGACGTTCTGCAGGTCGGAGAGCACGAACAGCTTGCCCGCTTGTTTGTCCCCCTTGCGGTAAAGCTCCTCGCGCAGCAGATAGAGGATATCCTTGCGCAGGTAGAGAATCTTCTTCTCGTAGACCGATTTGCCGCCTTTCTCCAGCGGGATGGCCGTGATGACGTAGCACGGCTGCCCTTCCAGGCTCTGCTCCCCCTGCAACGTTACCCTGTATTTCTCGTGGTCAAACTCCTCCATGTCCTCGTAGTTGAAGTCGGTGCCGACAAAGGAGGCGTCCCGGTCCTGGGTGGCGATCCTCCGTTCACGCTTCATGGAGGGGAGGTAGAGCCACTGGTCCGGGTTCTGTCCGGCCGTGCGGGAGAGGGAGAGGAAACCGACCCCCTTGACCTCGGGCGGATCGGTGAAGCGGATCAGGTTTTTGGAGTCGCCGGCGTAGCCCTGCCGGAAGCTCTTCCACCCCTTCTTGCGAACCTTGCCATCCTTGTTCACCACGGTGAGCTCCCCGGCATACTGCTGGGTAGTGGTGCGATGGCGGTTCTCGGATTCCTTGAGGAGTGCACGGGCATCAGCGCCCCAGGCCATGGCGGCGCAGAGGGTGGAGAGGAGGGTGGCCGCAGTCAACAGAATTGTTGTTCTTTTCTTGAGCATCTATAACTCCTTCAGCTCTTCAATTATGTTACCCCTCCGCTTGCGAGAGAGGGGCAGTACTTTGTAACATCAAAATCTAACCCCCTC
>MGZK01000137.1:2284-18640 GCA_001802125.1 Geobacteraceae bacterium GWC2_55_20
CAACAGCTGGGCCAGAATTTCCCAGGGGTAGTGGTGGGGCATGCTCCAGCCGGTGAAGAACCTTGCCACCGCACCCTCCATGAAGGCGGCGAAAAGGTTTCCGGCCGGGATCGCCACGGCTACCGCCACCAGGGCGATGACCAGCGCCTCCGCCACGACGCTCCGGATGATCTGTGACGGGATCGCGCCCAGCGCTTTCAATACGCCGATCTCCCGGGTCCGCTCCGATACCGAGATGAGCAGGGAGGTGACGATCCCAAGGAACGCCACCGCCAAGGCGAGGAACACGGTGACCCGTGTCAGGGCATGGAAGGCATCGACGGCCTTCTTGATCTCGGCGATGAACTCCTGCCGGGTCGAGATCAGCGCCGGCATCTTCCCGGCCAGCTTCGCCCGGATCAGGTTGCGGACCTGGCCCACATCCGCTCCGGCAGCCAGGGACAGGTCGAATATGTCCACCCGGTCATCCTGCCAATGGCGCAGATAGGTCGCCCGGTCCATGAAGACACCCCCCTGATCGGAGCTGAAATCTCGCACCACCGCCGCTATGGGAATCCACACAGGTCCCGTGGGAGTCATCAGCTCCACCGCCTGGCCGACCCCCAGGTTGAAGCGACTCTGAAAATTCTCCGAAACAAAGCACATCCCCTGCCGGCCGACCCCCTGGAGTATGGACTCCTCATTGCCACTGGAGTATTCGTACTTGATCCGCTTCATCACCGGCTCAATCTCGAAGGAGCTGATGACGATCTGATGCCCCTGGTACATGGGGCGGATTGACCTGACCGATTCAACTGCCCGTACGCCCGGCACCTTCAGCAGTTCCTGGCGCAACTCTCCGGCAAAGAGGAAATCGGGGCGCGCCCAGTTGGCGGACGCCCGCACGTAGAGGTCGCTGGTGAGGACGTCGTCCATCCACTTGACCAACGTCGAAGTCATCGATCCCATGTATCCACCCAGACCGAGCACGAAGGTGAGGGAGAGCGCCATGGCCATGACCGTGCCGGAGGTCCTGCGTGGAGCCCCCAGGAGGGCGTCGGAGCAGAGACGGCCCGCGACCGGTGACAGCCGCATGAGCAGCGGGGCAATCAAGCGCAAAAGCATGCGGGAAAGCGGCCCGACAAGGAGCATCAGACCCGTTCCGCCGAGCGCCAACACGGAAAGGATGAGCGGGTTGCCGCCAAACGGGGGAAAGATGGCGATGAGAACGGCGCAGCCGAAGGCCACGGCGCCGGCGGCTATGCGGGGTGCACGGTTTCCGGGAACCTGTGCCTGGAAAGTCCCTTTGGCAAAGGCAGCGGTCGGGGAAATACGGGAAGCGGCAAGGGCCGGGCTCCATGCTCCCGCGACAGAGGCGGCGATCCCCAGTATCATCGACTCCAGCACGATCCCCGGGGGAAACTTGATGGCGCCTCCGGAGGAGCTGATACCATAGATGGTCTCCGTGGTCTGTCCCATCATTTTGAGGAAACCTTCGGCAATCGCCCCGCCTGCCAGGCAACCGGCAGCGCCGCCGGCCATGCCGATCACCAGCGCCTCCATCAGGAACAGGGCCTGCACCTGGCGCGGAGTGGCTCCCAGGGCGCGGAGCGTGCCGATATCGCGGCGCCTGCGGTTTACCGCCACGTTGAAGGCGTTGAAGATGAGAAAGGTGCCGATGGAAAGGGCAAAGCCGCTGGAAACGTTGAAACCGGCCACGAAATTGTTGACCGTCTGTTCCATCTGCCTGCCCCGGCGGTCCGGGGTCTCCACGCTATAGGCGGCCCCCAGGGCCTTCTCCAGCGTTGCCGTCCCCTGGGCCACTGTTGTCCCCTCCGCAAGCCGCACATCGATGCGGTCGAAGCGGCGCCCCCGTCCGAACAGCTCCTGGGCGGCATAGACGTCAACCACCATCAGGTTGCCGCCAAAAGCCTCGGCAAAGCCCTTGGGAGACAAGAGTCCCCGCGCCGTAACCCGTTTTATCCCGCTCGGCACCCGCACCGGAATGGCGTCGCCGATCTTCAGCCCTGCGAGCTTCGCAAAGTCACGGGTAAAGATGGCCGAGTCGGGCTGGGCCAGGAAAAGGAGCGGGTCGTCCAGGTCGGCGTCCTCCCCCTCAAAGCCGTATTCGCGCATCTCCCGGTCCCCCAAAAGATCGATCCCGATCACCATCAGGCTTCCCAGCTCTCCCCTTTCCGGCACCACGATCTGCTCGATGACCGGTGAGATCGCCCGTATCCCCGGCAGGGCGCGGACCTTTTCCTGCACCTCTTCCGGCACACCTCCGGTCATGGTAATCTGCAGATGGGCCTTGCCGGCGACACGATCGACGGTGGAACGTATCCCCTTGACCAGGGTCCCCTGGGCGCTGCGGATGGCGCTGAAGGTGGCGACACCAACCACCACCCCCAGCAGCGTCAGCAAGGTCTTCATCAGGTGACGCCTGACATAGCTCACGGACAGGGTGCGCAGCAGGAACCTCATTTCCCACCCCCGACTGCGCTGTCCCCTTCCACCCTGCCGTCCCGCAGCTTGATCAGCCGATCGCAGGCCGAGGCGGCGTGGTGGTCATGGGTGACTATCACGATGGTGGTTCCGCGCTCGCGGTGGATGGTGCGGAGCAGGTTCAGGATCTCCTCACCCCTGGCCGTGTCCAGATTACCGGTCGGCTCGTCGGCCAGGAGCAGCGGCGCGTCGGTGACCAGCGCCCGGGCAATGGCGACCCGCTGGCGCTCGCCGCCGGAAAGCTCGTCGGGCAGATGGTTCTCCCTCGCCTCCAGTCCGACCTCCTTCAGTACGCGCTCAACCTTCCGGGCTATTTCCCCGGCTGGAATCCCGGCCAGATGCAGCGGCAGGGCCACGTTCTGGCTGACCTTCAGCGTAGGCATCAGGTGGTAGGCCTGGAAGATATAAGAAACCTGTGAGCGGCGGAACAACGAACGCTCCTTCTCGCTCTCCCCGGCCAGGTTTTTACCTGCCACCACTATCTGCCCGGAGGTCGGGACATCCAGCCCCCCCAGGAGGTTGAGCAGCGTCGATTTGCCGGAGCCGGAAGGCCCCATGATCGCCACCATCTCGCCGGCCCCTATGTTCAGATTGATACCCGCAAGGGCCGTCACCTCGGACTTGCCGGCGAAGGTCTTGGTTACATCGTGGAGTTGAAGCATGGGATATGGTCTCCTTTTCAAGGGGGCATGTAGGGGCGCGGGCTTGCCCCGCCCTGTTGGTAGTGGCGATAAATATGGATATTGCAACAAGGGCGGGCCGAGGCCGCGCCCCTACGTATGGTTCGGTTGAACCCCGGCCGACTCCTGCAGATAAATATCCCTGAACTCGCAACGACCTTTCAGCTTGTAGCAGAAGGCCCGTCCCCCAAAGGTGAAACGGTTGGACCAGATGGTCATGGGCAGGCTTCTGGTGTAGCCTTTGCGGGTCGCTTCCATTACGTTGTCAATGCCGCGCATGAAGAAATCCCGGTCCCCGAAATCGAACAGCCCTTCCTGCTGCCATGGTTCCATAAACCAGTAAAAGCCTTGCCGGATAACTTCCAGATGATCCGGTTCCATGTCGTCCGGGTCATCGAAGCGGCAGGCCCTGGCCATGGAGCGATTCAGACCCGGCAGATCCCGGTCGAGCGCCGCCTGGATCGCCACGTTTGAAAAGATCCACTCCTCGTCGTTCAGCATCAGGGTGCAGCCGAAATCGATCAGCCCCAGTCGGCCATCCGGCATGAAAATGAAGTTGCCGGGGTGCGGATCGGCCGGGAGCCAGTGCAGACGATAGTAGAGCCGATAGGTAGCTACCGTCAGCAGGCGGGTAAAATGGTCCCGCTCCCCCTGGCCGGGATCCGTTGCCAGGAAATCGTTTATGTGGCAACCAGGCAGGTACTCGGCGGTCAGCACCCTGGCGGTGGAGTAATCGTCATAAATCCGTGGCACAACCACTTGATCCGCAGCTGTAAATGCACTCCTGGCCAGCTTGCAGAACATGGCCTCCTGCGTATAATCGGTCTCCATCAGCAGCATGCGCTCGATGTCGGCCAGCTTGGCGAGAGTGTCCTGCCAGTCGATGGTCAGGCACAACGGTTGGAGCAGCAGGCGCAGGTTGCGCAGGTCGGCCTTGATGGTGCGGGCGATGCCGGGGTACTGGATCTTGACCGCCACCTCCTCGCCGCTGTGCAACCGGGCGCGGTGCACCTGTCCCAGGGAGGCGGCGGCAAAGGCCTGCCGGTCGAAGGTGGCGAACAGCTCCTCCGGCTCACGGCCGAACTCGTCCAGGAAGACCTCGCGCACCATGGCGAAGTGCATGGGAGGCGCCTCAAAGTGCAGCGCCGAGAGCACCTCGGCGAACTCCTCCGGCACCACCTCGGGCAGGTTGGCCAGCATCTGTCCGACCTTCATCACCGCGCCGCGCAGATAGCCCATGGCGCCGAACAGTTGCAGCGCGGCGGCCAGATGGGCCTCGCTTTTCAGCCGCTGCTTTTCGTCCGCATTGCGGAACCGGCTGCGCAGCCAATAGGCCAGGTAACCCGCGGTTACCCTGGCCTGCAGCGAACCCAGGGTCCAGATCCGGGAAAATGAATTCACCGGTATTTTTTTCATGGAAATTCGGGCGAGCAACTCCGCCAGCCGCTTTCCGGTCGGGTCGTTTGCGCGATCCTTGGGCAACAGTTCCAGCAGTTCCGTTTCGATGATCTTATCACTCCGCATGTTCATCTCCCCCGGCCGCCCCGCTGCCGGTAATCAGCTGCACGAACATGCGGATCGAATAATCGATCAGGGCCTGGCTGGCTTCCTGGTTGGGTGATGTATCGTTGCTCCAGAAGGCGAGGATTCCCAGGTAGAGCGACCAGTACATGGTCATGGCGACATAATCGGGAGCCTCGGTAAAACCTTGCCTGACCAGAATCGCCTGTACCGCCGCCAGATGCTCCTGGCGGGCCGTTTCGCCTTCATGGCAAACGTTTTTCCGGGGAAAGGGACTCAAGGAGCGCTCCAGGACCGGGCCGAGAAAGGGGCGCAGCGGGCGCAGCCGCCGCAGGCCCGAAGCGACGAACAGGAACAGCTCCTCAGCCAGATCCTCCCTGCCAGTGCAGCGGCGCAGATAATCCTCCCGCCCTTGCACGAGCGCCTCGCTGACCATGGTCATGGCCAGGGTCTCCTTGCTCGGGAAATAATTGAACAGGGTTCCGGCGGCCAGCCCGGCCGCCAGGGCGATATCCCGGGTGGTGCTGTCCTCGAAGCCCTTGCCGGTGAATATCTCGGCCGCCTTATCCAGGATGCGGGAGCGGTTCTCCTGTTTGGCCTGTTCGCTGATGCGCATCTGCTCTCCTTCAATAATGTGAACGCGCTCACCATAGCAGCCAAAACCAACATTAACAATACTAGAGTGAGCGCGCTCACAAAATAACGTAAACAAAAAAGAAGGGGCGGAATCTTGCGACTCCGCCCCTCTTTCCAATATGTTATAAACCCATCAGTAGCGGTAATGCTCGGCCTTGTAGGGGCCCTGCTTGGGCACGCCGATGTAGGCGGCCTGTTCCTCGGTCAGTTCCGACAGCTGGGCGTTCAGTTTCTTCAGCTGCAGGCGGGCCACCTTCTCGTCCAGGTGCTTGGGCAGCACGTAAACGCCGACCGGGTAGTCCGAATTGCGGGTGAACAGCTCGATCTGGGCGATGGTCTGGTTGGCGAAGGAGGACGACATGACATAGCTGGGGTGGCCGGTGCCGCAGCCCAGGTTCACCAGGCGTCCCTTGGCCAGCAGGATGATGCGCTTTCCGTCCGGGAAGATGACATGGTCCACCTGGGGCTTGATCTCCTCCCACTGGTATTTCTCCAGCGCGGCAACCTCGATCTCGTTGTCGAAGTGGCCGATGTTGCAGACGATGGCCTGGTCCTTCATGGCGGCCATGTGGTCATGGGTTATGACGTGGTAGTTGCCGGTGCAGGTTACGAAGATGTCGGCCTTGTCGGCGGCGTATTCCATGGTCACCACGCGGTAGCCTTCCATGGCGGCCTGCAGGGCGCAGATCGGATCGACTTCGGTCACCCAGACCTGGGCCGAGAGGGCGCGCATGGCCTGGGCCGAGCCCTTGCCCACGTCGCCGTAGCCGCAGATCAGGGCCACCTTGCCGGCGATCATTACGTCGGTGGCGCGCTTGATGCCGTCCACCAGCGATTCGCGGCAGCCGTAGAGGTTGTCGAATTTGGACTTGGTGACCGAGTCGTTGACGTTGATGGCCGGGAACTTCAGGTCGCCACGCTCGTGCATCTGGTACAGGCGGTGCACGCCGGTGGTGGTCTCCTCGGTGACGCCCTTGACCTTTTCCAGGCGGACGGAATACCAGGTTGGGTCAACGGCCAACTTGGCCTTGATGGCGGCGAACAGGATCGTTTCTTCTTCGGAACCGGGCTTGGCCAGTACCGTGATATCCTTCTCGGCCCTGGCGCCCAGGTGCAAAAGCAGCGTGGCGTCGCCGCCGTCGTCCAGGATCATGTTGGAGAAGCCGCCGTCGCTCCATTCGAAGATGCGGTGGGTGTAGTCCCAGTACTGCTCCAGGGTTTCGCCCTTGACGGCGAAGACCGGCACTCCGCCGGCGGCGATGGCGGCCGCGGCGTGGTCCTGGGTCGAGAAGATGTTGCAGGAGGCCCAGCGCACCTGGGCGCCCAGGGCGGTCAGGGTCTCGATCAGCACGGCGGTCTGGATGGTCATGTGCAACGAGCCGGTGATGCGGGCCCCTTTCAGCGGCTGACTGGCGGCAAACTCCTCGCGGATGGCCATCAGGCCCGGCATCTCGGTCTCGGCGATCCTGATCTCCTTGCGGCCCCAATCGGCCAGGTTAAGGTCTGCTACGATGTAATCCTGTGACATAGTGTTCTCCTTTGTTGGTGATGTATGGTTCTGTAGGGGCACCTCTTGCGGGTGCCCTGATTGTACCGGTTAGGTTCAAACATCAAAATCAGGGCGAATACAAGATTCGCCCCTACGATGCTTTAACGATCAACACCGTTTCCTGCCCGGCGACCGCGGCAATTCGCTCAATACTGACCTCGACAAAGCCGGCCTGCTTCAGCCAGCCGTCCAGTTCCGTCTCTTCAAACCCCAGCCACTGGTCGGCCAGCTGTTCCCGGGCGGCTTCGCGCTCGTGGCGGGCCAGGTCGGCCAAGAGCAGCGTTCCCCCGCGCACCAGCACCCGCCGCATCTCGCTCAGCACCGCCGCCGGGTCGGCGGCGTGGTGCAGAACCATGTTGGCCACCACGCACCCCACCGAGGCATCGGGCAGCGGCAGGTGGGTCATCTCCCCCAGCCGCAGATCGACGCCACTTACCCCCTGTTCGGTCAGACGTCGGCGGGCCTCCTCCAGCATGGCCGGAGAGTGGTCAACACCGATCACGCCTGGCGTTCTTGCCGCAAGTTCGCTCAACAGGCCACCGGTGCCGATGCCGATTTCCAGCACGATAACATCCCCAGGCAGCAGTTGCAGGAGTTGCGGGGTGTATTCCGGCAGCGGCAGCAACGTCCGCGCCAGATCGTCCCACTGGCGGGCATGCCGGTCGAAAAACTCCAGGCTGCGCCGGCGTCGCTGGTCCAGCACCTGTGCCACGGCCGCCAGATCGGCATCCCGCTCCGGCAGCAGTTCCAGTTCATGTTCAAAGGCCGGGCGGATCGAACAGAAGAAGCGGTTGGAGTCGCTGATGCGGTAATAGCCCCAGGTACCCTGACGCTTTACATCGAGAATGCCGGACTCCATCAGAATCTTCAGGTGGCGGGAAACCCGCGACTGTCCCATGCCCATGATGCGGGTCAGCTCCTGGACCGTGAATTCTCCTCGCTGGAGAATGGCGGTCAAACGCAGTCGTGAGGGATCGGCCAGGGCCTTGAGGGTATCGAGCATCTTATATCAAACATCCTGATTTTTATAGATCAACTTTTCTTGATATATCATGCGACCCGGATCGGATGCAAGCATATTTCTTCGGTCGCTTTGTCTGGAAGGAGTGAAAGCGGGGGGCCTGAATTGATAAAAACGGCGGTGGATGCTGGAATCGGGCACGGCGGAGGGCCTCCTGAAATAGCAGGCATCTCCAGCGAAGCCTTCCATGCGGCAGGAGCCGTTTCCGCTTCCAATATGGGAAAAGCCGCCCCGGTTATCCCGGGACGGCTCTGGTTTCTGGCATGCTATTCAACTGTCGAGCGGTTCTATTCTACTTTTCGTCTTCACCGAACAATTCGTCAAAGACATCCTGTACAGTGATTATTTTATCCGATTTCCAGGCATTGGTCCCGCAGAACACCAGCCCGGTTTCAACGTCACCCCGCTGAGCCCGGTCCAGTGAGGTAACGATGCAGAAGCGCTCCCCCGACTCCTTGTAAGAGCACTTCTTGAGGCATCCCAGGCGGCAGGGGGTGGCGTTGTCAACGTCATACTGGCGGATGCTGTCCTGGTTGGAAAGGATGGCGCGTCCGGGAAGACCGGCCGGGCTCATGATCAGGCCGATGTCCTCCGGCTTGCACTCGATATATTTCTGCTTGAAGGCGTCGTCGGCATCACACTCCTCGGTGCAGACAAAACGGGTCGCCATCTGCACGCCATCGGCGCCTTCGGCCAGCGCGTGTTCCAGATCCTCCCGTCCCCAGATGCCACCGGCGGCGATAACCGGCACATCGACGCCATATTCGCTACGAAACAGATCCTTGACCTGGCGGACTGTGGCGTATTGGTCATACTCGCCGGTGCCGATATTTTCCATCTTCTCGCCCAGGTGTCCGCCGGCGGTGTCCGGGTCTTCTACGACCACCGCATCCGGCAGACGGTTGAACGACTTGTGCCACTTTTTTGCAATCAGCTGGGCCGCGCGCAACGAGGACACAATCGGGACTATCGCCACATCCGGAGCATGGGCGGTCAGTTCCGGCAGGCTCAACGGAAGTCCGGCGCCACAGACGATCACCTTGGCGCCCCCCTCGATGGCGGCTTTGACCAGCTGTTCGTAGTCGGACAGCGCTACCATCACGTTTACGCCGATGATCCCGTCCGGAGCGATTTCATAGGCCTTGCGGAGTTCATCCTTGAAGGCCTGGGCATCGGCCTGGAAATAGTTTTTGCCGTTGTAAAACGGGCTGTTGAGACAGATACCGGGTGCGGCCACCAGCCCAATGCCTCCGCACTTGGCAACATGTCCGGCAAGACGACCGGCGGATATTCGCACTCCCATGCCACCCTGGATAACCGGGTAGCGGGCAGTGTATTTACCGATCTTCAGCTTCTGTGTCATTATCAACCCCCCCGTTAAAGTATTTAACGGAGCCATCATAACAAGCCAAGACCGTTGCTGTGTGTAATATTTTTGTAAAAGAGTTGCATCGGAACAAGCCAGATGATGTGTTTTTTTCTGGACTTGTTTAAATATTCTCACTAGAATTGGGAGCTAATTAAATTCAGGAGTTCATTATGGAACCGGAACGACGGGAATACTTTAAAAGCATATTAAATGATGAGTTGAAGGCACTTTTGGGAGAAGCCGGTAAAACGGTGACCGAAATGACCTCCGACGCCTCTAATTTCCCCGATCCGACCGATCGTGCCACACAGGAATCAGATCGCAACTTCGAACTGCGTATTCGCGACAGGGAACGGAAGCTGATCAACAAGATCAAGGATGCTCTTGATCGGATCGAAGCAGACGAGTATGGCATATGCGAGGATTGCGGGGAAGAGATCGGTGATGCGCGGCTGAAAGTCCGGCCGGTAACGACTCAATGCATCAACTGCAAGATGGATGCGGAAAAAAAAGAACGCCACTAAATCAGCCTACAGCCAGATCAAGGCGTTCAGGTGCAAACCATGACGGCCAGTCCAACCCTACATCAACCTGCCATCGATACCCGGTTATCCGGACTGACGCTTTTGTATCAGTTCAGCAATACCATGCTTTCCACCATTCGCCTTAACAAGCTGACACATCTGATTCTCACGGCTCTTACCGCTCCATCCTCCGGGTTGTTCGAACGATCGATACTGTTTTTGCGTAACGAGAAATCCGGAGTGCTCCAGGGCATGCTCGGAGTCACACGCCAGACCGCGCATGGCTTGCAGACCATCGGTGAACATGACTCCCTGGGAAGCCGTTGGGATATCAGTGAAGATGTGGTGGCCCAGCAGCGTTCCGATCAGTTTTCCATGCAGATCCGCATGACTCGAATTGAAATCGCCGGACCATGTCCATTGATACGACAGGTGATTGTTGAACGCAGCCTGAGTCACATCGACAACTCGATCTGTCACGTCTGCCCTACCTGCGGTTTTATCCGGCAGTTATGCAGCGGCAGTTTTGCGGCGGCGCCACTTATCGCAAGAAACAAAACCATCGGTATCATCGTAGTCGATAATCCCGAATCCGGCCGTGATATTTCCCAGGATGAACTGCACTTCCTGCAGCTCCTTTCAAACCAGGCCGGGATGGCCATTGAAAATTCGATGCTTTACAACAGGATCGAAGATGCCAATGCCAATCTGCGGGATGCGCGGGAACGCCTGCTGCACGGTGAAAGACTGGCCGCGATCGGCGAGATGGCCGCCAACCTTGCGCACGAGCTCAAGAATCCTCTTGTCACCATCGGAGGATTTGCCGGAAGGCTGCTCAAGTCCCTGCCGAATGCAACCAAGGAGTACCATTACGCCGATACCATAGCAACGGAAGTCAGCCGGCTCGAAAAAATGCTGTCGGACATCCTGTCCTTTTCGCGAAAACCGACCATCTGCTTCAGCGAGTGTAACCTGGCGGACGTGCTGCGGGACAGCATCGCCAGCTGTACAACCGCCCTTGAAGACAGGGGCTTGATCTTGACCACGTCAATATCGGATGGTAAGTGGCTGATGCATGGAGATGCCCATCAGCTTAAGCAGGTATTTCTCAATCTGATTCTGAACGCCTGCGACGCCACTCCGGAAGGAGGACGTCTGTTGATCTCGATCAGCCGGGCGCCCTCTGCCGAAAACGCCGCGGTGGTAAGCATCAAGGACTCCGGCAAGGGCATACCGAAAGAGATCCTGCCGCGGATTTTCAGCCCGTTCTTCACCACCAAGCAACACGGCACCGGCCTCGGTCTGGCAATTGCCAACCGGATTGCCATCAATCATTTCGGTTCAATCGAAGCGGAAAACTACGAAAGCGGCGCGATATTCAAAGTTAAACTGCCGCTGGCGGCACTTCAGAACAAGCATTTGGGGCTGTAGCTCAGCTGGGAGAGCGATGCGTTCGCAACGCATAGGTCGACGGTTCGATCCCGTTCAGCTCCACCAAACAAAACAAAAGGGTTATGCATTTTTGCATAGCCCTTTTGTTTGTGAATTGCCTTTGTATCGACTCTGGCCTGATTCAGCGTTAGGAAACTCACCACCGCTCAACAGGCTACTGATTCAGCATTCCCATATCCTCCAGGAACTCCTTGGCGTTATCTCCACGCAGATTCTCCGCCAGACCGGTCAATCCGTCGGTGAGGTACTTGGCATTGTAACCCCTGGTGCGCAGGTATGCCATTGCAATGGATGAACGATCTTTGTGGGGACAGGCGGTAACGATGATCTTGTTTTTGGGAAGTTCAGCGAAACGTTTGGGTAGTTCGTTCAAGGGGATTTGAAGCCCGAAACCCATCTTCCAGGCTTTGGTTTCTTCCGGAAAGCGAATGTCCACCAGCACCGCCTTTTTCTCCGCCAGCAGGGCAATCAGCTTCTTGCTGTCAATCTTCATGTCGGCACGGGTTTCATAGTCAAAACGAGTCAGGTAACCGTCAAAGGCAGATTCCTCAGCGGATGCCATGGAAACAGAGTTCAACAGTATCAGGGCAGTTAGGGCGATAAGCCGCTTCATTAGTTGTGTCCTCCTTGGAGTTGGTTAAAAATACTGCCAGACAAACCAGCCACCCACCAGAACTACAACAAAACCACTGGCTCGCTTGGCCCACTGCGAAAAGTTCACGACTCCCCGCGCCTTTACGAATCCTTCGACGAAACCAGTGAAGGTGCCGGCAAAGAGCATCAGCAGGCAATGTCCGATGGCGTAGCAGAACAGAAGCGCAATGCCGTACAGCACCTGCCCATTGCCGGCCACCAGTGTCAGCAGCACCACCAGCACCGGCGTGGCGCAGGGTGAAGAAACCACCCCAAAGAACAGCCCCAGCAGGAAGGCCCCGATGATGCCGCCCTGTCTGGGCTTGTAATCGCGCCTGATCGGCAGACGGATTTCATACAGACCCATCAATTGCCCGCCCATGACCAGCGCGATAATCCCCGCGATCAGATACCAGGGTCCACCAAGAGTGCCGAACATGGTTCCCAACAGGCCGGCCGCCGCGCCAAAAGCGGTAAAGGTCAGCGACAGCCCCAGAACAAAAACCAGCGAATAGCGGAAGGCCTTGCCCCGGTCTCCATCGCTGTAGCCCCCGACAAAACCGACCACCAGCGGTATGGTTGCCAGCACGCAGGGGGAGGCCGATGACAGCACCCCGGCCAGAAAGACCGCGCCAAAGGCCAGAAGCGGATATAGGGTGATGATCTGCTCGATGTTGTCGAGGAAGGTCATTTGAGACCGGCCGCCTTCAGCTCTTTCAGGATGTCAGGCTTGCTCATGAAACCCATATGGCGTTTTACTTCCTTGCCCCTGGCATCAAAGAATATCTGGGTCGGGATCATCTGAACCCGATAGTCCTGCGCAAGTCCAGTTGTTGCCCATACATCGGTAAAGGTTACATTGGCCTTGCCTTTCAGTTCGCGATTAAGCTCCTCCAGAATCGGAGCCATCTTTTTGCAGGGGATGCAGGTGCGTGCGCCGAAGTCCGCCACTGTCGGCCGGCCGGATGACAACGCTGCGCGAATGGCGGCATCGTTGGAGGAGGGCAGTTCGGCGTGGGCGATTGTTGCGCCTAACAGAAGAGACATGACCGTGAGCCATCTCATGGCAGCATCCCGATGATTTCGGCCACCGATGCCAGCTTGCCGGAAAACTTGACCTTGCCGTCGATAACCAGCGCCGGCGTGCTCATCACGCCGTATTTCATGATGGAGGGGATGTCCTCGACCTTGACAACTTCGGCGTTCTTGCCGCTCTCTTGCAGTGCTTTATTCGTGTTTTCATACAGAGTCTTGCATTTGGAGCAGCCGGTGCCGAGTACTTCGATTTTCATTACGCTTTCTCCTTTTTGAGTTTATTTTCCATGTATCCCCTGCAGGCGACTCGGGGTATTTACAGGCTCTTTTTCATTGTAACCGCAAAGAGCTTACGTGGTAGCGCCCCCTCTTCGAACTCTTCCACATTGACGAGTTCATAGCCCGTTGCCAGGTGCTCGATTTTTTCTTTGCTGAAGAAGTGTACGATGAAGCCACCTGTCTCGTACATGTCCTCACCCCGGTGGATTCCTGTGCCATGGTGGGCGTCACCGATATGCCTGACGGTGTAGATGCAGAGCCCCCCAGGTTTAAGCACCCGTAGTATTTCCGCGGCAAGACACTCCAGTTCGGCGGTGGTAAGTGCCATACAGAAGAGCATATGGGAGTAACAGGCATCGAAGAATGCATCCGGAAAAGGCAGCGGTTGCCGTACATCGTGGCAAAGAGTGTTGACTGCTTGGGAAACGCCGGCTTTCTGCGCCTTCTCTGTAATTGCCTTGACCCCTTCAGCAGCGTAATCCAAGCTGGTCACAGTGAATCCGTTGCCGGCAAAGTAGACCGTGTCTCGCCCCTGGCCCCCACCCAGTTCCAGGATATTCGTCATTCCTTCCTGTTTGAAGATTACTGCTGTCTTGCGAACCGGTTCACTCGGTTCATCACCAAACATCTCCGGGATACGGGCATAGGTCTTTTCCCAATGCGGGTTCTGCCTGCTCAATACCTGCTCTTCGATTTGTTGGTTCATGCCTCCCCCGGATTTACAAGGTTTCTGCCTCAAGCAGTCGTTTGATTTCCATGGAGCAACAACGCCCCCTTGGGGATAGGTCCTTGCAGCGGCCAACCGTGCAGGCCCCGCTAATCCGGCGGATATCATCCATGTCCCGTGCGCCGTTCCGTTTAGCCTCAAGAATGGTTGCTTTGGAAACGCCGCTGCACCAGCAGACGGTCTCATCCAGTGGCGCCTCGATTATGTTTTCAGTGAAGTTTCTACTCACGCCGGCATTGCTCCTTCTATTTGAGTACCCCTCTGGACTTCATGGTGTCGCAGGGATTCCGCCGCATAACCGGGACGGCAACCCCTTTTTCCCTGGCGCGCTCTTCCATCTGCTTGTGGTGTCCATCCACATACTCCTTGCACGCTTCATACTCGGTGAAGCTACGCAGTTTGGCCTGATGTTCGGTTCGTTCCGCAGGGGTCATCAGTTGCCAACCGGCGGTATTCCCCTGGTTGCCGGCCCAGCGGTACGGCCGGGCCTCGGCAAGGGTAAAGGTCATTGCAAGGGCAAGTGTCACAGCTACGGTCGTGATGATGGTTTTCATGGTTGTATCCTCCATTGGGTGGTTTGTGTGGGGTGGTCATGCCCCGTTAGCTTAAACTGTACACCACCATGTTGAAAATTTTGTGAAGACAGTGTGAATAATTATGAATATTGACCAATGTTGTGCTGTTAATTGCATTAATCAGGCAAAGTCTCATTTTTTACTTATGCGATCTGTTCTTAAACTGACAACCTGGCTTTGATAAACGCAGTAAACTCCGCTGCATCCGGAAAACTGATCGCCTCGGCCGGACAGAGTCGGGCGCAGGTGCGGCACTCCACCACGCAGTTGTACGGATTCACCACCTTTGATTTCTGGCTTGATTCATCAAAGGCCAGCACTTCATTCTTGCAGATAGTGATACATTCCCGGCAACCGATGCATTTTTCTTCATCTATCGTCGGATACCAAGGGATTTCTTCTCGGGGTATTCCTCGCCATTCACTCATGGTCACCACTCCTATGGGTTTTGTTCAGCCAGTTGCTTGATGGCGGCAACCGCCTCCTCGGTGGTCTTGTTTCGGATGTCGAGAGGAATATGATTTGCCTTGTCAAAGCCTATTGCCTCGAAGGCATCCCGGTACATCTTGCACTGCATCTGCGGATCACAGGCCGCGATATACAATTTTCCGGTCTCGCCGCCTGAGAGCAGAGTCTTCAAAAACTCCTCGCCGTCTCCGACGCAAAGCTGGGGATGCAGACATACGTAATCGAAGAGTTTTTCCCGGCGCACATCGGACAGAACGCCAAAGATATCCATTTTTGTAAAACTGGGGCAGGTCCCCTGGCAGACGCAAAGTAAGAATCCTTTTTTTCCTGGCATGGTTATTCCTCCTTCGTAGTGTTGTGTCCAACAACGTTAATGTTCATGCACACAGGCAACTCGTGGCTTGTGATTGAGTTCCTTTATGATTGAGGTGTCCTGGCAGCCGGCACATTCCATTTGGATTGTTGTGTGCGTTATATGGAAACGCTCTGCCAGGACATGTTCGATGCCATGGAGTATCAGTACCCGTCGGTCTTCGTTGCCCGAGTCGATATCAACATGAACCGACAATGACAGGATATGGGAACAGACGGTCCAGATATTCAGGTGATGGACATCCCCCACTCCATCAATGCCCCGGATGGCAGTCGCAACCTCCGACAACTCCAGTCCGCGCGGCGTACCTTCCATCAGGATATGCACCGAATCGCGCAGCCCCCGTCCGGCACCGGCCAGTATCAGCAGACCGATACCGACCGATATCAGGGCGTCCAACTGATACCAACCGGTGTAATACATTATGACACCACCAGCGATAACCCCAACCGAGGCGGCCGCATCGCCCACCACATGCAGAAAGGCGCTCTTCACGTTAAGGTCGTCATGGGAATGGCTGTGCAGCGCCTTGGCTGCCAGCAGATTCATTGCAAGGCCGATGACGGCTATGACCAACATCGGCAGACTCTTGACTTCCTGCGGGTCGGCGAATCGACCCCAGGCTTCATAAAGAATTCCCAGCGCCATCAGGAAAACAGTCAAACCATTGATGAAAGAGGCAAAGACTTCTGAACGATGGAAACCGAAGGTGTGCCTATCAGAGACCGGCAATGAGGCCAGCTTGACAGCAGTCAGGGAGAGTATCAGAGCGAACAGGTCCAGAAAGACGTGGGCGGCATCGGACAACAACGCCAGCGAGTTGGTCCAGAATCCGCCAATCACTTCGGCCAACAGGGTTACAGCGGTCAGGGCGATGGCGATCTTGAATTTGCCGGTTATTTGGTTATCAACTTCTGGACACATTTGTACGACCTTAAAGAATCGCGTTAAACAGGTAACCGACACAGACAATCGCTGTTGCTACAATCCCGAAAAACACCGCCAGCAGCCGGTTCTTCAGGACGTTCTT
>MGZK01000138.1 GCA_001802125.1 Geobacteraceae bacterium GWC2_55_20
TACTTCTTGATTTTGGGATCGACTTTGGTGGGGGCGGCCTGGGCCGCAACGACGGTGACCAGCAGCAGCGCAGCGGTCAAAATTGACTTCTTGAACATTTAATGTTCCTCCTGTTTTTTTGTTTCCGAAGATATCAGCATATATACCAGACCATCGTTACAGAGGCGTTACGGACCGGAAAACATTCTGTTAAATTTTCATACACAATCACGCCGGCGGGACCAACACAACCAGTCCCAAATCTACACCTCGTTCTTGTATCCGAAACCGCGCACGGTTCTGATGATATCACCCGGCGCTCCCAGTTTCCCGCGCAGGCGCGTCACATGTGTATCAACAATTCGGGAGTCACCGGTATTGTTATGGCCCCAGACGTTCTGCAACAGTTTTTCACGGCTCTGTACGCATTCGCATCTCAGGGTTAGTAGCACATGACTGTTACGGACATGTTGCGGTTGCATAAAGATTTCGTAGATTTTGCGGTTTCAGTCCTCCGGTATATAAAACAATTCACAAAGATTTTATCCGGCCTACACATGACTGTAATATTGATCGTATATACTGGGAAAAAAACGAGGAGGAATTCACCAATGAAAATAAGACCCAATGAAGACTATTATTTCTGGTGTTGCGACTGGTGTGACACCGAGAACCTGGTGCTCTGGTTAAGATTGCAGGATGGGACCTATTGCGGGGCCTGTCACCGGCCAATGAATCTGCCGGACACCAGGGGAACGATGATCGATAATTCGATAGCAGCCGGGCTGTGCTAGTCATGCGCGGAGTTCTGTATCGTCTGGCCAAAAGGCTGCGATTGCCGACTAACCGCGGTTTCGCTGAATTGGACATGCAGATTGAAAAGTTGCGCATGTTGCGGGATTCGTATCAGACCGCACAGAAACTAATGCACAATGAACGGCATGCGGATTTGAAGAAGATCTGAATCCGGTCAAGGCATAAGAGCTCATGCCCTGAACGGCACAAACCTGGCCGTTCAGGGTTACCTCATGATCATGAATGCGCGCTTAAGATGAATTACGGCTTGCTCATCAGCTTTTTTTGAACGCCGGGCAGTCGGGACATTTGAGTCGCAAAAGCTCCAGCTCACGGACCCCGATACCGTGCAGTCCGGCATCATCCGAAGCACAAAGTTTCCGCACCAGTTCTTCCCACTCGTAACTGACAGCCGGTTTTTCCGGCGGGATTTCCCTGATTCTACGTCCGATTTCAGCATACCTGCTCTTGTTTGTTATCATAATTGCCGCCCCCCACTTCGAATATCCGCGTACAGGCCGTGAAATCACGCCGCGCAACTGGCGTCCGGTTTCAGCCAGGTCAAGCGGCCGGTATCTTCCGGGTTCGAATAATCAACCGGGTTTGAAGCAGGAGATTGCTGACCTTTGTGGGTGAACCGGCAGATTTCACCCCTCAGTTCAACCGAAAGCCCGGCCAGGGTATCAGACTCGGCTGCAATCGAGGAGGAAGCATTGACCGTGTCTTCAGACACATGCTCGATGGCCACGATATCCGTACTGATCTGGTTGGCGGTTGCGGAAAGTTCCACCGTGGCAGTGGCAATCTCGCTGGCCATCTCTTGCAGGGATGTCACGCTCTCCACGATCCGGTACAATGAATCCCCCGCCTGTCCGGAATGCTCGACACCCAGCCTGACACGCTCCAGGCTCCTGTTCATCGCGGTCATCGCTTGAGCGGCATCGGCCTGGATGGCCTTGACCCGTTCTGTAATTCCCACGGTCGCCTCTGAAGTGCTGGTGGCCAGTTTACGCACCTCATCGGCGACCACCGCGAATCCGCGGCCATAATCCCCGGCCCGGGCCGCCTCGATGGCGGCGTTGAGCGCCAGCAGGTTGGTCTGGTCGGTGATCTCGATAATGACATCGACGATCTCGCCCACCTGTTGAGAGCGCTGATTAAGGATCTGCATCACCGCGGTGGATTCCTGCACCGCCCGGGCGATCTCCTGCACCTCCTGACCGGCCTGGCTGACGACTTCTGCGCCGCAAACAGCCAGTTGACGGGCTTCAGTGGCAGATTGGGCAATCATGGAGGTATTTCGGGATACCATCGAAATAGTCTGGGACATTTCAATCGCCGCAGCGGCGACCTGAGCGACACCGGTCGATTGCTCACGGGATTTCGAGTGGATCGTTTGGGCGGTCCGGGTCAGTCCCTGGGAAGTCCCGGTAAGCTTAGCGGATGATTCTGACACCTTGGCCAGGATTCTGGAAAATGAGTCGAGCAGTTTGTTGAAGGCATTGATCGTCACGGCAAATTCGTCATCGTTCCTGATCTCGGCCGTCCTGGTAAAATCGCCGGTTTCGGAAATGGCCACGATGGAGCCGTTCAGCCGCGCAAGCGAGCGGACGATGCAGACGGTCGTTGTAGTGGTCAGCAGCAGGACCAGGATTATGATTGCCAATGAAATTCCGATCAGCAGTTTTTTAAACAGGTCCACCCGTTGGGTGACCACCGTAACGAATTTTTGTTGTTCCTCAGCAGTGGACCGCACATTGGCCTCGCTCTTTAGCCCTTGTTCCAGGGCGACCTGCTTGACTTTTTTCACGGAACTGTCCACCAGCGCCATGCTTTCCAAAACCTGGCGCTGAGAAGCGCTTATGGTTCGCAAGGAACCGCCGGCGCTGGCAACCGCGCTATTGATGGCAGCAACCGTATCGTCGACAAATCCGGAACTCTTGATCTCCTTGATCCTCCCGCCGGCCTGCGACATATTGCGGGAAATGCGGGCCTGAATCGACTGCACCTCCGCAGTGGCCTTGTCCAGTCCGGCCGGGGTCTCGCTGAGCATTATCATGCGCGCCTTGGCATCCAGAAGCTTGGCATCGATACCGATGGTATAGACAACATCGTTGATGGCGTTGATTTTCTTGTTCAGCTCGATGTCATGGTCAACTTCATTACGGAAGTTTTGTACATTGACCAGCAGTTCAGGCACGGCGCTCTTGTCACTGATGGTCTCATTCAGAGTCCTGGTGGCGGTGGACGCCCGGCGTGAAGCGCTGATTACCAGACCGGAGATGATCTCCTTCAGATCGGCCAGCGATTTGTCGATGCGGACCATGGCCCCGTTGACTTTGGAGGCCTCTACCTTGAATACGGCCATGCTCCTGAACTTTTCATCGGTGGCCTTCAGTACCTGGTCATGCAGCCCCGAAAAAATACCGATGTCCATCGATGTATTCTTCAGACCTGCAATCTCGCCGTTGATCCGCTCAAGATTTTCCCGGCTGCGGGAAATGGATGTGGAAATCTGCTTTACATCTTGCGGGTCATGTGTAAGTCCGAGCTGCAAAAGCTCAGCCGAGAGCTTTTCAACCGCCTGCTGGAACTGAACTGTTTTGACCTGTAGCGGAGTTGATTGGGAGGTCAGCAGAGTGATTTTTTCCTTGACCATCAGGATCGTCGCCAGACTGAACACGGCGATGCCGATGATGCCGAGGATGCTGATGGTGGAACTAAGGTAGAGCCTGGTTTTGATTTTCATTGCCTGTCCTTCTTTACGGTTTTAATTAAAGCATACCATATCGATGTTACAGGCATGTTTCACATGTGAAAAATTATCGTAAAACCGAAGACTCCTTCTGCCTGATAGCGGATTTGTGGATATACGGCTGGTACGGTTGCGACAGGTAACCGCAGATTATGCAGCGCATGCCCTGCACAACACCGAAATCGACTATGAGCTCATGCTTCATGACACCAATCTTGGCCTTGCATTTTGGACACCTCATACCGACCTCCCTGAAATTCGGATAGTTTTAAACTGCGGCGCAATATTCGCTAGGATCATAGTCACTGTCATTTTCGGATTTTCCGTCATGGCCGCAATGCCTGCCAAGATCATTATGCAACTGGACAACGGCCTTGAATGCCGCAATGATCGATTCTTTCGCGGCCTTGTCGCCGCATTGATCGTAGGCATTCTTGAGAGAGACAATAGCGGTCTGGGTAAGCAAGTTGAATTTCAGATGTGTAATATCCATTTCATGTTCCTTTCAGACAGCCGGGCATATTCGCGCCACTGTCCCGTGTTTATGATTTCAACGACAAAATCATAGCAAATCAACGGTTACAGCGGTGTTTCGTGTTGGCAAAAAGTACGTGACGGACAAAGGGTAACCTGGACAGAAATTTCGGACTGTGCGGATCAATGTAAAAAAATGCGCGGGGAACCTGCTGCCCAGGCTCCCCACGCCATCGCATGGAGGATTTTCAAAAAGACTAGAATACGTCGGGCAGCGTCAAAATTTGCGGCATTTTGCCACGGGCCGCGCCATCATTTTCTCTCGTTGATCTGATAGACACTCAAGGTACCGCTGGTCTCGTTACCGATCATCAGCAGCGCCTTACCGGTGGGACTGGCCGACGCGGAGATGAATTTCATCCCTTCCGGCGCCAGGTCTCCGGCGCTGGCGTAGCTGCCGGTATGAAGAGCGGCCCCGCTATCATCGATGGTGAAGGTTGCGGACAGGTCCCTGTTGATCACGTGCTCGACAAACTCCGGCGCTTTGGGGTCGGTTATGTCGAAGATGAAGAAACCGCCCATGCGCTCCAGACCGATAAAGGCATAGGTGCGGCTACCGACCTGTCCGATGGCAAGCGCTTCAGGCTCCGGCCCCTTGTCGTCGGAGCGGCTGTCGCCCTTGTTTTCGGTCGAATTGGTGTTGAACTTGCTGCCGAATATTGCTGACGTCATTCTTTCAAGCATCGAAGCTGAATCGAACATCAGGTTCCCGCTGCTGTCCCAGATGCTGAAGGAACGGCCACCGTAGGCAAAGAGTTTGTCGTAAAGAAGACCGGTGCTATCAAGTCCGATCGCATTGGTCACCCGCAGACGGCCAAGTCCGTTATCGCCACCTGCGGCTGCATAGGCTGTCAACAAGGCCGGATTCAGCTGAGGGAAGAGGTCCTTCACCCTGAACTCTTCGTTGTAGCCGGTGTATGCGCGGGCGTCACCCTCGTTGGCGGTGACGAGATAAGTCGCGCCTCCGGAGGTGTAGGTGGCGATGGTGTCGGGCTGGTACATGCCGTACAGTCCCGGAACCGTGACGAACTTGACGCTGGCGGAACCGGTGCTGCTGTCCCTGTCACTGACGTCCAGGGCATTTTTGGCAAGGCTGTAATCCTTGAAACCCAGGGGTTTGATGCTTGTCACCGTTTTAGTGACCAGGTCAACCACCGCGATCGCATTATTTTCCTGCAGGGTCACATAGGCGGTCTTGCTGTCATCGGAAATGGCCGCATACTCCGGTTCAAGATCCTGGGAAACGCTCGATGTGCCGGGGTTGGCAAATTTCACCCCGGCCGATGACAGCGCCGCCTTCTGCCCGTCAAAGGCGTTGAAGCCTGCTATCGTTGCCGTGTCGGCCGGCACACCGGATACCACATCGATGATTGCCACCGAGCCTTCCGGATCGGTCAGATAATCGTCACTCGGCTCGCCTTCATTGGCAACCACGAGCTTGCTGCCGTCGGGAGTAAAGGTCACCATGTCGGGCAGGCTACCGACCTGTACCGCCTTGACAAAGAGCGGGCTGCGGGCGTTTGCGCCGGCAATGTTGTAGAACATCACCACGCCTTTTTCGGTTTTGATCGAGTTCCCAACCGCGACCGCCAGCAGGTCGCCATGAACCGCGATGCTGTTGGCTCCGCCGCCAATATTCACTGCCGTATCGACACCGGCCACCTTCACGGTTGCAGTAGCCGGAAAGGTCAGCTGGGTTCCGCTCAGGTTGCTGGACGTAAGCGGGTTGGCGATCGCGCTTGTTCCCAAGCTGGAAGCGTCCAGGATTTCCAGGCGATTGGCCGCGCCGTTTACGACGTAGAACGTCCTGGATGCCTGGTGGAAGGCGACTATTTCAGCGGCTGCGGTTCCATAGGTGCCGGTAACGTAGCGTCCCACCATGGAAGCCATCGAACCCTGCTTGTTCTGGTCCGTCAGGCCGAGAAATCCGAGCATCGACCTGAACAGATGGGTGTTGTCGATGATTTTTGTCCCTGAATGCCATGAACCTTCGTATGAACTGATCAGGCTTGTGCCCGCCCCTTTGGCGTAGACGCGGGTCAGCTCGTTGGTGTGATTCGGAGAAGAGTAGCTCACCTCGCCGTTGGGATAGACAAACCCGGGGGTATAAGTGCCAACCGGAAGGGTGTTGGCATCCGGGGCATCCTGCTGCGGAAGTTCACCCTTCTGAAGCTGTTTCGCGGTATTGATGCGCATGTAGCTGTTGCCATGGTCGGAGGTGACGATCACCAGGGTATTGTTCCAGTCGATATCATCACCGGGCTGGTCGATGAAGGCTTCCACCGATTTCACCGTTTCATCCAGATCTTGGATGCCGCCGACCATGTTCCTGAAATCATTGGCATGGTTGGCCCAGTCAATGTCCCCCTGTTCAACCATCAGGAAGAATCCGTTTTTGTTCCGGCTCAGCACCTTGAGCGCTGCCTTGGAAGCCTCGGCCAGTGTCGGATTCTCTATGTTGCCTCGCACGACACTGGGAGCGCCGGGAGTATTTGATGGAACCGGATAATCGAACTGGCCGCCGCTATTGCCGAAAAGCCCGAACAGCTTCCTGCCGCCGCTAACCGCTTCGGTCGCCTTGGCGGCAATGGTTGTGTTGCCGTCCACGCCGGTCTGGCGCTCGGCCAGCACATACTCGCCGGTCCCCTTCAGAATGTTGTAGTCGATGCTCTCCATGTAACCCGTGCTGTAGGATGGATGGCCGCCGCCGATCACCACCTCCGGCTTGACCACGTTGATGATTTCGTAGGCGATGTCCTTGTAGTTGTTACGGGATTTGTTGTGGCTTACGAATGCGGCGGGTGTGGCATGGGAGAATGGAACCGTGGTGACGACGCCGATGGCCGCCTTCTTCTGGAAGCGGTACATCTCGGCGATGGTCAGCAGACGGCCATTTTCAGGATCAGCGGTTTTCCAGGAAATATTGCCGCCATCGGTCTTGTATCCGGTTGCCATGGCAGTGGCTGCCGAGGCGGAGTCGGTGGCCGCGCTATTCAGATACGTGACATCACCGGTCATATCAAGCGGATAGGGAAGTTTCCCCCCTTTGGCGGGATCATACCCCAGGGTTGTTTCAAATGTTGCCGTGTCCTCGGCCGTTGAGCCGGAAGCACTCCAGGAGGCCTTACCGGCCGCGGTTGCATACGTATTGTAAGCGCTCACATCCCAGGTAGTGGATTGCCCTTTGTACGGAAACTTCTGGAATGAAAGCCCGCTTGTGTAATTACCGAACAGGTAGTTGCTGCCCGCCCGTTCATGTTCCAGCTGCATCCCGTCGCCGATGATCAGGACAACGTTTTTGGCCGCTAACGAGTTAGTCGAACTGTTTGAAGCGCACCCCGAGAGCGACAGGACAAACTGGGCAATCAATACCAGCGCGATTGCCGACCTGAATTTTCTGATACCGTTTAACATCAAATTTCCCCCCTTTGCTGAATTATGAAAAGTTGATCATAAGTAGCAAATGTTTGATTGCAACGGGGTGCCAACTATGAAAAATATTTGTCACGGATTCCGGCCGTTCAAACCGGGTGAATTTTGTAACCAGATTGTTGCCGGACTGCAACGCAACGGCTGTGCATGATCTGCTATGTTGTCATGATTTACGGGAAACTCCTGTTCATGCCATCAACTCTCCGATACAACCAGCAGCGCATGTACCCGGTCAGCGGTCTGCTTGCCGCGGCCGTTCTGATCGTCGCGTCAATTGCCGTTCCCGCCGGCGCGACCGGTTTTCACATCACCATTCAGGCGCCGGCAAGGCTGCTCGCGTCGCCGGTGGCCAGCTCTGCCATCAATGACACCGGCGCATTGCTGCAACAGTCCCTGCCCTCGGCCAAGGTCAGCATCAACGGCAGAACCGGGTCAGAGGTTCTGATCATCCTGCCGGATACGGACATCCCCACTGACGGGACGCGGACTTCGCCACCAGCGGCAGCCATGCGGAGACTGCCGCTTCCCGACCGCTCCTATCGCTGGAAATCAGGCTCCGAATCCGGCCGTACGGTACTCCGGCTACAGGCCCGATCAGCGGAGGGGGTGGCCTGCGGCCTATATGGACTGCTGCAGGGCAAGCTGGGCTTCCGCTTCCATCATCCACGGGAGTCGGTCATTCCGAAGTATCGAAGATGGCCGCTTCCCGGACAGTTCACATTTTCGGGGCGGCCGCGCTTTGAAAAGAGCGGCTTCCATCTCCATACCATGCACCCGATCGAACTGACCGAACAACTCCTCAACCCGGATTATCCCAACGCCTTCGAGGATCTGGCGTGCTACATCGACTGGCTGGCGCGCAACGGCCAGAATACGATGCAGTTTGTGCTGCTGCGCGGCATAGACCGAGCCCGCTGGCCCCGTCATGCGGCCAGGGTCGTCGAGCACGCCCACCGGCGCGGCGTGATCTGCGGAGTGCAGATCTCGCTGAGCATGCTGCAGCAACAGGCCTTCCAGGCCATCACCCTGTTGCAACTCTATCCGTCATATACCAGGCAGGTGGACGACACGCTGGCCTGGCTGTTCCAGGCTCCCTGGGATTTCATCTCCCTTGAGCCGACCATGGGTGAACACCTCCCCTTTCTGGGCAGGCTCGTTCCGCATATCCAGCTCCACCTCGAACGGCAGGTGGCCGAGCGCTACCGTTCCCTGCTGCTGCTCGGCACCCATGTCATCGGCGGCGAGGATGCCCCACGCGAACCGCGGCTTGCCGGCAGCGGCATCCTGGTGCACTCGGTCATGTGCTATTCCGTAACGGAAACAAATGCGCCGGTCTACGGCAACCGGAACCAGTGCTTCATGCTGCGCACCGCACAAAAGGAACAGCCGCGCCGCGAAACCTGGTACTGGCCGGAATCGTCCTACTGGGTCGGCTTCGACACGCCGGTTCCGCTGCTGCTGTTGCCCTACCTGGATGCCCGTCATCAGGATTTGGAGACCATGGCCGGAGTGGGCGTCAACGGGCATCTGACCTTCTCCTCGGGCTGGGAATGGGGCTACTGGCTGATAGACTGGAGCATCGCCCGCTGGGCCTGGGAGTACCGCAATTCGCGGGCTGTTCTCCCAAGCGGCCCGCTGACGCCTCTTTTGGAACTGCTACCGGACCCAAGGCTGCAGCCGCTCTGGAAAGAGGCGCTGCGACTCCAGAACTTCTATCTCAAGGAACGGGACCTGATGCGTTTCATGGCCGCCGCCACCCCGTTTTCAGAGTTGCCGCCCCCCTTTGACAAACCGTTCCAGCCAGCGCCGGAATTTCATTATTCCCGGCTGTTCAAATCGGCAAGCCGACGGGAGGTTGACCTGCATCTGGGCAGGCCAATCAGAGAGCTGGAGGGTTATGCGCGAGAAATGGGTACTCTGTCGCAACGGATGGAGGCGATACTCGCGGAGGGTGGTGACAGAGCGGGAGATCCGGCTGCTGTCATGCGTTTGAAGCTGGCCCGTGAACTGACCCGCGCCCTGGCAGTTACTTCCCTAAGGGCCAGCCACCGGGCCTTGACGCTCAAGGCGCTGTCGGCCAGGGTCGGGGAGCGGAGTGCTGGCCGCAACCACAACGGCAGTTCGGGCGAACTGCTGGTAAAGGCTCGCCTGGTGCGCCATCAGGCCCTCGCTCTGGTCAAACAGCAGGAATCCGGCTACCGCTACCCTCTGCCGCTGCTGGCCGACAGACGTGACAGCATGACCGCCTATCCCTTCGGCTACCTGTATCCAGCCGGACGGCTGTTTTTCTGGGAGCGCGAGGAGCAGCAGGTCGAGCAGGGGCGCTTCGATCCGCTGTTTATGAATCTGTGGGATATGCGGCGGACACTGGGGTTGGGGAGTCTGTTCTTCAGGTAGACTTCGGGGGGGGTACTTCTAATTTCAGTGGGCACTGTCACGCCAAGCCAGCACAAATCAAAGTCAACAGACTCTTTCAATTGAGACCCCACTAAACAAAAAGTGGAAAAAAACTGCAGAGTGTAAAGATTCTTTCCACTTTTATAACCACTCGGCATCATTGATCAATTCCCGATTTACAAGAAAAGTGTAAAAAAACCTGCACTTTTTCCCCCAGCCACTAGCACCCGTATTAGCCCTCAAATTTCACTCAGCAACGTAAACCGCCTATCCATATGCCTTTGCCGGCATTGGCATACTAATTGATATAACTAATTGATATAACGGCCGGGGTAAGCATTACGGGCCAGAACTGCAAACTTGCAAAATCGGCAGAAATAGCTCTGGGTTTGCAACTTTGCAATCCTGACACCAAAGGGTTTACCCTGACACCAAAGGGTTTACCATCCTGACATCAAAGGGTTTACCCTAAGTTTGCCCATGAAGCACTGCATGTTTGGCAAAGACAGCATGGTGTCTGGGTTACATCACAAGGAGCTATCTTACAATTGTTGAGTTAGTTTGGTTATAACCCCTATGGATATAACAATTCGATAACCGAACCAATGATGATGCTTAAGGAATTTCTGGATGGTACAGTTGAACAGCAAGACCAGATTTTTGAAGATTATGTTTATTTGGATCAAGTTGGTGGTGTTGTTAGCCCCTTTTCAGATGTTCAAACATTCGTTAAAAATAGGTGAGTTATGAAACTATTTAGTTTTATTATAAACATAGCAATCATAGTCGCTTGTATTACTGGATGTTCACAAGAATTGTTTTTCTCGATTACAGATGCATCAAATCCTGCCTATCCAAAGTTTTGCATAACCTCAAAAAAAGATTGTAGAGGTCAAAACTTAATACTTGCAATGGCGGATATTTCAGAAGTCGATGAATCTGGCAATGCGATTAAAAAAATGTGGGCGATTCAAGCGAGAACAAATGCTACGCAAAAAGAATATGTGTATGGAAACTTGCCGGACGGATGGATAGAAATAACACCAGCAAGACCTTTAGAGCTTGGCAAAACATATACCTTTAACGGAGGCGCATTTTATTTCAGAATAATAAGTGTAGGGGCAACTTATAAAGCTGAGGTGCTCACCCTGGAAGAATACGTTAAAAGAAAACACACAAAACTACCAATTTGGCAAAACAAAGACAACCAATAGCTGTCAAGACAACCCATAACGTTGTTGGTTTATTGCTTTAGTGAAAGATTATGACTGGATCAGGGACAAATCCTGACACCAAAGGGTTCCCTTGAATCTGTGGGATATGCGGCGAACACTGGGGTTGGGGAGTCTGTTCTTCAGGTAGACTTCGGGGGTTACTTCAATTTTCAGTGGGTGCTGTCCCGCCAAGCCCATGGTCGAGCCACGAACTGGACCTTCTCTCTGCATCATTTCGTGTTTGTCTGTTTGAGAATGGATTTAGAACTATTTCTTGATTCTTATCTGAATGTCTGGTAGAAATTAACCATAAGGATTGGGCTTTTCCCGGTCGACAGATGGGCTTTGGACTTGTTCCGAGGCCCTTTTGCTTTTCAGGGGAATTTCTTTATCTGCAGTGACTTGCTTTTGATGATGTCGAAAGCCCGGTTTGGCTGTTCCGGTCTCAGGCAGTTCAAAGCAATTGGGCGAGCAACAAGATCAGCCAGTTGTAGCCCGCTGGAATTGCTCCGTTTATCCACGAAAATCAGTTCAAACCGTATTTTTGAAAAGTCCGCTGATTTATAACCCCACCGCGCTCTGTTGTCGCATATCCTTCTGAATTCCAGTTCAAGCTCCCTGTCTTCCTTTGCGCCCCTACTTTCCACTAGAATATGTGCCGTTTTTCCCGCCTGCCCCAGTTGAATCAACCTTGCAAGCATCCGTTCCATGCAGAACAGCAAGGAGAGTTCATACGGATTGAACGGTTCTGAATAGCGGGAGCGGAGACGGTCTTTGTCGATCACAGCCGCGATGATGTTGAAAGGGGCTTCTTCAATTATTGCGTTGAGGCGTTGGTAGAAGATCTCGCGCATCTCCCGATTTGTGCGCAAGATTCCAAACGGTCCTTTTTCTTTGCGGATGTCGTGTTCATGCAGGATAGTCTGGTCATGACCCCAAAAATCGAGCTTGAGCTGCTGGATTGCCGGGACTATCCGGTTCAGATAATCTACCTTTGCCACCATGCAGAAAACAAGGGCAAACACTGGAAACTGCGGATCAATTGTGGAAAGTCCGTGATCTCCGCTTTCGTCGGCAAAAATGAGGTAATCGCTGAAAGTCATGGTTGTCCAAAGATATAACACCTGAAATTCAAAGACAATGACAAAGCATTAATATGTTGTCCGGTTTTTCAGTCGCCTCTTCGGCGTGGTTGTCGCTTATTTACTTTCTCGTCTTGTTATTTTCAAACCGGTGTCAATTTCTTCAGAAGCAAAACAACAATCAGCGCCCAAGCCTTCCCTACAGCAACGGCTCCGTCCCTTCGTTCAATATCTTCAGGTACTCGTCATACACAAACAGCCGGTGCCACTCCTTGCCGGTCAGCTCCCGAACTATCCCCAACTCGGTCAGATGCCTGACCGACGTCGCCACGGTGGGACAGGTGCCACCAACCCAGTTCTGGCTGCCGCGGAAATCACCGGGATCTTTGATGCCGCCACGCCATCCAGACGGCCCAGAGCCCAGTTGGCTTTTTCCATCAGCTCGAAATGCCGGGCATTCAGGTCCAGCGCGGATTGAGCCGGCAATGGATCCGGGACAAAGGCCTTGAACTGCTCCCCGGCAGTGGCTGTCGTTATAAAATGACCGGTTGTTTTCGCCACGCCCCCCATGATAAAAAATTTTCTTTACCATATACCTTGCGAAAAAATATTGCCAAAACTTTGCGTTACCATTCATATGAAGTACATTTCTACCCAAAAATCACACAACCGCCACAATCCTGTAACATCGCCATGCTATTAATGTCAGGCATGAACGCATACAAAGCCGACCTGCACGTCCACTCCAGCCATTCCAACAAACCGACCTACTGGGCCATGCGCAAGTTCAATGTCCCGGAGAGTTACACCTCCCCGCTGCACCTGTACCGCACCGCCCGTGAACGTGGCATGGACTTCGTCACCATCACCGACCACAACGCTATCAGCGGCGCGCTGGAGATCGGACACCTGCCGGGAACCTTCGTCAGTTCCGAGATCACGGCCCATTTCCCGGAGAACGGCTGCAAGGTGCACGTGGTGGCTCTGCACATCTCGGAAAGCCAGTTCCGGACGATCATGGAGCTGCGCAAGAACGTGTATGAGCTGGTGGCCTATCTCCATACCGACAAAATTGCCCACTTCATGGCCCATCCGCTCTACGCCCAGAACGACAAGCTCAACCTGGAGATCATCGAGAAAGCGCTGCTGCTCTTTACCACCTTCGAGATCAAAAACGGCTGCCGAGCTCACCGTTTCAACGGTTTCACCAAGCGCCTGGTCTCATCGCTCAACGAATCGGTGATCATTCGCCTGGCCGATAAGCATGGCCTGCAACCCTACGGCGCCACCCCCTGGGTCAAGGGCATCGTCGGCGGTTCCGACGACCACGGTGGACTGTTCATCGCCCGCGCCCATACTACGGTCTACGACACACCCTCGGTGGAGGATTTCATCGCCGCGATCAGGAATGGCGACAGCTGGGCAGACGGCGAGGATGGCGGGGCGCTGACCATGGCCCACAGCCTGTACGGCATTGCCCACAGCTTTTACCGCGAGCGTTTCGGCGACCGGCGGCGCGGCGCCACCCCTTTCGTCAGCGCGCTGTTGGACCGCTTTTTCAACCTGGGGACCGAGCGCGGTTCGTTCATCGAGAAGATGCGCCTGTTCATCCTCAAGAACCTGCCCGCGTCACGCAGCCATGACGGGAAGAACTTTGAAGAGATCCTGGATTCCGAGGCGCGCCTGCTGTTGAATGATAACGAGTTCCTGGCCGGCATCAGCGATGCCGACAGCAATCGCAAGATCTTCGCTGTCACCAGCCGGCTGGCCAACCGCCTGATCTTCCACTACACCAAGCGCCTGCTGACGTTGCCGCTCAATGCCGGCTTCTTCGATTACCTGAACACGGCCGGCACCATCGGACTGGTACACACGCTGATTACTCCCTACTACCTGGCCTTTCACCACCAGCACAAGGGTAAGGAGCTGATCCGCGACCTGGCCGATGCGCTGCCGGAGATGCATAATATCCAGGCTCCCGAGAAGATCGCGCTGTTCACCGACACGCTGGACGAGATCAACGGCGTGGCCATCACGATCAAGCGCCTGATCAGCACCGCCCGCAGCCGGGGGGTCGAGCTGACCGTGATCACCTCCGGCGACGAAAATGCCAAGGCGGTCGAGGGGGTCAGGAAGTTTCAGTCGGTGGGTGATTTCGTGCTGCCCGAGTATCCGGAACTGAAGCTAAACTTCCCGCCAATCCTGGACGTGATGGATTTCATCGAGCGCGGCGGCTTTACCCGCATCCATGTCAGCACCCCCGGCACCGTCGGACTTTTGGGCCTTCTGATCGCCCGCTTGATGAAGATCCCGGTGGCCGGCACCTACCATACCGATATTCCCCAGTATGTGCGCAGCCTGACCAATGACGAGTTCCTGGAGCAGGCGGCCTGGAGCTATATGATCTGGTTCTACGGGCAGATGGAGGAGGTGCTGGTGCCGTCGGCCGGAACCCGCCAGCAGCTGCAGTCGCGCGGCCTGCCGCCGGAACGGATGAAGCCGCTGCCCCGCTGGGTGGATACGGACTTTTATTCTCCCGGGATGCGCAATCCCACTTTTTGGAAGAGTCGTGGCATGGGGCTCGGCCGGCTCGTGTTGCTGTACGTGGGGCGTGTTTCCCGCGAGAAGGGGCTGGAGATGCTGGTGGGCGCTTTCCGCAAGCTGGTGGACGACGGCGCGGCGATTGCGCTGGCGGTGATCGGCGATGGTCCCTACCGGGGTGAGATGGAGGCCGCCCTGGCCGGTTATCCGGCGCTGTTTACCGGCTATCTGGCGGGAGAACAGCTGCAGCGCGGCTATGCCTCGGCCGACCTGTTCGTGTTCCCCAGCGCCACCGATACCTTCGGCAACGTGGTGCTGGAAGCGCAGGCTTCCGGTTTGCCGGTGATCGTGTCCGACGAGGGGGGACCAAGGGAGCTGATGATTGATGGCGAGACCGGCCTGGTGTTCCGCGCCGGCAGCACCGTTGGACTGGTTTCAGCGATCGGGGCGATGATTTCCGACCCGCCGGGAATCGAACGGATGGGGCGCAATGCCAGATGTTTCACGCTGGACAAGGCGCCCGACGGTAGCCAGACCTACAGCACGATTTTGAAACTCGATACACAGCCGATGGCAGCGGTGAATGAGGCAATGCCCGGAACAATGCTTTAATTTTTCATCAGCAGTGCCTGGTTTGGTTTATGCATTAAGCCTCCCCTCCCTTGACGGGAGGGGATTGAGGGGTGGGTGAAGCTGCCGCCAGTATCAAATATGGCAAATTCCCCCACCCCCTAACCCCCTCCCGCAAGGGGAGGGGAGACTTTTAAGACAACTGCATAAAACAAACCTGATTTTTCGCGCTTTTCGTGACCAGAAAACCGTTTTGATATGGTTCAGACTTCCACGCCCGCCCTGCGATTGATAACCACCGATGACCCTGGCAGTTTCTTGGCGGCTTTCTTGACCTCGGTGGAAATCGAGGCCAGCTGGGCGTATGAGGAAACCGGCGTCAGGCGGGTATTGACGATGCCGATCGAAATCGAGAGCAGCCCGAATGTTTCCTCTTCCCCCTTGCGGTTGACCGCGCTGTAACAACCCGCGACAAAGTCCTCTTCCCCGTGAAAAAGCGGCAAATGCCTTTCGAGCGTATTGATCACCCGTGACGAGATATACTCGGCGTGGTGCGGGCCGGTTATGATGATGAAGTCGTCGCCGCCGATATGCCCGCAGAAGCAGTGCAAACCTTCTCCCGACGACTGTGTCACAGCCAAAATGATTTCCCCGATTGTCTTGATGACCACGTCACCCCGCTGGAATCCGTAATAATCGTTGAACGGCTTGAAATTGTCGATGTCGATGTAGGCAATGTCGAAGTCTTCACCAGAGGCAAGCCGCTCGTTGATCTCGCGCTGGATGCTCTCGTTGCCCGGCAGCCCGGTCAGCGGGTTGGCGCCCTTGGCCAGGGTCAGGTTGATGTCGGTAATGGCGCTGATGAAACGGTTGACATCCACTACACCGTGGTAGATCCCGCTTCTGGTGACACAGATGTTATCAACCCGCACATCCGGCTCCCGCGACTGGAAGGCCCGGGCGGCATCCCTGATCCTGACATCGGCCTCCAGCACCAGCCTGATCGGCGCCATCAGATCGCGCATCTTCCTGGAGTGGTTGATATGGAAGGCAAATCCGTTCATACCGATCACGTGCTCTTCCAAAAAGGTCGAACGGTTGATGATGCCGACCGCTTGTCCGTCATCCACCACCGGCAGCACCTGCAGGGCCGGATCGCCCTGGAAACGTTTTAGGACCGCGGCCAGGTTGTCTCCCGGGTTCGCGGGGGGAACCGCGATGGAAATGTCGCCGATATATTCAGTGCCGGCGCTTTCCACCACCGCTTCCCCTCCGCAAACATTCCCGGAGAGTTCTTCCGGACCCGGAAGCACGCTCTCAGCGACCTGCCCGGAAGACGCTTCTGGCGTGGAAACTGTCATATCCCCAAGCGACCGTCCCTGGGAGATGAATGCCTCGAACTGCTGCGGATCCAGCGGGCGGGCAAAATAGTAGCCCTGGGCCTGCTGGCATTTGCGCTGCCGCAAAAATTCCAGCTGTTCCGCCGTTTCCACCCCCTCGGCAATCACGTTCAGCTTCAGCGCGTGGGCCATGGCCACAATGGCATCCACGATCGCGGCATCATCCGGGTCGTTGACGATATCACGCACAAAAGAGCGGTCCACCTTGATCGTATCGATCGGCAGGTGTTTCAGATATGAGAGCGAGGAGTAGCCGGTGCCGAAATCATCGACCGAGATGCTGATGCCCATCTCCTTCAGGCGCAGCAGTTTGCAGATAGTGTCGCTGGAATCGCCCATCAGTGCGCTTTCGGTCAGCTCCAGTTCCAGGCAGCGCGGGTCCAGCCCGGTTTCGGCAAGGATCTGGGTGACCAGCGGCACGAAGGCGTTGTCGCGCAACTGGCGGGCGGACAGATTAACCGCCACCTTGAGCTTTTGCATGCCGGCATCCTGCCAGGCCTTATTTTGCCGGCAGGCCTCTTTTAAAACATAGGTCCCCAACCTCACGATCAAACCGTTCTCTTCGGCAACAGCTATGAACCTGTCGGGCGGGATCGTGCCGTGGCCAGGACGTTGCCAGCGCACCAGCGCCTCCATGCCGATGATATCCCGGCCGTTGATGGCCATTTTGGGCTGATAGCAGAGATAGAATTCATTCTCCTCGATGGCTCGCAGCAACCCGGTCTCGATGCTGAGGCGTTCGACGGCTTTCTGGTTGAGCGCTTCGGAATAGTACTGGAACTGCACGCCGTTCTGACGGGCCTGGTTCATGGCTATATGTGCGTTCTGAAGCAGAACTTCACTGGTTACACCATCGGAGGGGAAGCAGGCGATGCCGAAGCAGGCCGGTATGATCGCTTCATCCGTCCCCAACAGCAGCGGTTCCGAGAAGATCGTCTGCAGTTTGTTCAGGATCATGGCGACATCACCGGCCAGTACATTACCCCCCAGCACCAGCACGAATTCGTCACGGTGGATGCGGGCGATCGTATCATACTGACGCACCGTTGAGGCCAGCCGTTCGGCGATGCCGCGCACCACCTCGCCGCCGCCGCTGTGCCCCCGCGCATCGACAACGGCTTTGAAGCCGGTCAGGCTGATGTAGATCACGGCCGTGTTCTTGCGCTTGCGGCTGTTGAAGGCGATCACCTGGTTCAGGCGATCCTGCAGCAGGTTGTGATTGGGCAGGCCGGTTTCACGGTCGTAGTAGGCCAGCTTGTTTATCTCGCGCTCGGCCAGCAGATAAGTCTCCTGCGAAGAGCGGAGCTGCCGGGTATAGGACCGGATCAACAGGTACAAAAGAACCGCCGTGGCAAGGATGAACAGGCTCCCCTTGGCAAAGGCGGCATGCTCCAGCTGGTGCCGGTCCCGGATCAAACTGGAGGTGAGCGAGTCGGAAAACAGTATCCACCCGATACCGATGCATGCATACAACAGCACAATCCTGGCGGGTGAGAGGTTGTCATAGGGCGAGAAAAAAACCCGGTTGGCGGTTTGCATATAAAATCTCCGGCTGGTATTCGGAATTACGGTGCGTATGGACGGGGCATGTATTGCAGGCAGGATTTTACTCCGATTTAATGAACGAGAATGTTACAAGTGGGCAAATTGATTGTAACGGTCTTGTGGATGTGATAAAGGCCTGCAGAAATGCAAGCCCATATTTTCTACGACACAGCGATCCTCTCCGGCAAATACAGCTACTCCCTGCAGACCTGCACTCCGATCAGCAGCTGTTCGTCACCCGCGGACATGGCAAAAGCCACGGTATCGGGCTCCAGCAGGAACTCGCCCTGAAACTGGCCATCTCCGGCGAACACCGAGGGAGTGGACAGCTGCACCCGCCTGCCGCCGCTGTCCAGGTAGAGTTTCATGTCGCCGCCAAGTATATTGACTACTTCGCCCATGGCATCATGTACATCTTTCACGCCAACTTCCCCGGCCATTCCCAGCAGCCCGGCCGCGGTACGCTGGGCCAGTTGCTCGGGGCAATGCAGCACGACCAAACCGCTGTAAACCCCTTCGAATCCGATCAACGCGGTTATCCAGTTCCGCAGTTGAGCATTCGTTCCCTCATGGCACTCCACCAAGGCGATATCCGCCATCACACTGAAAATGTTTTTCGCGCTGTCCTGCATGCGCTGCTGCAATTCTTCACGTGTAATCATTTGATAAACGGATTTTCGCAATATTTGTCTCCTTGGGCATCCAGGATTTTTTCGTCGATCAAGCATCTCGGTTATCTCCATCCATGGCTTTGTGATCCCTGATAATCAGCCAGGTAATACAAGACTTAACCTTCACTAACTTCCATAACCTGCCCGCAGCCTGTAAAAGCGGAACAACTCCAGAAAGACTTGCCCTCTTCCGGCCCTTTCAGAGAGTTCAACTTAACCATTACCGCCGAACATTTCGGACAGAGCGGCAAACCGGAATCATATTGATCGGTTTTGCTACCCACCAACAGATCCGGAACCACATTGACCGGTTCAATACCTGGCGGCAACGGGAATACCGCATTCGACTTCGTATCGGTGTGCATCATCTCCGCCAGCCTTGTTCGCACATACTGGACCGCGTAGCCTTTCCTGGCAGGAAAATTCAGCACAGGAATCCCGGCCGACGCCAGCACCTGGTCAACAAACTTGTCCCGCGCGACCCGATCACCACGCTCGTGAGTCTGGTCATTCAACTCCAGTACACCGACCAGGGAGAGTTCGCTGGCGGTACAGATCACAAAATCCACATGCTTTTGGTTGATTTTGTTCAATGCGGCTGTTCGCTTGCCGGCGTCAAGACCTTTGACCGGCTTGACCAGATCACCCAGACGAACCTTTCCGAAAACGCGGTAACGGCTGTCCAGTGACTGTTCGAGCACCCCGAGAAAGGATCTCTCGGCCGGAGTAAACAACACGCTCCGGCTTTCATATCCGGCTATTTTTGCTTCGCGCGACTGAAGCAGCTTAAGCGAGAGCAGAATTGTGAAAATGATTACGACAGCCAAACAGAGCAGCAGGATATTCATGCCTTCTCCCTTGTAAATATTTTTATCGATGTTCAGGATGATCGCGATAAAGTGATAAAATGCGATCCCACCCAGCTGTGCAGTTACACGGATAGTGCCAAGTTTAGACCGGCAGCGGCGCCGAGCTAAATGAGCTGTGGTTAAAGGTAGTTATGATGGTTTTGAATGCGGGGAGATTTGAATCTGGCCACAGGGACTGAACATCGCAGGTGCAGGTTTTTTTACACATACCGGCAAAACGCTCGTAAAGGCAGATACAGCAAGGGTTTGCAAAAACTGTAAAGAATCTTTCCACCATGAAGGTTTTTTGCCACATTTTTAAAATGGAGGGGTAAGTGGAAAGCTGAAAAGCGCGCGGGCTAGAAGTAACTCAAAAGTGCCAGTCCCGCCCCATAACCAGGGGACCAGTCGTTTAAGCCCTTGGAGACATAACATTCCAGTCCGGCTTTCTTCAGGAACAGCCAGTTGATCCTGAAGCCGCCCTCCAGGAGATCCTGGGAATCGTCGGCCGGCACGGTTGCGCCATTGCCGAACAGGGCTACGTAAAGGTCGTCGATGATCTGATATCCGATTCCGGCCGAGTATTCGGCATATTCCTGGGTGGCATATTGATCGGTTTCCCCTTGAAAGACGTATCTCCCTTCGGCAAACAGATTCCACTTGCCAAACCACTTGTCGATGGCCAGACCGGGACCGGCATCGAACTCACCGCTGCCAGGACCATTGTACCGGTCAGCAGTGAGGAACTGCAGATAGAAAGTCGCGCGGAGCTGTAGGAGAAAGTTCTCTTCAGGAAAAATTCTGTACCCGGCCGCAAGAGTACGGTTGCCGGGTTCAGTTTGGGAGTTACCATGGTCGAAAGCATATGCGCGGCTACCGCCCGCCACGGCGTTGCTGCCGCCTGCAGCGGATTGGAACCTGCCGGGTGACGGAGCACCAATGCTCTGGGAATACAGGTACGTTTTGCCGGCAGCATGGAGTGCATTGATGTCGTCCTGAAACGGGTAAGGCATCGACAATTCGAACTTGATCCTTTCAGAGGTGTGATAACCGAAGCCATACGGAGCAGTAGTGAAGCTTGAATGAGTTTCGGCGTCGCAGTAGCCGCTTGCATTCTCCAGCCCGGTTTCAATGGAAAAACATCCTTTGTCCGTCACGGGAATGTCCAGCGCTGCACTCTGCGGAGCAACTCCAAGCAAGAGCGCTCCACAGAGCACGGCACTGCAGAATTGATTCAAACACCCTGGAAACATCGACATTGGCCGGTTCTCCCCCGGATAAGAATCTGCTGCATTTCTGCCCGCAACCCCGACGATGACCGCGCAACTATTTACTGGCCGGGCTGCCATACCCCGTGCCGTCCTTTGGTGGGACTGTATTGCCGGTACCGTCGCCAGGCCCCAGCCGCCGCATCTGTCCCTGGCCCGCCGTGCCTACACCCTGCTGCGATGCGGTACCAGTGCCGTCCTGCAAGCGCTGTTGCTGCATGGACTTGGTCTTTGTCTGTGACTTTGTCTGATCCTGTGTCTGCGTTTTTACTTGCGCCTTTGTCTGGGTTTGCGTTTTTGCCTGCGTTTTTGTCTGTAGACTGGTTTGAGTCTTGGTCTTTACTGCGTTTCCATCACGCAGCTGGGCACCTTGTCCGCTGCCGCCAGCCCCGCGTGCCGACGCGTCGCCGCCATACACCAGGGCACACCCCATCGCTGAAATTACAAGCACTGCCAATTTTGTCCTGTTCATGTTGTTCCTCCTTTGAAGCTGTTGTGTTGCTTACATCCGAACCGCTAATGACTCCCGGGCCAGGCATTCAAGCCTGAAATGAAAAACCGTCCGGCCTTTATTGGGACTGGACGGTTCACGGCATCGGGGGCGTTGCCTTTACTTACACGAGCCATCCTTGATCTTGATCTTGATCTGATCCTTGGTCCTCAATTGATCTGCCGCAAAGACCTGTGCGCCGAGAGAAAGAACCGTAAGTGCCATCACCGTCGTTACCAACATTCTGCGGATTTTCATTTTTTCTACCTCCCTAAAGTGATTAAGATATCTTCACTATTACATGTAACGTGCCACGGCTGATTTATTTTTTAACTCACTGTATTTGCAAGCTATATTTCAATACACCACTTTAATAAACCGTTGTTTTAAGTGCAGATTTTGCACCAGCCATTACCGGAATGCACCAACATTAATGACATCGCATCCGGGACAGATACAATCAGGCGCTTCGGTGTTGATTAAGGCCCGATCTGGAGGCTGGGAGCTGGGACCACATTTGGAACCGCTTAATTGGAAAGATTCAGGAAAAAAGGGCCCACTCCGACGGACCCTATCAATGAGGTGAGATATTTCAACCTGGGAAAAGCAGTTAACCGCCGATTCACGCCGAGAAATTGATTAACGTCAACTACTCTGTGACACACATGATTAGCCAGCACAATTTGCACAGTCACAGTAAAATGAGAAGACGCCGCACCATTTGTTTTTCTACTTATTGGATGGTTATGCCCCTGCTGTCAATCATATTGGCCGAGATCGATCTGATGCCGCCGGTCCCCGTTCCCGAGGCAAATGAAATAGCGGCAATCGGCCCACTCCCGGAAACAGGGAGGCTGCTGATAGCGGCGATCCTGATGCTACCGGGGGTTGATGTGTTTGAGGAGAACAGTGCGCCGGCTAAAAGGTCACCCTGGGTTACTGTGGCTGTGCCCAGCGTATCCGCATCATAGGTGATTGTCAGCTCAATACCTGCTACGCCGTCCAGTCCGGAGCCCATGACCGTGTAAGATGAGCCCACCGAGGGCAAGAGGGAAACTGCTGCGCTACCAACCGTTACGCTCAATACCGGCGCAGCGGTTGTGCTGCTGTCACTGCTTCCACCATCTCCGCAGCCCGATAGCCCCAATGCCACGGCAACAATTAACACCAACATCATTTTGGATATGATTCGATTCATAGTTTGCCCTCATTACTTTAACCCGGATTGATATAGCGAATGGTTGCCCATGGTGCCGAGTCCCCACCGGTGACTATGTCATGCCGTGCAAACCTGGCTCTATCTTTACTCACCCCGATCCATTACGATCGCTACTTGCTGTTGTATAAATAGTATTCCAATGTTTCCTGAGAATAGCCGGACATCTTGTTTGAGCCGATTATGATCAACGGGACGCCCTGCCCGCCCAATTCCCTATGTCGCTGCTTGGCGGCACTGTCCTTTTCGATGTCGTAAGCCACGTAAGGGATATTCCTGCTTTTCAAGTAATTCTGAGCCTTTTTGCAGTAGCCGCACCAATCGGTGACATACAACTCCACTGTGCCGGAGAAGCGCTCTTTTTTAGGAGTGGCTGGTTGTGACGTCGGAGTGACGGTGCTCTTGCTGCTGCGTGTTGCAGGCGCTGTTTGTTCGGGGGGTGCGGGAGCGAAGTCGCTGTCGTTGTAAACTTTCACCCTTTTTAGCTTTTTGGATGCTGGTGGAGGAGTGTCCTTGAAAGTTACCACACCGCTCTCATCAACCCACTGGTACATCTCAGCCCCGGCAGATGAAAATGACAACAGCAGGGCAACGAAAGCAAGCAATATTCTCACAGGCATTATTCCTCCAATTTTGATGGTCATTATAATTACAACAAACTTCAGCGGATCTAAGCGCCACACTTTCAGGGTGCGAATGCCTTAAACGATTGCCGCCATTTGATACAGTCACCCCCATCGGAGCCATCGTACTTGGTAGGAGAAAACGAGTTTCGTAGAAAAGGATCCATCCAGATGGCCAATATTTCTTTGCGCCTCCCGTATAGACAGGCGTTCCATTAATTCGGCGTGAAGAGTTCTTGTTTCAATTGATAGCTCTGCTGTCATAATTTAACCCCTGTTTGCAATTTAACCCCTGTTTGCACAATATCAGGGGTTAATACATTTGAAAGGGAAATATTCGTTTCATCTGTTCTCCGTGAAGAGTTAATGCGACCCCTTATTTGTTTTCTTTTCATCCTCAGGGAAGGGAAGCACTCCTGATCCGGGAAACGGCCTGATTGCACCTTGCGGGTATTTTTTTAATTGCATGTGGCTGGCAAGTGATTGCATACGCCAGCGGATATCCGGATGCGTCGATATAAAATCCGGACTTTGGATGCCATGTTCATGCCGGGCCAGCACTTTAAACGCATCGATTGCGCCTCCTGCATGACCATAGGTGCGGGCGAACAGGTCCATGGCAAAAAGGTCCGCAGCCGATTCCTGATTTCGGGAATGCTTTAAATTGAAAGTCTGGACTGAAGGAGCGATGAAACCGGGCAGATTCCCGGACAGGCCCAAGGCAGCCGTGATTGACATGATCACAAGCCCCCGGCCCAATCCGCGCAAATGATCGCGATGGGCATAGTGCCCCAGCTCATGGGCCAGGATGATTGCCACTTCATTCTCGGATTTCAACTCCGCGAGCAAGCCCCTGAAGACAACGATATTACCTGCCGGCAATGCCACCGCGTTGACAGCGGATTGGTCATGTATCGAAACCTTATACTTGAATTCCGGGAGATCCCCGGCTGAAGCGACCAGGGAATCCAGGACTTTCTGCAGATATGCGCTGGTGCGGGGAAAGCTATTACGATCAAGTCCGGAAGTGATTCCTGCAGCGATGGCAGTTTCAAATCGTGGCGACAAACGCTCCGCGATCTTGTCGGATGCATACCCCAAAATGAAATACACTCCGAAAACGATCCCCAACAGCCACAGGCTCAGGCGGATAAATTCACGGAAGTGATTCTGCGACGGGACATTTACATTATTTTCACTGTAGCGCGGCTCGAACTTCATTTGGCATAATAGACGGCCGTTCCGCATGCCATGGCTTCTATGCCGGTTATTTTGTTTCGTGCGCCGATTTTCAGACCATCTATACGCACATTAAGGATCGCATCCGCCCCCACGGCCTTCTCCTTCATGCGCAGGACCGCTTCGCGGCGGGCCCTGTCCACCATGGCTTCGGCAACGGAAATCCTCATGCCGAAGACACTGGCCAGGTTCGCGACGACCTGCTTGAAAAAATCACCGCCGATAACGACACTGCCCATTACCAACTCGGCTTTGACCACCACCCGGTCATCCGGGCACTTCATGCTCAATGCCGGAAGCGAGACCAGCTTTTTCTCTCTTTCGACAATATTCGCGAAATGAGCCTTCTCTCGATACGTGCCAACAAAATAGGAAATAACGAAGAGAGAGATCCAAATACCCCAAACGATCAAATCGGCCATTGCGATCCCCTATTCCACCCTGACGGCGGTGCCGTAGATGTAGATTTCCGCTGCGCCGGCAGCAATGTCCGATGTTGCGAAACGGACATTGACTATTGCATTTGCCCCCAGAGAGGTCGCATGTTCAATCATCCGGCTGATAGCTTCCTGACGGGTATCATCCAGCAGGCGGGTGTAGTTTTTCAGCTCCCCACCGAACATATTCTTGATAGAAGCGCCGATGTCCTTGAAAGCATTCTTCGAGCGCACCGTGCTGCCGCAAACCAAGCCAAAATGCGTGGTGATTGTCTTGCCGGGAATCGTTTCGATGTTTGTGATTTCCATTATTCCTCCAGTATTGTTGTTCTTTTATATCTACAAAACGTCAACTGCCTGCAGCGGATGTGTGCTTTTGTGGTCTGGCTTCCAAGTTATTAAGGCAGCTCGCCAACTTATCATCTTCGGAGCCCATTGCCCATTCCACAGATGATGTTAATCCCAGAAAAAGCAGTTAACCGCCGATGAACGCAGATACACGCCGCCAGAAGTAGGCGCTTCTAAGCGAGAAATCAAAAGCTTGAACTAAATACAGGTTTAACCCGTATGGTGATTAACTTCTTTGATTTAAGTCCAGGTTTTATCGGCGTGCATCCGTTTTTCTCGGCGGTTAACTGCCGTTTATAGGTTAATACGCGGCGGCTAGTTTCGGAACTGGTTGATGCCATGCAAACTGAGGATTGCAAAGGTCCGAAACCCTGACCCCGGAGGTTTCCCTTCAGCAGACATTGGCGGTAAGATGATCCAATTGCTCATTCAGCCAGCTATTGATACTTTCGCCTGATTGCTTGGCCGCCACATACACT
>MGZK01000139.1 GCA_001802125.1 Geobacteraceae bacterium GWC2_55_20
GGCGGTAAGTGTCCTGTGCGATACTCTCGACGCCCGGAATGGCACGGGCTTCGAGAAAAGAGAGCAGTTCGTTCCAGGCATAGGGGGGACGATATTCCAGGAACAGGGTTATGCCGTCAATGTCTTTTGCTGGGCCTTTGTCCTTATTCCTGAAGCTGCCCGGCGTGAGCCGGTAGCGCTTTTTGAAAAGGTCGTTAAAGCGGCGGATACTGCCGAATCCCGCTGTCATGGCAACGTCCGTCACGCTGAGCTGCGTATCGGTAAGCAGGTTTTTTGCCAGAAGCAATCTCCGGGTCTGAAGATACTGCACTGGGGAGACGCCGTACTCGGCAGAAAAAACGCGACGCAGGTGCCGGTCCGTAATACCGAGCATGACTGCCAACTCCGGGATGTTGCGGTCGGTCAGCAAATCTTCTTCCATGATGAGCGCGGCGATGCGCGCAAGCCGCGTAACGGAATCCATGGGGGCCAGCCCGGGAGCCAACTCCGGGCGGCACCTGAGGCACGGCCGGTAGCCGGCAGCTTCGGCCGCGGCAGCACTGATGAAAAATGAACAGTTTTCCTCCTTGGGCGGTTTTACACGGCAGATCGGACGGCAATATATGCCGGTGGAGGAAACTCCGCAAAAGAAGCGGCCGTCGAAGCGGCTGTCGTGGGCGAGCATGGCGGCATAACAGGCACTGCCATCCAGCAGATGATTGTGTGTCCCTTTGAGCGGCATATCTTCCCCCTTTTTAATTACTCTACAGCAAGATGGGGAAAAAATACCGGCTGTTTTCGGACATGAACACATTGTGATGGGCTGTTACCCGGTTCCCCTGGGATCGGCCATTATTGAAAGAAGGGTTCTCCTTGATTAATGGGATTAGCAGCGTATAATGCACTGTTAATGCGCCCGGCGGGGTCGGAAACGATCGATGGGGGTGGGCAACAGGCCGAATATATTGTCTAACCATAGAACTCCGGTTGAAAAACTGTATCCCGTTGCTTAGCCTTCAAGGCCAACCTCGGCACGAAGCGATTTCACGGAAGATGCTGTGCCACCCCCCTTCAGGGCACGTTCCAGTGCAGAAAGAAGCCTTTCGGCATTTTTGGGTGAACGCATCAGGTAAGAACTTTCCACCAAACTCTGTAGTTCATCGGCAGCAATCATGGCAACGTTGCTTCCATTTCGACGACGTATAAGGACGATCTCCCGATTTTCTGTTACCTCGTCACAGAGTCCGGCAAAATTTGCCCTGGCATTGGTATAGGTTGTTTGTATCATGTTTGTTCACCTCCTTTATATGTACAGGATTACTGTGCGACATGACTTGTTGTCAGTCAACATAACAAAAACCTGTTTGCTGCTTTAAATGCCAATCCCCCGTACCCCATCTTTTTATGATGACGGCACAGGGGATTGATTTTTAAAAATTATTAGCAGGTTACAACAGCGCTTGTCTTACGGAACGGTAACGGTATTCGCGTTTAATGTCACCGCGGATTGCGCTAATGCCCGACCGGTCATTCTTGCGCCGGTATTCAGGGAAATCAGAGTTTGACTCAATATAATCCCCTTGAAGTCAGCCGCCGTTCCGAGTGTCGCCTGACCGGAAACCTGCCAGAAGATGTTCTTGGCCTGTGCACCGCCGCTCAGGGTAATAATGGCACTATTGTTCACGGTCAGCCCTTGTGCTATCTGGAAGATCCAAACGTCATTCACGCCACCCGAAAGTGTGACTCCGGCATTTGTTATTAAAACTCCGGTACCCCATTTGTAGAGGCCGGGCACGAGTGTCATCCCGCTGATATTGCCAGCGCCCAGTTCAGTAAAATCGGGTGTTGTCCTTCCGGCGGCATCAGAGAACGCGGTTTGCATGTCACTTATAGCTGCCGTCATAACAGCAGGAGTGGGCGCGGCATAATTGGATGCGTACAGTTTTCCGGTTACCAGTGATGATGTTGAAAATGTATTCGTGGAATCTGCGATCAGATTGAATCCAGTTATTGAACTCGCGGCGGCAGGGCTGATTCCGATATCTCCAACAACTGCGGTGGTTCCAGTGGTTGAAACTCCTGTTTTTGCCAGAATCACGAAATTACCGGCTGTTCCGAGGTTTACCGGCAGGCGAGTTGATGCGGGTCCTGATCCTATATTTATGGCGTTCATGTTGACCATGCCATGTTGCAGTGTGACCGTACCAAGGATAGTTGTTGAACTTCCCGGAATTTGTGTGAACGAACTGTCGCAACCACCCTTAAAAGTAACATAGCTGAGCAACTGGTTGTGCGCCAGCAAGGGTCCGGGAATGGTTGCGCCGGTGATACTGATGACATCGTGATCAACGGCGGCATCATAAGCATCCTGTACCGTTGAATAGAGGATATTACTGCCATATATCTTCGCCACTGGAGAAGTTACGGCACTGATCACCTGATTCGCACCTGTCGCTGAAGATGAACCTGGTATCGCCTTGTCCTTGCTATCACCAATGCAGACAACTTCATTTCGATCAAAATATTGCTCTATCCTGCAGTCAGTGGCAGCAAAAGACAGAGATATTTCAAATAACATCAGCAGACATCCTAGAATGATACTTTTCATGTGTTACTCCTTTTTATTCGGCCGGCAATCTCTCCTGAAGTCAATTCCATTATCTGGTGCTCCGTAGTCGCAAATTCATTACGGTAGAGCACCCGTGATGCTGAAACGTTAATCATGCCGGCGTGTTATTGATTATGCAGCAGCTGTGGAGCAAGCTTTGGCGGGATTAAACTAAAGCGGGCACAATAGTCAGCACCTTATGACAGTGGCTACAACATGCATGCCACAGACGGTTTGATGATATTGCCGGGTCTAAGCGGATGGTTTTATATGTTATAATCTGCGGCGTGCAGGCGGGGAGAAGTTGCAGCCACCAATGTTATCCTTCAGATTTAACAGAACTATCAGATCTGGTGGCCTTGGAATCATGTTGACTCAGAGTTGTCCGGTTTGGTCTTTGCATTAAGCCTCCCCTCCCTTGACGGGAGGGGATTGAGGGGTGGGTGAAGCTGCCGCCAGTATCAAATATGGCAAATACCCCCACCACCTAACCCCTCCGGGAATGGAGAATACCATGCGAACCATGCTGAAGACAGGCGCGACAATCATCTTACTGCTGTTTGTGCTGGCCGGCTGTGCCGCCATGCCGCCAAAGCCGGAAACAATGGCGCGCAACGATTACACCTACGCCAGGGAGTACATCTCCTGGCTGGTCCGCAAGGAGATGAAAAGAAATGACGTGACCGGCCTTTCGGTCGCCCTGGTGGACGACCAGCGGGTGGTCTGGGCGGAAGGTTTCGGCTTTGCCGATCTGGCCAACCAGCGGCCGGCCACACCGGAGACGATCTACCGGGTCGGCTCGATTTCCAAGCTGTTCACCGCCACCGCTGCCATGCAGCTGGTGGAGCAGGGCAAGCTGGACATCGACCAGCCCCTGCAGCGCTATCTGCAGGAATTCTCGGCCAGGAGCCGCTTCCCGGAGGCCGCCCCAGTCACCCCCCGCAGCATCATGACCCATCACTCCGGGCTTCCTTCCGATTACTTGAAGGGGATGTGGACCCGGCAGCCGCAACCTTACGAAAACCTGGTCAAGCTGCTCAGCGACGAATACGTTGCCAATCCTCCCGGTTATGTCTTTTCCTACTCCAATCTAGGAGTAACCCTGCTGGGGCATGCTCTGGAAAAGCTGTCCGGGCGCGATTTCAGCGCCAATATGAAGGAGTCCGTGCTGTTGCCGCTGGGCATGGCCCGTTCCCGGTTTGCGCTGGGTCCCGACCTGTCGCCGCTGGGGGCCAGGGCCTATCGCAAGGGTGAAGAGACCGAGGAGTTCCCCTTGCGTGATCTTCCGGCCGGCGGCCTGAACTCCAATGTGCTGGAACTCTCACGCTTCATGCAGATGGTCTTTGCCGGAGGGCGGTCCGGAGAACGGCAGATCCTCAAACCGGAGACGCTGGCCGAGATGCTGCGTCCCCAGAACAGCGCCGTGCAGCTTGACCTCAATTTCCGGGTCGGGCTGGCCTGGATGCTGAGCGGTCTGGGGGGCATCGACATTCGCAATGCCGGTCCGGTTGCCCACCACGGCGGAGCGACAATCAATCACCGCAGCCAGCTGACGGTTCTCCCCGAACAGAAACTGGGGGTGGTGGTGCTGTCCAACTCCGCCACCGCCGGCCCGGTGGTCAACAAGGTGGCAACCGAGCTGCTGAAGCTGGCGCTGGAAGTCAAGAGCGGCATAAAGCAGCCCGAAAAGACAGAGCTGACAGCGGGTGAAGGTTCGTTTTCCAAGGAGGAATTGCAGGCCTATGAGGGGAACTACGCCACCATGGCCGGTGTCGTCGGCATCACCAAACAATCGGACTACCTGAGAGCCGAGATCATGGGCAACTCGCTGCGGCTGGCGCCGCGGGCGGACGGCCTTTTGGGGCTGCAATACAGGTTGTTCGGCATTATCCCGATCAGCCTGGGCGAGCTGGACCGGATCGGCATCTCGCTGGCCAGGGTCAATGGGCGCGAGACCGTGAAGGCCAATATGAACGGCCAGGAGATGCTGGTCGGGGAACGGATAAATCCGGTTCCGGTTCCAGTTGAGTGGCAAAACCGCCTGGGTGAATACGAGATCGTCAATGCCGGGGATGATGCCGTTATGGTCGACGGGATCCGGGTGCGCCTGGAGAGGGGAGTGCTCATGGTGGAATACGGCATGCCGCTCTTTGCCGATCAGAGGATGACGGTCGCCATCGTGCCGGTCTCCGCCAGTGAAGCCGTGATCAGCGGCCTGGGGCGAGGCATGGGGGAAACGATCCGGATCGTAAATGTTGGCGGCGAGGAGATGATCCGCTATTCGGGCTACCTGCTCAAGAATAGGAAAGGGCTGCCGGGTAGCGCCGATTGAAGAGATCGAACATAGCTTTGAAAACCAAGCCAATGTTTAAATGTCAAAACTGACCCTTGAGGTTTACACTTCGGAGCGCTGCAGGCCGCCCGGCTGGGTGCATGTTTCACTGCGGCGGAGTTGGTAGAGTTTGTTTTCAAGGCCTGTTTTTCAGGGGCCGGGTCTTTATGATACAGATTGCACGGATGATGGACATGTGCGCTTTTTGAATATATTCATGTACATGGGCTAAATATTTCGATTGGGTAAAGGTTCCTCTTGATATGAGAGGATCGAGATGCATTAAAATGCCAGCGGACACCACATTCCGCCCGTTGCACTCATGCCAGCTGTAAGTCAGTGATTTCACGCTGAGATATTTGTGCCTTGCAAAGAGGCTAGAGGATACGTCAGGGCATACGTAACAAAAAAGAGCTTACAGTGGTTAGCCGTAAGCCCTCGAATTTGCTGGTCGGGATGACTAGATTCGAACTAGCGACCCCCTGCTCCCGAAGCAGGTGCGCTACCAGGCTGCGCTACATCCCGAAGAGTTGTTTTTATATATTTTTTATGGCACTCTTGTCAACAGCAAAGACCCTGCAGGAGGATCATTGGAAGATGAGTGAAGTTATAAAGCAGCAGATCAGGGAACTTCTTGGCCAGCACAACGCCGTGCTTCTGGCCCATAACTACATGCGCGACGAGGTGCAGGAGATCGCCGATATCACCGGCGATTCACTGGCGCTGTCGATTGAGGCCGCCAAGACCGATGCCGATGTAATCGTTTTCTGCGGCGTGCACTTCATGGCCGAATCGGCGGCGATCCTGTCGCCCGGTAAAAAGGTCGTGTTGCCGCGTCCAGATGCCGGCTGTCCCATGGCCGACATGGTCACCGTCGAACAACTGGAGCAGTTGCGGGCGCAACACCCGGGCGTGCCGGTCGTGACCTATGTCAACTCGTCGGCCGAAGTCAAGGCCCATTCCGATATCTGCTGTACATCGGCCAATGCCCTCAAGGTCGTCAGGTCGCTCAAGGAAGAGGAGCTGATCTTCGTGCCGGACCGCAACCTGGGACGCTGGGTCGCCAAGTTTGTCCCGGAAAAGAAGTTCATCTTCTGGGATGGATACTGCCCGACCCACGAACGCATGACGGTTTCGGCCGTGCTGCAGAAAAAGGCCGAGCATCCCGATGCGCTGTTCATCTGCCACCCGGAAAGCGCTCCCGAGGTCTCGGTGCTGGCCGACCATGTCTGTTCCACCAGCGGCATGTACGATTACTGCAGCACCAGTCCCGCCACCAAGTTCATCATCGGAACCGAAGCCGGCATACTCTACAAGCTGCGGCTGGACAACCCGGGCAAGGAGTTCATCCTGGCCTCACCGGCGCTGTTCTGCCCCAACATGAAGCTGACCTCGCTGGAGGACGTGCTGCTGGCGCTGCAGACGCTGGAACCGGTGGTCAGCGTTCCCGAGGAGATCCGCGTCAAGGCCAGGGGAGCGCTGGACCGGATGCTGGCGATCCCCAGAGACTGATGCCGTCCCGCGCGGAAACACAGGTCCGGCTGCTGCTTTTAATCATCGGCCTGTGTTTCTGCTGGGCGCTGACAGCTGTTGCGGCGCAATCCCCACCTCAGCCGGGCTCCACGATCATCGTCGGTGGAGACCGCGATTACCCCCCCTACGAATTCATCGACAAAAACGGCCATCCCAGCGGCTACAACGTGGAGCTGACCCGTGCCATCGCAGAGGTGATGGGCCTCAAGGTAGAGTTCCGCCTGGGTGGGTGGTCAGAGATGCGGGCGGCCCTCCAAAGCGGAAAGATCGATGTGCTGCAGGGCATGTCCTACTCGGAGGAACGGGCCGCCCAAGTCGATTTCTCACTGCCGCACGCGGTAGTCAATCATGCCGTCTTTGCCCGCCGCGATTCGCCGCCGGTCAACTCGCTGGCCGAGCTGGAGGGCAAGACCGTGGCGGTCCACCGTGACGGGATCATGCACGATTATCTGGTCAGCAAGAAATTCAGCGGCAAACTGTCTCTGACCGCGACCCCGGCCGACGCGTTGCGCCAGCTGGCGGCCGGGACCAGCGACTATGCCATCGTCGCGATCGTGCCGGGCATGTACATCATCCGCGAGCTGAAGTTGACCAACCTGATCCCGGCCGTACGCAACGTGGCCACCCAGCGCTACTGCTATGCGGTTGACAAGGGCAATGCCGAATTGCTGTCGCGCTTCAACGAGGGTTTGGCAATCCTGAAAAAGACCGGCCAGTACCAGCTGATCTACAACAAGTGGTTGGGGGTGCTGGAACCGCAGCCGGTCGATTTGCGCACGATCGTCAAATACGCGGCGGTGGTGGTGGTGCCGCTGACGCTGCTTTTGGGCGGATTTGCGCTCTGGTCGCGTACATTGCACGGCCAGGTGGCGCTACGCACCGCCGACCTGACCCGCGAGATCGCCGAGCGGCGGCACGCCGAGGAAGAGCTGCGCCTGAACCAGCAGCAGCTGCTGCAGGCCGACAAGATGGCTGCCCTGGGGGTGCTGGTCTCGGGGGTGGCCCACGAGATCAACAACCCGACCGGGCTGATCCTGCTGGAAGTGCCGACTATCAAACGCTTCCAGGCCGACGCGGCCAGGGTGCTGGAGCAGTATTACCGCGAGAATGGCGACTTCAGTTGCGGCGGGCTGCCCTATTCGCGTATGCGGGAGGAGATCCCGCGCAGCCTGGAAAAGTTGCAGGAGGCGGGCAAGCGCATCAAGCGCATCGTCGATGACCTGAAGGATTTTGCCCGACAGGGTGACAGCGCCTGCAACGAGATCATCGACCTGAACGCCGTCTCCCAGGCGGCGGTGCGGCTGGTCGAACCCTCGATCCGCAAGGCGACCACCCGTTTCAGCGCCCTTTATGCCGATGATCTGCCAATGATTCGCGGCAACAGCCAGCGTATCGAGCAGGTGCTGGTCAACCTGATCCTGAACGCCTGCCAGGCGCTGCCGGACAATGACCGGGCCATCGAGCTGACCACCTGCGCCGATCGGGAAAACGGAGTGGTGATCTTCCGGCTGCGCGACGAGGGGAGCGGCATCTCGCCCGAGCACCTGGCGCGCCTGACCGACCCGTTTTTCACGACCAAGCGCGACATGGGGGGCACCGGCCTGGGGCTGTCGGTCTCGGCCGGCATCGTCAAGGAGCATGGCGGCGCGCTGCAATTCGATTCGATCCCCGGCCGCGAGACGGTCGTCACGCTGACATTGCCGATCCGCCAAGAGGAGGAAAAAACGTGAAAGCCGCCACCTATCCCGATTTCAGTGTGCTGCTGGTCGATGACGAGCCGGACTGGCTCGGCTCGCTGTCGCTGACGCTGGAGTCCTGCGCCAACATCAGCAACATCCTGACCTGCAGCGACAGCCGCCAGGCCATGGCCATCCTGGACGGGGGCCAGGTCGGGCTGGTGCTGCTGGACCTGACCATGCCGCACCTGTCGGGTGAGGCGCTTTTGGAGCAGATCGCCGAACGGCATCCCGAGATCAGCGTGATCGTCGTCAGTGGTCTCAACCAGCTGGAAACCGCGGTGCGTTGCATGAAGCTGGGAGCCTTCGACTACTGCGTCAAGACCGATGAGGAGGACCGTATCGTGGGGGCGGTGCTGCGGGCGGTCAGGATGGTGGAGATGCGGCGGGATTACCAGGAAATGTCCAGCCGCCTGGTTTCGCGGGAACTGCGCCATCCCGAGGCCTTTTCCGGGATTGTCACCGCCGACCGGTCGATGCTGGACATTTTTTCCTACGTGGAGGCGGTGGCCAAGAGTCCCCAGCCGCTTTTGATCACCGGCGAAAGCGGGGTCGGCAAGGAACTGATCGCCAAGGCGGCCCACAGCCTGAGCGGCTGCCGGGGCAAGCTGGTGACGGTCAACGTGGCCGGCCTGGACGACACGGTCTTTGCCGATACACTCTTCGGACACGTGCGCGGCGCCTTCACCGGCGCCGAGCAGGCCCGGCGCGGGATGGTGGAGGAGGCCGCCGACGGCACGCTGTTTCTGGATGAGATCGGCGACCTGAGTATCCCCTCCCAGGTCAAGCTGCTGCGCCTCTTGCAGGAGGGGGAGTATTTCCCGCTGGGGAGCGATCTGCCCAGGCGGCTCAAGGCCCGCATCATCGTCGCCACCCACCAGAACCTGCCGGAGAAGGAGCGCAGCGGGGCTTTCCGGCGCGACCTGTATTACCGGCTGCGAACGCATCAAGTTCAACTGCCGGCGCTGCGTGAGCGTAGGGGGGATATTGCGCTGCTCTTGGATCATTTTCTGGAGGAAGCGGCCCGGGCGCTGGGCAAGAAGAAGCCGACCCCGCCCAAGGGGCTGGCCCAGTACCTGGCGACCTACTGTTTTCCCGGAAATGTGCGCGAACTGAAGGCGCTGGTCTACGATGCTGTCAGCGTGCACCGCGACCGCATGCTTTCGATGGAAACCTTCGTCAGGTCGATCGAACGGTTGCAGTCCCAATGCCCGACGACCGGGGCCAGCCAAACCCGCCAGAACCCCTTTGCCGGGTTCGACGAGCTGCCCACATTCAGCGATGCGGCCGCTTTCCTGGTAATGGAGGCGATGGAAAGGGCCGGCGGCAACCAGACCCTGGCGGCGAGGCTATTGGGCATCTCGCAGCCGGCCCTCTCCAAGCGACTGAAGATGCTGAAGGAATGAGGGTGTTTCAATGAATCATTACCGTCAAACCCAGGGGTTGCAAACCAGGGCACGACATCTCTCCATATCCTTGAGGTTGCGCGTAACAACAACCAATCCGTGGACCTTGGCAGTGGCAGCTATGAGTGAATCCATGACCGGTAGTCGCTCCCCCTGCAGTTCTGACTCACCCTGTAATTCGCCCCAGGCCAGAGCCGTTTCCAGGTCCATGTCAATAATCCTTCCGGTAAATCGCTCGACAAGATCATGCCCGGCCCATGCCTGGAGCTGATATTTCCTTGCTCCGTCAGGTAGTTTGCTGATGCCCTTTTGCAATTCTCCGAAGGTCAGGACACTCAGAAACAGACTCTGTTCATCCTGTTTATCCAGCCAACTGACGACCGCCTTGTTCGGCTCCTTTTTTACCAACTCTGAAATCAGACAAGTATCCAGAAGATATTTCACAGCTCCACCTCACGTGGGAGATCGCCGCTACGGCTCAGGTCAAGTTCGATGCCATGCAGCGGTGATTGCATGAAAAACAGGGACAAGCCGGTTTGCGGCAGTGTCAGCTTCCTGTATTCCTCAAAGGAAACGACGACCGCGGCAGGTTTGCCACGCAGTGTAATGGTCTGGGGGCCATCATGCAGCGCCGAATCAACAACCTGGCTCAAACGGTTCTTGGCCTCCTGAAGCTGCCATTCCCGGTCATGCGGTAAACGATTTGCTTTATCTGTTTTCATACATGCCCCCCAATTCAACTAGACAGTCTAGCTAGATCAGAATAGCACAGCTCTGTTTTGAAGCAAGCATTATAATCCATGCGCTTGATGCTGTTGAAGGTGCGAGGGCTGCCTGTCCGCGCCGTCCGGTGGAATTTGTTTCTTATCTGATCCTGCCATGGGTGCTCCGACCACCGCCGGAGGGTCCGCTCTTTTTAAAGTTTTTTGGAGGAGCGTTTTTTACGACGATCAGGCGGTCGCCGAGCTTGGCCCCGTTCAGCAGGTCAATCGCCTCCTGGGCTTCCTCTTCGGTTGACATCCTGACGTATCCGCAGCCCCTGAATTCACCCGTGCCCGGATCTGTTACCAGGTGGACCGAGGCCACGGTGCCCACCACTGAAAACAGTTTCCGCAGCTCATCCTCGCTCACCATACCGGAAATCTGTCCCACATAGACCTCAATACCCATATCTAATTTCCTTTCCCTGCAATTATGATTTTTCCCGCTGTCCTTTGTAAAAAGCGAGCGCATTGCCGCTGAACACCTTCCCGGCGGCCGCATCCCCCAGCGCTTCCACCACCAAGGCATAATCCCCGTCGCAATAGGGGCGCGGAGCGCGGGTCGAGGGGAGGTCGCTGCCGAACATCAGCGCCTCGGGATTGGCGGCATAAATCTCCCGCAGCGCCGTTTTCACATCAAAATCCACCCGTCCGAAACCGGTGGCCTTGATGCGCACCCCTTTTTCGGCCAGCCTGAGCAGCGTGGCGAATCCTGATTTGGAAAGCCCCAGGTGGTCGATGCTGACCGCCGGAAGTGCGGCCAGCGTGCCATAAAGTCCCTCCAGTTCCGCCGAATCGACATAAAGCTCCACATGCCAGCCGACCACCTCATGCACCCGTCTCGCCATTGCGTCCAGATGGGCGACCTCTTCCGATCCGCCGCGCTTGAGATTGAAGCGCAGAGCGCGAACGCCGGCCCACTCCAGATCCAGCAGTTCCCGGTCGCTGACGTTGAACGGCAGTTGCGTGACCCCCACGAAAGCCGGTCCTAGCGTGTGCAGCGCATCCAGCAGATAGCTCTGGTCAAAGGCCTGGAAAGAACCGGAAACGATCGCCCCTCCCACCAGGTTGTAATCCCGCATCCGCTCGCGATAGTCGTTACAGTGGTAATCGTCCGGCAGGTAGCCGTTATTGGGCAGCAGCGGGAAGCGCCGGTCGATGATATGGAAATGACAGTCGAAAACTTCCGGGTTGGCGGGTTTGCAAGCGGCTGATGGCATGGTCGGCCTCCGTTTCATTGGCATGGGATTATCGGGCGATATTGAATCGCTTTCGGCTGGCGGTCAACAGAAACCGGTCTTTCGCCGAAGTTCGCGCTGCTCCTGACAACCCTCATAACCGGAGGTTATAACGATAACCGGAGGTTATATCACGAACTATCCTTCCGGAATCATAGCATTTATTTCCGGTATCCACCGATATCCATAACCCACGGTTATGGCGGTTTCCTTTGCGAATTGACGATTTAACGGATTTTATCCAGTGATATCGGCGGATTACTTGATCAAGCTTTTTTGGCACTCTCCCTGCTCTATACCATGACAGAAGCAGGGCGGAGACTTGACGGTCCCGCCAATCCCAACCCTCACCGTGGAGGTCGTTATGTTAATGTTCTGGGTTCAATTCGTACTGGTACTGGGAGCAGTCCTGATCGGTATCCGCAGGGGCGGCGTCGCGCTCGGCCTGATCGGTGGTCTGGGCGTATCATTGCTGGTGCTGGGCTTCCGCAGTCCCCCCTCCGAACCGCCGATCGCGGTAATGCTGATCATCCTGGCTGTTGTGACCGCTTCGGCCACGCTGCAGGTAGCCGGTGGTCTGGACTATCTGGTGCAGCTGACAGAAAAGATGCTGCGCGCGCATCCAAAATACGTGACAATCCTGGCGCCGCTTTCGACCTTTCTCCTGACGGTCTGTGTCGGCACCGGCCATGCCGTCTATGCGCTGTTGCCGGTTATTTCCGACGTGGCGCTCAAGACCGGCATCCGCCCGGAACGTCCGATGGCGATCTCCAGTGTTGCCTCGCAGATGGGCATCACCGCCAGTCCGGTGGCGGCGGCGGTGACCTTCTTCCTCGGTTTTGCCGCCAAAGCCGGTTATCCGGTGACATTGATCGATATCATCTCGGTCACCATGCCGGCCGGGATTATCGGTGTGCTGGCGGCTGCCGCCTGGAGTTTCAACCGCGGCAAGGATCTGGACAAGGACCAGGAATTCCAGGCCCGCATGCAGGACCCGGATTTCAAGAAGGCGCTGGATGCGGATGTGACGACGCTGGACAAAAAGATTTCCACCAGCGCCAAAATTTCGGTGGCGCTGTTCTTCACCGGTGTCGGTTCGATCATTCTGCTTGCCAGCGTTCCCGAACTGTTGCCGCTGGGTGCCGGAAATAAACCGGTGGCGATGACCACGGTGGTCCAGTTCGTGATGCTGGCCTTCGGCGCCTTCATCATGTTCTCCTCCAACGTCAAGGCCAAGGATATCGCCCACTCCAGCGTATTCATCGCCGGGATGATCGCGGTGGTCTCTATCTTCGGCATCGCCTGGATGAGCGACACCTTCATCTCCGCCAACAAGAAATTCCTGGTGGACAACATCGGCATCATGGTCAAGATCGCACCCTGGACCTTCGCCATCGCCACCTTCTGCATCTCGGCCTTCGTCAAGAGCCAGGCCGCCACGCTGGCCATCACGCTGCCGCTGGGACTGGCACTGGGTTTGCCGGTTCCGCTGCTCTTGGGTCTGATGCCGGCCAGCTATGCCTACTTTTTCTTCGCCTTCTACCCCAGCGACCTGGCCGCTATCAACATGGATCGCACCGGCACCACCTGCATCGGCAAGTACCTGCTCAACCACAGTTTCATGATTCCGGGACTGATTGGAGTCGGCGTTTCAACGGTGGTGGCCTATACGATATCCAAACTGATTTTATAGCCAGTTACCACCAGATATTATAATCAAAGGCCGCATCCGGTTCGGGTGCGGCCTTGCGCTATCCGGGAGATTTGGCTATAGTGTCGAGCCTCTCCGGCTTTCCGGCCGGGGTACATTCAATCGGCGCCAGGGTCAACCAGTCCCGGCGTCCTGGGGTTCGATCAAATGCAGGATTTCATGGATATCGCCATTGGCACCGTTACGATGCGCCCCTATGTGTTCGCTTTTTTCGGGGCCTTTCTGCTGGCTTGCGTGCCCCACGTCGGCTGGCGCCGGACCGCGTTTTTCACGCTGGCCGGCTATCTGATCGCCTTCGCCTCGGAGTGGCTTTCGATCAACACCGGTTTCCCCTATGGCTGGTACTACTACATCGATACCACCAGCAACCGCGAGCTGTGGATTGCCGGGGTGCCGTTCTTCGATTCGCTCTCCTACGTGTTCCTTTCCTACTGCAGCTATGCCACCGCGCTGTTTATCATTTCGCCGCTCAAGGTCTGGCGCTGGAACCTGGTTACGCTTGAGACCCGTTCGATCCGGCGTTCATTTTCGGCGCTGCTGCTGGGCTCGTTCCTGCAGACCTTCCTGGATATCGTGATCGACCCAGTGGCGCTGCAGGGCAGTCGCTGGTTTCTGGGACAGATTTACGGTTACCGCGAGCAGGGGCTGCACTTCGGCGTGCCGCTCTCCAACTATGGAGGCTGGCTGCTGACCAGCTTCTGCCTGCTGGCCGCGTTCCAGCTGATTGACGCCCGCCGCCTGGATGATGCTCCCCGTGGGGCAGTCAATCTCCCCTTCCGCTCTCTTTTGGGGCCGGTGCTCTACCTGTCGGTGCTGATCTTCAATATTGCGATGATGCTGGTTATCGGCGAGAATTTCATGGCGTTGTGCGCGACGTTGATGTTCACGCTGCCGGTCCTGATGGTCGTTGTCCTGGCGGTCAGGCGCACCAACCGCTACAGCAAGGACGAACTGGGGGGGCATCTGCGGGATTATCCCTGGTCTGCGGCGGGAACTGTTTTACAGAAGGGGCAATAGCTGTTCCAGTGCCGCTGTCAGGCTCCTGGCGGCGACGCGGCTGTTGCCGGCCAGGCGGATCAGTTGCGGGATGATGCGGGGTTTGCGCAGGATCGTCAGCAGCACCCGGGCGGGGCGGATACGCAGGCAGCTGTCGCAGAATTCGTCCAGAGAAAAGTCCAGCTCTTCGTCGGCCGGGTCGCTGACCGAGCGGATCGCCAGCAGTGGTATCCTGCTTTCGGATGCGACCAGCGCGATGGCGGCGCTCTCCATCTCCGCCACCGGACAGGCATAATCGTTGGCCAACAATGCGGCCAGCCTGGTTTTTGATGTTATCACCGCCGTACCGGCAAAGGTTCCGCCAAAGACCCTTGCTCCAGCGGCGGTCTGACGTATTACCAGGTTAAGGCCGGCCGCCGGGGTCTCCACCGGCAATTCCTCAACGCCGGTTTCCGAAACGATCACCATCCTCCTGGCGACCACCACGTCGCCAACCCGCAGTTCCGGAGCAACCCCGCCGCAAAAACCGGCCGAGATCAACAACTCTGGCGCGGCCTCTCCAATGATCGTCCCGGCCGCCCGGGCGGCATTGTCAAAGCCCATGCCTGATTCGACCAGCAGGATCTCATGCCCGGCGCAGCTGGATTTGCGCGTCTTGAGGCGCCCCAGTCTCAAGACGCTTCCGGCTCCCAGACAGGCGGCCGCGGCGTTGAACTCTTCCGGCATCGCGGTGATGATGGCAATTTTCATGACTCTGCACTCCCGGGCAGACGATACCGTTTTGACGACCGCTTTTCAAGGCATCATTTAGAAAAGCTGGACAAATTGATGAACATGGATTATATGTACTGTTCGTTCTTGCGGAGAGATGTCCGAGCGGTTGAAGGAGCACGCCTGGAAAGCGTGTGTACGTTAATAGCGTACCGAGGGTTCGAATCCCTCTCTCTCCGCCATTTTTATTCAGAAAATGGCTTTGCCGCCATGTTTGTAAGGCTGCGAGCTTGCAGGCGGATATGATAGCCGGGCCCCGCGCAACGGCGCGCCGTGAACTCCGCCAGGTCCGGAAGGAAGCAACGGCAGCGGCTCCCGCTGTGTGCCGCGGGTCAGCCCGGCTATCATATGCGCCTGTAACTTCATTACCTCCCCTAATCCCCTGACTGTACGCCTCCTACGTCACATGTGCGGGGCGTCAGATTACCTGCGAGGTCCAGTCTCTTGTCAACCGGAACGCATTACGAAGTCCTGGCAAGGAAATACCGCCCCCAAACATTTTCCGAACTGGCCGGCCAGGAACACGTCAGTCGCACGCTGCAGAATGCCATCGATTCCGGACGGGTGGCCCACGCCTTCCTCTTTACCGGTGCGCGCGGAGTCGGCAAGACCAGTACCGCCCGCATCATGGCCAAAACCCTCAACTGCGAACGGGGGGTCACACACGAGCCCTGCAATGTCTGCCCACTGTGCATCGAGATCACCAAAGGCACGTCCACCGATGTTTTCGAGATCGACGGCGCTTCCAATAACGGCGTAGACGACGTGCGCGACCTGCGCGACAACATCAAGTACCTCCCTTCCCACAGCCGCTACCGCATCATCATCATCGACGAAGTTCACATGCTCTCCACCAACGCCTTCAATGCACTTTTGAAAACGCTGGAGGAGCCGCCCGAACACGTCAAATTCATCTTTGCCACCACCGAACCGCACAAACTGCCGGTCACGATCCTGTCGCGCTGCCAGCGTTTTGACTTCAAGCGGGTGACACTTCCCAAGATAATCAGCCGGCTGCGTGAAATTGCCGACAAGGAATCGGTCATCATCAGCGACTCGTCCCTGGCGCTGATTGCCCGCAAAGGCGATGGCAGCATGCGCGACTCGCTGACCGCGCTGGACCAGGTGCTGGCCTTCTGCGGCAACAGCGTCAGCGACGAGGATGTGGGGACGCTGCTTGGCACCGTGGATCGCCGCCTGCTGGCAGAAATCTCGGCCGGGGTCTTTAACGGCGACACCCAGGCTGTGCTGGAGGGGATCAAACGGGTCGATCTGGTGGGTTACAACATGCGCCAGTTCTGCCAGGAACTGATCGAGCATTTTCGTAATCTGCTGGTGATCCGTTCGGTCAGGAAGCCGGAAGAGATCCTCGATCTGGCTTCGGCCGAACTGGATGAATTAAAAACCCAGGCCGGAAGCATCTCGCCCCAGGATATCCAGCGGCGACTGACACTGCTGTTGAAGGCCGACGCGGAAATGGCCTATGCCAGCTTCCCACGTCTGATCATAGAAATGGCGCTGCTTAAAGCTGCACTGCTGGCGCCGGTGATCCCGATTCAGGAGCTGATCGAGAAAATCAGGCTGCTGGAGGCCGGAGCGGTGCATACGCCTTCGCTGCCATGGGAGGCTGCCAGAACCGCCGCAGCCCCAACCGTTTCCGTCCATTCCGAGAAGCCGCGGAGTGTACCCCAGAATCGACCGCAACCACAGCCGGCAGCTGCAACTTCTGCAGCCGTTCCATCCGTACCGGCCAGCGGCGACGTCCACTCCAACTGGGGACGTTTTGTCGCATTGGTAATTGAGAAGCAGCCGGCAATCGGATCGGTTCTGGAACATGGCAGTCCGCTCAAACAGGAAAAGGGGCTGCTCGAGATCGGTTTTCCGACCGACAGCTATTATCTGACGGCCGCCCAGGATGCCGAGTTCATTGCCGGCGTACAGGCCCTGGCCCTCGAATCCAGCGGAATCGAGACAGTGATCAGGATAAAATCGATCGTGTCCAACTCCACCGATGCGCCCATGTCACTGGCAGAAAAAAAAAAGAGTGACGACGAGCAACTCATGAAAGAGCTGAGGCAGGAGGTCGAAACCCATCCGGTCGTCAAGGAGGCGCAACGGGTTTTCGGCAGCAGCATCACTGATATTAGAGCAGTTTAGCTGGTGGTAAAATAAATTATAACTGTCACGAAATCGAAAGGGGAAGTAGATGTCAAAGGGATTAGCTAGCATCATGAAACAGGCGCAGATGATTCAGCAGAAGATGGCCAAACTGCAGGAAGAGGCCAGCCAGAAAACCGCCGAGGCAACTTCAGGCGGCGGCGCCGTAAGCATCAAGGTTAACGGCAAGAACGAAATAATTTCACTGGAAATAAAAAAAGAGGCAGTTGACCCCAACGACGTGGAAATGCTTCAGGACCTGATTATTGCTGCTGCCAACGAGGCTCTCAAGAAGGTTCACGCCGAGATGGGTGATGAAATGTCCAAGATCACCGGCGGCATGAGCATTCCGGGATTGTTCTAGCTATTACCGGTAGATAGTGTGCTTTTCATATGATTAAGGGCTCAACGCATATTTAATTTGACTAAATTTTTTAGTTCGGCTAATAGTGCCCACGTATACGGATCGCTTGTCTGTGGCCATATTAATGGTAAAAAATCTCGATTTCAATGCTCCTCCATGGTTTTCGGTCGCCTGTCGGCCCGTCCGGTGCGGGGGAGCATCTTTTTTAACCTCGCTATAATACTAAAAAAATGTTTTATTTGTGTCAGGAATTATGTTAACAAAATCATCCGCACTGATGCGATTGGTTGGAGAATTGAAGAAGCTGCCGGGTATTGGCGAACGCACCGCTCTGCGTTTGGCGTTTCACCTTTTGAAGTCGCCGCAGAACCTGACGGCGCTTTCCGAGTCGCTTTGCGATGTCCGGGACCGTGTTCATCCCTGTTCGACCTGCTTTGCCATCACTGAAACGGACCCATGTTCTATCTGCAGTGGAAACCGTGATTCAGGCGTGATCTGTGTTGTTGAAAACTCTCAGGACCTGATGGCGCTGGAGCGCAGCAACGCTTATAACGGCATGTATCATGTGTTGGAGGGAGCGATTTCGCCGCTATCAGGTATCGGACCATCCGACCTGCGCATAGCCGAATTGTTGCAGCGTGTCGGAGCGGGTGGAATCAACGAGGTAGTGATCGCCACCAACTTTACTGTGGAAGGTGAAGCCACGGCACTTTATCTGACCAGGGCACTCAAACCGGCGGGAGTCAAGGTGTCGCGTCTGGCGCACGGCATACCGTTGGGCAGCGACATCGAGTTTGTGGATGCCGCCACGGTTCAATGGGCGCTCCAGGGCAGAAACGAATTGTAGTCAAGAAGTTCACATAAACCCCACACAGGAGGAAGTACATGAGCAAGAAGATGGTAACCATCGACGGCAACACAGCCGCCGCCCATGTGGCGCATGCCACCAACGAAGTAATCGCTATTTATCCGATTACCCCATCATCCGTTATGGGAGAAATCTCCGACGCCAAGAGCGCGGTCGGCGAGAAGAACATCTGGGGCAACGTGCCGTCAGTGGTTGAGATGCAGTCCGAAGGCGGCGCCGCCGGTGCCGTGCATGGCGCGCTGCAGGCCGGAGCGCTGACCACGACCTTCACCGCCAGCCAGGGCCTGCTGCTGATGATCCCGAACATGTTCAAGATTGCCGGCGAGCTGACCTCGACGGTTTTCCACGTCTCGGCCCGCGCCATTGCAGCCCAGGCGCTTTCGATCTTCGGCGACCACTCCGACGTGATGTCCTGCCGTTCCACCGGCTGGGCCTTCCTCTGCTCCAACAACGTCCAGGAAGTCATGGACTTTGCGCTGATCTCCCAGTCCTCCACGCTGCGCAGCCGGATCCCTTTCCTGCACTATTTCGACGGCTTCCGCACCTCGCACGAAGTACAGAAAGTGACCGAGCTCTCGTTCGACGAGATGCGCGCCATGATGGACGACAAGCTGATCGCCGAGCACAAGGCCCGCGGCCTGAACCCGGACAAACCGGTAATGCGCGGCACAGCCCAGAACCCGGACGTATATTTCCAGGGCCGCGAGACCGTCAACCCATACTACCCCGCCTGCGAAAAGATCGTTCAGGAAGAGATGGACAAGTTCGGCAAACTGACCGGCCGCAAGTACAAGCTGGTTGACTATGTCGGAGCCAAGGACGCCGAGCGTATTGTGGTCGTGATGGGTTCCGGAGCCGATGTTGTTCAGGATACGGTTGAGAATCTGGCCAAGCAGGGAGAGAAGGTCGGTGTCGTCAAGATCCGTCTCTATCGTCCGTTCCCGCTGGATGCCTTCATCAAGGCCCTCCCCAAAACCGTCAAAAAGATCGCCGTGCTGGATCGCACCAAGGAGCCGGGTTCGCTGGGCGAGCCGATCTACCTGGATGTGCGCACCGCGATCGGCGAAGCGATGGCAGCCGGCAAGCTCAAGCTCGACGGTTATCCGGTTATCGTCGGCGGCCGCTACGGCCTCGGATCAAAAGAGTTCAATCCGGCCATGGCCAAGGCCGTGTTCGACAACCTCAAGGTCAAGAACCCCAAGAACAAGTTCGTGGTCGGCATCGAAGAGGACGTCACCAACTGCAGCCTGAAAGTTGATTACAGCTACAAGAACCCGATGGAAGGCGTCTACGAGGCGATGTTCTTCGGTCTCGGTTCCGACGGTACAGTCGGCGCCAACAAGAACTCGATCAAGATCATCGGCGAGGAAACCAGCAACAACGCCCAGGCCTACTTCGTTTATGACTCCAAGAAGGCCGGTTCGATGACCACCTCGCACCTGCGCTTCGGCAAGAAGTACATCCGTGCTCCCTATCTGGTTCAGGAAGCGAACTTCGTGGCCTGCCACAACTTCTCCTTCCTGGAGAAGTACGACATGCTGGCACGGGCCAAGGATGGCGCGACCTTCCTGCTGAACGCTCCCTTCGGCGCGGATGAGGTCTGGGATACCATGCCCAAGGAAGTACAGCAGCAGATCATCAGCAAGAAACTGAAGTTTTACGTTATCGACGGCGTCAAGCTGGGCAATGAAATCGGCCTTGGACCCCGCATCAACGTGATCATGCAGACAGCGTTCTTCAAGATTTCGAATATCATCCCGCTCAAGGATGCCGTGGACTCGATCAAGGGCGCCATCAAGAAATCCTACGGCAAAGCCGGCGAAGCGGTTCTGGAAATGAACTACAAGGCGGTTGATGCAGGTCTGAACAACTTCTACGAAGTCATGGTACCGGCAAAAGCGACCAGCAAGCTGAAGATGGCCGCAGCGGTTTCCAGCAAGGCGCCCAAGTTCGTCAAGGATGTCACCGGCGTGATCGTGGCCGGACTGGGAGACAGCCTGCCGGTTTCCAAGATGCCGGCCGACGGCACCTTCCCGACCGCCACCAGCCAGTACGAGAAACGTAACATCGCCACCGAAATTCCGGTATGGGACGAGAAGATCTGCATCCAGTGCGGCATCTGCTCCTTCGTATGTCCGCACGCCTCGGTCCGCACCAAGGCCTATGACGGCAAACTACTGAAGGATGCTCCGGCGACCTTCAAATCAACCGATTGCAAGATCCCTGAAATGGCCGGCAAGAAGTACACCGTACAGATCGCACCCGAGGATTGCACCGGTTGCGGCGCCTGTGCTCACAACTGCCCGGGCAAGGACAAGCAGAATCCGGATCACAAGGCGCTGGACATGACCTTCCAGCCGCCACTGCGTGCGGCTGAAGCCGAGAACTTCGACTTCTTCCTCAAACTGCCGGATGTTGATGCAACACAGGTCAAGCTGGAGACCCTGCGCAGCAACCAGCTGATCCGCCCGCTGTTTGAATTCTCCGGCGCTTGTGCCGGTTGCGGCGAGACTCCTTATCTTAAACTGTTGACCCAGCTGTTCGGCGACCGGATGATGGTAGCCAACGCCACAGGTTGTTCGTCAATCTATGGCGGCAACCTGCCCACCACACCTTACGCACAGCGTGCCGACGGACGTGGTCCGGCATGGTCCAACTCGCTGTTCGAGGACAACGCCGAATTCGGTTACGGCATGCGCCTGACAGTTGACCAGTTCTCCAAATCGGCCCTTGAGTATGTGGCGGAGCTGGCCGAAAACAAGGCTTTTGCGGCAAATGCCAAGCTGTTGAAGGAAATCGCTTCAGCCGACCAGTCCACCCAGGCCGGTATCGAGGCACAGCGCGGACGCGTTGACAAGCTGAAGGCCGCTCTGAAGGGGAGCAAGAACGCAACCGCAAAACTGCTGGTTCCGGTCGCGGACTACCTGGTCAAGAAATCGGTCTGGTGTATCGGTGGCGACGGCTGGGCTTACGACATCGGATTCGGTGGTCTGGACCATGTCATCGCTTCCGGCAAGAACATAAATCTGTTTGTTCTGGATACCGAGGTCTACTCCAACACCGGCGGTCAGGCTTCCAAAGCTACGCCAATGGGAGCTGTCGGTCTCTTTGCTGCCGGCGGCAAGCCGGTATCCAAGAAGGACCTGGGTATGATCGCCATGTCCTACGGTTCGGTCTATGTTGCACAGGTTTCTCTCTCCAACCCCAACCAGTGCATCAAGGCCATGCTGGAGGCCGAGGCCTATGATGGACCTTCGATCATCATAGCCTACTCGCACTGCATCGCCCACGGCATCAACATGACAGCTGGTGTGGATGCTCAGAAAATGGCGGTACAGTCCGGTTACTGGCCTCTGTACCGTTACAACCCGGCCCTGGCTGCCGAGTGCAAAAACCCGCTGCAGTTGGATAGCAAGCCGGCAACAATCAGCTTTGAGGAATATACCAATAACGAAAACCGCTACCGCATGTTGAAAAAGGCCAACCCCAAGCAGGCCGAGGCCCTGATGAAGAAGGCCGGTGAATGGGCAAAGACACACTTTGCCTACTACCAGAAACTGGCGGCACTCAACTTTGAAGATACTTGCGAGAAGAAGTAGTCATTAAATATATTACATGGTAGTATTTTGCCCCGCAGACTTGTCTGCGGGGCTTTTTAAATTCAACTTACGGGGATAATCATGCTTGACAACAACAATGACCTGGGAGCCGCGCTGTTCAAAACATGGACCGAGAAACAGCGCTGTGATGAAATTCAGAAGCTGGTTGAAGGATATCGCAAAGGGGTGCCGGTAGGGATTCTCTGCAAGATGTCAGAAACGATTGCCGGTGACAAAAAGAAAGCCAGGAAATACCTGAAGCTGTTTCTGACAGATGCGGAACGCAAGGCCGCGATCGGGTCGGCAAATGCCAGCATGCTTCCGCTGATATCGTCATTCATGAAATAGAAAAGCTCCAATCGTCCGGATAATCTTGATCACGAAAGGTCCATGGATTCCATGCAAAAAATATTCATTGCCGGATGCGGTTATATCGGCGGGAGGGTTGCGCGGCTATACCGTGATTCGGGCGCTGATGTCACCTGCATGCTCAGGTCGCCGGAACTTGCCGCCACTCTTTCCGGGGAGGGGTTCAGCACCGTTACCTGTTCCCTGGACAAAGCCGAAGAAATTCCTAATCTGGATACGGCCGGCAGCATTCTGCACTATCTGGTGCCGCCGCCGGGAGGCGGCATTGCAGACACTCGCGCCAGAAACTTCATCGCGGCTCTGAGCCGGGTACAGAAACCTTCCAAGATTATCTACGTCAGCGCCACCTCGGTTTATAGTGAGAATTCCGGCGGTATTGTCACTGAAGAGTCGGAGACAAAACCTTCCTCGGCGATGGGCAAGCGCCGTCTCGACGCCGAAAAAGCTTTTCTGCAATATGGCGCCGCAACCGGCACCCCGGTGGTGATTCTTCGGGTCAGCGGCATCTACGGTCCGGGAAGGCTGCCGCTGATGCAGATCAGTCAGGGGCAGGCGCTTCTGAAAGAGGAGGAGTCCGGGCCCAGCAATCGCATCCATGCCGATGACCTGGCCGCCGTCTGCCTGGCTGCGGCGGAATCGGGCGAAGCGGGAGAAATCTTCAACGTCAGCGATGGGAGTCCGACCAGTATGACCAGCTATTTCAACGCCTGTGCCGATGCGCTGAAGATGCCGCGCCAGCCGCAGGTGCCGCTGGATGAAGCCCGCCTGGTGATGTCGCCGCTGATGTTCTCCTATGTCAGCGAGTCGCGGGTGATTGACAACAACCGCATGCTGAAACGCCTGAAAGTCAACTTGAGATATCCGGATATCCAAACGGGATTAGCGTCCTGTCTACCGGGCTGATTCTGCAAACACTCTGCAGGCAGCGTCAGTGCCGTATACGACCAAAAGGGTCGAGATTACTAGTTTTTAAATGTAATGCCGGTAGTTTATGGTTTTTTATTTATTGCATTTGTTGTTTGATGCTGGTACATTTAACCCAGATAAGATCTTTGCGAGGATTCCAACGAATCCTCATTTGCCCTGGTAACTTCCCCTCCTAGTTGCCAGGGTGTTTTTTATTTTCTGCCATGGTGTTACGGTTGACGCTTGCGGCCGGTTGTGTTTTAATCAGCCGGTGGATACGGAAGCCTACATAGCACTTGGTTCCAATCTTGGAGATCGTGAGTTGAACCTGCTGCGTGCCGTGGCCGAAATCGGGCGTTTGCCGGAGTCCAAGGTCACTGCCCTGTCCTCGTTCTATGAAACATCTCCGGTTGGAACCGTAAATCAGGATGCCTTCTACAATGCGGTACTCAAGCTATCAACCGGACTCCCCCCCCGTATTCTTCTGACACACCTGTTGCGCATCGAAACCGACAGTTTCAAGCGAACCAGAACGGTTGTAAACGGACCGCGCAGAATGGACCTGGACCTGCTGCTGTATGGAACGCAGATACTGTCCGAGGAGGACCTGGTTGTCCCGCATCCGCGCATGATGGAGAGGCGTTTTGTGTTGCAGCCGCTCTGCGAAATTGCACCAGAGCTGGTGCATCCGGTCTCCGGGATCACCGTCGCGGAACTGCTTGCCGCACTGCATTCCGGCGAAGTAGTTGTGAAAATCTGAACAACGGGTCCGACCCGATTTCCGGACCTGAACAGAGGAGAGAGGTTTGATAAGAATTCTCATATGGGGCCTTTTGCTTTACATCGGCTACCGGATAATTGTCTCACTGGCATCTCCCAAAAAGAGCGTCGAGAAACCTGTCGGGAAAATGGACTCGGCCGAAATTACCCACCGCGATCCGGTCTGCGGTGTATATGTATCGGAGGAGCAGGCCGTTGTCGGCAGGCACGATGGCCAGAAACACTACTTCTGCTCGATGGACTGTCTGGAAAAATATCGCGAACAGCTTGACCACATATCAAACTAACAGGAGGAAATGATGAAATTTTTTATCGACACGGCTGATGTCAAGGAAATTCGAGAAGCACACGCGCTGGGACTGGTTGACGGCGTAACCACCAACCCCTCGCTGATCGCAAAATCGGGTCGCAAATTCAAGGACGTGATCAAG
>MGZK01000140.1 GCA_001802125.1 Geobacteraceae bacterium GWC2_55_20
TTAAACAGGTAACCGACACAGACAATCGCTGTTGCTACAATCCCGAAAAACACCGCCAGCAGCCGGTTCTTCAGGACGTTCTTCAGGATGATCGCCTCGGGCAGAGACAGTGCCGTGACCGCCATCATGAAGGCCAGCACGGTGCCTATCGCCATTCCCTTGGCGGTCAGCGCCTGAACGATGGGGATCACTCCGGCGGCGTTGCTGTAAAGAGGCACGCCCAGCGCCACTGCGATCGGCACGGCAAAGGGATTGTCACGGCCGGCCCATCTGGCCAGAAAATCCTGCGGCACATAACCATGGATAAAGGCGCCGATGCCGACCCCGACCACCACATAGGGCCAGATCTTTTTCAAGAGGTCGAGGGTGTATTTCCGTGCGTAATCGATCTTTTCACGAAAAGTCATGACCTGTATTTCGCTGTTGCCGACCTGCATTTCCCAGACGTAGTCCTGGACATACTTCTCCATTTTCAGCTTCCCGATGACGATACCGGCAAAAATTGCCACCAGCAGGCCGGACCCGATGTAGATCAGCGCGATTTTCCAGCCGAACATGCCCCAGAGCATGATCAGGGCCACCTCGTTGACCATGGGTGAGGAGATCAGAAACGAGAAGGTTACTCCCAGCGGCACCCCTGACTCGACAAAACCGATGAACAGCGGCACCGCCGAGCAGGAGCAGAAGGGTGTGACAATTCCCAAAAGAGCTGCCATTACGTTGCCGATATACTCCCGCTTGTGGGAAAGGATGCGTTTGGTCCGCTCCGGCGGAAAGGAGCTGCGGATGATCGCCACCACGAAGATGATCGTGGTCAGCAGCAGGAAAATCTTCAGTGTGTCGTAGATGAAGAAGTTAAGGGATTCGCCCGAACGTGAACCGGGAACCAGCCCGATCAGGGTGAAGACGATGTAGTCGGCAAAGTTTTTCAGCACGTAAACTCCATGAGTGACTGATTGAATACTCACTTAATGAGACAAAAAAATTACGGAATATTGGAAGCCACTACTGTTTGGATTGCCTTGATGACCAGTTCCTCGGGAATCTCCTCGTAGGTAGCGCCTTGATATTCAACCGTCCGGCAACTGGTCTCAGTTCCGGTCAGGCATGAACAGGATGAACAGCTGTTTTCATTCACGGCCGCATTGTCCAGGATTTGCTCAAGAGGAACTCCGTTGAACAGGAGCATGTTTGATTGGGCCATGAGTTCTTCGGGGAGCAGTGTCTCCGTGAAAGTGACAGCAAAGCCCTTCTCCTCCAATTCAGCACTCAAACCGGAAATGACTTTTTTGACCGCTGCGCCTGTGGTTGCACAGCGATCGCAGGTTGCGCCTGCCTTGTCATAATGCCGCCATTCTATGGCCAGATTTTTCATGGTTGATGCTCCTTTCGCGGGTTACGCTCAGGCCGCCTTCAAGAGGCGATGCCGTCCGGTTATGTCCTGTTTCACGATCCGGGTGACAATATCCATCACCTCCAGGATCTCGGGATGCTTGATTGCGTAATAGATCTTCAGTCCGTCCTTGCGGCGGGAAAGAACCCCGGCCGACAGCATCATGTTCAGGTGCCGGGAGGTATTGGACTGTTCCTCTGCGATGGCGGGGAATATTTCACAGACGCAGCGTTCGCCGTCGCGCAGGAAATCAATGATTTTCAATCGGGTTGGCTGGCCCAGGGATTTCAGTATTTCCGCGCGATATTCAATCAAATCTCTCATAAAAATCCTTTTCGAGTGGATGACTATATACTCATATAGTCTTTGCGTCGGTGTGTTGTCAAATGATTTTCTAAGAGGAGAGGCACTTATCTGGAATGCACGTGATTTGGGATTGGGATAACATTGAACTTCCCGGCGTTTGCATGTTACAGCCAGCAGATGTATGAACTTATCAGTTCATTTTTTATTGGCGGGTAACCCAAAGCGGGTCGTTAGTATGTTGACAAAATAGTTGAGCGGTGATTTTGGATGTTGATGATGATCACCATGGATGATCAGAGTCCTGTTGCGATGGTGCCTGAAACCGTTGATAAGGTGTTCACGAAGTTGGCCCGTTTCTATCTGGTCCTGTACAAGTTCTCGCGACAGAAAGGAGATACCTTGCCCATCGCGTGTCGCTTGGACAATCATATGCAGATCGTCAACAACCACAAAACTCCTGAAATCTGACAAAGTCCGACCTATCTCCCGAAGATTGGCTTCAAGTAGTGTTCTTGAACAACACCCCTCCTTGCGAATAAAAACCGTCTGTGCAAACAGGTCGTCAGGATCGATGACGCCGCCTGAAAGTGCAAGTGCGGACGAACTGGCAAAGATCATGTCGTCTCCCGGCATAGCGACTGTTGACAGGTCAGAGAAGTCAAAACACTCGCAGTGTTCCAGAACTGCGAGGTCATACATGCCATCCCGCATGGCGTCGACAATATTTCCCGGCATGTCAAACATGAAGGACAGATCCGCCAGATCGTTATATTCCATCATGAATTCCCGCATTACTGTCGGCAGGTGAACTACCCCGAAGGTTGGAGTACAGATGAATGCAATACTTTTCTTTTCGTGAATTGATTTAAGGCCGGCAAGTAATTCCCGCTCGATGGCAAGCATCTTCTCGGCTTTTTCATACACCAGCCTGCCTGCATCGGTAAGGATAAAAACATGACCGTCTCGATCAAGTAGCGGGTATCCATACTGCTCTTCAATGAACTTGATACGGCGAGTAACCGCTGGCTGGGTAACACAAAGCACATCGGCAGCCTTGGAGATGCTTCCCGCTTTTACAACCTCTACCAATGTCTTCAGGTATATAGATTCCATATATAGTGCTTTCCGTTTATTTCAAACTGTGATTTGACTATAACAAACTTTGAATTTCCTTTTACATGAAAATCGGTACGATTGACAACAGATTCATTAACGCTCTCGTACGGTCGAGACAATAGCTCGACGAAAGGAGATTTTTCATGCTGAAGGAACCGGTGTTTTCTCGTGGTTGCAAGACGGTAGCAACAGGTTCGGCACTTCTGTTGAGTGTTTGTTTTGTATCACAGGCACAGGCCGGCCCCCGTATCGAGTTCGGTGAAGACGGAGGTTTTCTGCAGGTTGACCTGAAAGGCCAGATATATGTGGAAAACACCGACTATGGCGGAGGCAGCAAGGGAGAAGACAGCCGTACCGATATCCACTTCATGCGCAACCGCATGGGGATGACCGGTATGCTGGACGACACCTGGGGCTACAAGTTCCAGACCTGCGGCAATACAGGAACCACCAAGAACCCGGTTCTTTACGGGCTTTCAGCCCAGGACATCGACTGGAATGACCGGGATATACGCATCATTGACGCCTATGCCATTGCCAATCTGCATCCGGCTTTCAACCTGAAAGTCGGTCTGACCAAAATACCTCTTACCCGCGCCAACCTTGATGACTGCTTTGCTCCCCTGTCCCAGGACCGCTCCATGTTTGTCTACAGCGCCTACGGCGCATCACCGGCCAAATTCAGCCGCGATCTGGGCGGTGTGGCCTACGGCCGGTTTTTTGAAGACAAGCTGACATACTATGCCGGTGTCTTCCAGGGACGTGAAGGTTCGTCGGCGGTACAGAACCCTCTGGACGGAAAAACCTACATATCCTCGAACGCGCCCAAGACCATGCTGGAATATGTCGGCCGCATCACCTACGACTTCCTGGATTCAGAAGGTGGCTCAGGTTACCAGGGCACCTACTTCGGCGAGAAAAACGTCCTGAACATCGGCTTCGGCATGGCCTACCAGCCCGATGCAGCCTACAAAAACGTAACAACAGCCCCGGCCGCCAACCCTGCCAACAACACCTACGGTTCAGTGGTTACCAACTCGGACACGGTAGACTACACCGCCTATGCCGTTGACATGATGTATGAACAGAAGCTCCCCGCCGGTGTAATAACAGTGACCGGCCAGTATCTGAAAACAGACTTTGACGACGCCTACAAGACCAACACGTCGGTCGGTGATCATCTGGCCGTGGTTGCCGGCATGAACGGCCAGAAGGAAGGCGGTTACGGCAAGCTGGCCTACATTCTGCCCTTTAGCGTGGGTAAAGTCGGGAAAATACAACCCTACGCGCTCTATGAGTACTGGGAGTTTGCCAGATTGCTGGGCAAGAACCACCAGATCATCAACCAGTATGGCGGCGGCATCAACTACTACATCTCCGGTGACAACAGGGTAAGGTTTACCGGCGAATTCCTGAAGACCGATTTCAATCAGCCGACCTCACTGCCTGTGGGCGGCATGGCCGCACTTGCCAACGTAAAAACATTCGATACTTTCCGCATGATGCTACAGGTGGTATTCTAGCTGAATCGGGTGTCGGACGGATTTGCGGCACTAAATCTGCTTTGAAGGAGTCAATCCATGAAACGTGTGTCAGTCCTTTCCGCAATAGTACTGATTTTGATATCCACCGGCATCTGCCAGGCCGATTCACTGGTGATCACCTACCGTTCCGGTAAAACCCAGACAGTTGTTCTGGATGAGCCGAGCCAGGGAATCAATTCATGGCAGTTTGTCTCCGGAGCAGCACCTCAGCAGCAGTCAATCAGAGCGGAGGATACGCCAACTTCGGCAAAGCAGGAGCCGTTTCAAGAGCCCCAGGTTTCACAACCCAAAACCGAAGTCAAGGCAACGGACAAGGTACAGGAAAAGAAGACCGGCGTCCGCGTCAAGTGGAATGCCAAGCCGATTCCCGACTAACAAAAACACCAAGAGATAAGGAGAATGCTTATGAAGAAAGTCGCACTGTTATTAGCCCTGACCCTGTTTTCCGCCACCGCCGCCTTTGCCGCCGAGGGCAAGGTAAAGTCTGTCAGTGATGACAAGATTGCCGTTGAGATGTCCGATACTGCAAAACTGAAGAAGGGCGCCAGCGTAAAGATCAACGGAAAGGCCGGCAAAATAACTGCCATGGAAGGCAAAAGCATTACGATCAAAGCCAATAAGCCGTCAGATCTGAAGGTGGGTGAAACCGTCAAGGTTGATAAGGTAAATGACATGCAGGGGTGCTGATCCGCTTTTAACATCCCTCGAAAAAACGCCTCCGATGCCTCCCGGAGGCGTTTTATCTTATCTCAACGTTTCGACGCCAATACAACTTACTGTAAGGGGATTGCGTTATGAGTCCCGTCACTTGGTCTTCTTCTCAGGCCTGCCCCGTAAACCAGCGACGCTGAAACCAGAAGGACACATTCACCAGCCCGATCATCACCGGCACCTCCACCAGCGGGCCGATAACCGCGGCAAAGGCAGCGCCGGAGTTGAGCCCGAAGACCGCCACCGCCACGGCGATGGCCAGCTCGAAATTGTTGCTGGCGGCGGTGAAGGCCAGCGTGGTGGTCTTGCTGTAATCCGCGCCAAGTTTTTTGCCCATCCAGAATGATACGACGAACATCACTACAAAGTAGATCCCCAGGGGAATGGCGATGCGCAGCACATCCAGCGGCAACTGCACGATCAGGTTCCCCTTCAGGCTGAACATGACCACGATCGTGAACAGCAGCGCGATCAGGGTCAGCGGGCTGATTTTGGGCACCACCACGCGGTGATAACGCTCTTTGCCCATCACCTTTACGCCAATCAACCGGGTCAGGGCCCCGGCGATGCAGGGGATACCAAGATAGATAAAGACGCTTTCGGCTATCTGGCCGATACTGACATCCACGACCATTCCTTTGAGCCCTACCATCGGAGGCAGCACGGTAATGAAGAACCAGGCGTAGACGCTGTAGAACAGAACCTGGAAGATGCTGTTGAAGGCCACCAGGCCGGCGGCGTACTCGGTGTTGCCCTTGGCCAGCTCGTTCCAGACGATCACCATGGCGATGCAGCGGGCGAGTCCGATCATGATCAGACCCACCAGGTATTCCGGCTTGTCCGGCAGCAAGAGCGCCGCCAGTACGAACATCAGCACCGGCCCGATCAGCCAGTTCTGTACCAGGGACAAACCAAGGATTTTCTTGTTCTGGAATACCTCGGGCATATCCTCGTATTTTACCTTGGCGAAGGGGGGATACATCATCACGATCAAGCCGATGGCGATGGGAATGTTGGTGGTACCAACCTGGAAGCTGTTGATGAAGGATTCCGTGCCGGGGACAAGGTAGCCAAGCCCGACACCCAATGCCATGGCGGCGAAGATCCACAGTGTCAGATAACGATCAAGGAACGAAAGCTTGCGGGAAAGATGTTCACTCATGGGGTGCCTCCGAAATAGTCAATGATCCAATTTTTGATTTCATCCCGCACCCTGCGGAATTCAGGCAGAACCTCTTTTGCGCTGCCTTGAAGCCTGGACGGGTCCTCAAAACCACGGTGGCTGCGTTGTACTCCTCCGAAAAAGAGCGGGCATTTTTCGTTGGCGTCACCGCACAGGGTCACTACATGATCAAAGGTTCGGTCGGAATATTCGGCAATCGTCTTGGAATACAGGCCGGAAGAGTTGATGCCCAGTTCGGCCAGCGCCAGGATAACCAGCGGATTGACCCGTGTGGCTTCGGTTCCGGCGGAGAAAGCCTCCAGACGATCGCCAAGATAATGATTGGCCAGAGCTTCGGCCATCTGGGAACGGCAGGAATTGTGGGTACAGAGAAAGAGGATCTGTTTTTTCATGCGGGGAGTATATCCGCTCTTGCGGATATATCAAGTAAAAATCAATAACAAAGTGTCTTTCATACGATATGACTTCACCTGCATCCGTAAAGATTTGTTGTAGTATACGGGCACGCTGTTTGCTTTATTTATGTTCAATATCCGGTATAAGCTTGTTTACCCGTAACAAACTAAGGTTTCTGTTTATGAATACTCAGCCAAATGGCTGTGAAAACCCACTGGAGGTAGTGAAATGGTAAAGAAGAATGCTTTTGCAATGTGTTTGGCGCTGGCTGGCATGACGTTTTTTTCCGGTGTGGCAAATGCCGAGACTGTCCGCCTGCATGGGTCCACCACGGTTCAGAAACGCATCATGGAACCTGGAAAGGAAGCGCTCAAGAAAGCCACCGGCATCGATCTGGTACTGGTCGGTAACGGCACCGGCAATGGCCTGGAAGATCTGGTGGGCGGCAAGTGCGATGCCGGCATGGCCTCGGAAGAGTTGGCCGACGCCGTTGCCAGCATGAAGGATGCTTCCGGCAAGGCAGCCACCGGTGATCTCAAGCCGCATGTGATTACCTCGGATGTCATCAAGGTTATTGTCAATCCGGCTAACCCGGTTTCCAAGCTGGACAAGGCACAGCTCAAGGGACTGCACAACGGCAGTATCACCAACTGGAAAACGGTCGGCGGCCCGGATCTTCCGGTCATAGTCGTTACTTCGCACCTGGGGTCGGCGACACGCAAGGTTTTCCAGAAAGTCATCATGGACGGTAGCAAGTATGTTGACGGCGCTCTTGAAGTGGAAACCACCCGCAAGGA
>MGZK01000141.1 GCA_001802125.1 Geobacteraceae bacterium GWC2_55_20
CCACGGCGTCGGCGTTCTTGAATGGCACATAGGTGTAGTAGTCGGCCAGGGCGTTGGGGATCACGTTGGTCCAGATAGTGGAAGCCTGGGATACGGGCATCAGGATCGGCCTGCGATACTCGGGATGAACCAGCGTGGCCGTGGTCGGGGTCACCGTCATACTGCCGTTGACATAGGTGATGGTGTAAGTGTTGCCACTGGTAATTGTCATTGCGGCCGCGCTAGGCACGATAGGGTAGGGCGAACCGGCCACAGGGGCGGCGGCGGGAGTTCCGGCGCTGGTCAGTGCGACCGAATCAACCGTGTCCCCGGCCTGCAGAGATCCGGTAACGGTATAATCCGGGAGAGGGGCAATGGCCGGAGGAATGGGGGGGGCCGTGACCAGTACAACCGGAGTGCCATAGGTTTTGGTGATGTTGTTGGCGGTGATGGTGAGCGGGAAGTTGGCCGCTTGAGCCGCTGTCCCCACCAGCATCATAAACAGCGCCAATGCCAACAACAGGAGCGCCGGATAGTTTGCCCGGCCTTGATTTGCCGACTCTTTCCAATGTGCATTCATAATGACCCCCTGTACCATTCTTGATACCCTTTTGATAACTTGAGAAAAACACCGCCAGACCCAAATTGATCGATAACCCATCCTGATGCAGTCTGCCGATGTAAATTTTTTTTACTCGAAATCAAATCAATATAAACAAAAGTTGCTACATACATTGTTGATATAACTAATCAAATATTTGTCGTTTCAGCTGAAAACTCTGATTGGGTGCTTAATTACTTACTGCTGAAGAAGGTGCTGCTTGAAGAAGTGCTCGTGTTATATCTGGAACTTTCAGCAACTTTTGTGCCACAAAGATTAGATGAAAAGCCCAGGCGTAAGGTTACGATATCATGGTTAATAATCACGGCAGGCGGGGGGTGTAACTGGATATGGTGAAATACGGAATCTATTAAGAAATCAAGAATCTGTTATATTTGGTGACTTTTGCGTTGGTCTTATTTAATTTGTGTCAGCTTTTACAGCTGGTTAGAGCCGCTTTAAAGAAGGTCATGACGCCAGGCGATGCTCGAATGGCAGGATTGAAAGACCGGCAGGACAATGGATCAGGATCTAGTTATGCCGGTCACGCTCATATTGTTATAGAGCCTATGGCAGGGGATTGTGCTTGAACATATTTTTCAAACATTGAAGTGTCGGTAAGCGTGCTGGCAGCACCTTTCGTGATCCGCGAGTATTCATCCGAAATCAGTTCACAGTGCCTGTATGTATCTTTCAGGATTTTCTCAAATACATTACGGATGCTATGGTTCTCAATGTTCTCCACGAATGCGGAGTAGTTTTCGATGCAGGCAAGTTCGTCCTTGATAGCAATTTGTAGCGCATCTTTTTCGGAAATATTGACGTCGGCAGAGTTGAGCATCGAGCAGTAGTAAGGATATGCATACATACCGTTATCAATGAGAATGGGAACAAGATCCTGCTTACTGTCCGGGCAGAGTCGGCAGACGGCATGCAAATGGTCCGCCTCTTTATGCGCCAATAGCTCGAAAAGCTTTTTGGTGTGAATATCATTGAACTTGTATGCCATGGTGCGATAAAAACTCAGACTCCTGATTCCTGTTGCGATTGCCGTCAGAAATGCCGTGTCCTGTAGAGTTTTCATTGGCCGCTCCCCTGAAATTTGTTTATTGCGCGAAGCTTTGCAGATTATTCAGGATGTTTTGTCATTGCCGTCTCTCTGCTGATCAGATAGATGGCAACTAATGTGCCAGAGAAGTCTAGCGGGGATAACAGGGGCATTTTGCTGATATTCTTGTTGTTTGATTTGTTTGATGCGCCAGCAGGCGGGATGCCGTGGGATGTAACCCGTCAATTATGACATAAGCCGCCAGATATGACGGAAATTGCCAGCCTGTTGAATGCGAATTGTTTATGCGCTCTTCAGAAGTATCTTGTATGTTTTTAATGGTTTACTGGCGCTGGATGCCGTATTTCCTCATTCTGGCGCGAAGTGTGCTGGGGTTTAATCCAAGTTGCAAGGCTGCCCCCTTTTTCCCCTCAATACGCCAGTTGTTCTTCTCGAGCACTTGCAGGATGTGATCGTGCTCAACCTCTATCAGAGCCTTGACGTTTTGTCCGGCCGTTTTATCCGGAATCTGGAATGTATCAAAGCGGTCAAGCACTTGTAATGTTGTTCCCTGAGTGGTGATTACCGCCCGTTCGATGACGCTTTCCAGTTCCCGCACGTTGCCGGGCCAGAAGTACTGTTGAAGTGTTTTCATGATGGCGTGTGGCACAGTTTCAATATTCCTGTTGTTTTTCTTGTTGAACAGGGCAATGAAATGTCTTACCAGCAGCGGGATGTCTTCCTGGCGCTGACGAAGGGGCGGTATAGTTATCGGGAAAACATTCAGCCGATAGTACAGGTCTTCCCGGAAACAGCCTTTGCGGATCTGCTCTTCCAGATTCCTGTTGCTGGCAGCGATGATCCTTACATTGGTTTTTATGGTGCGGGGACTGCCCAGCCGCTCAAATTCGCCGTCCTGAATAATACGTAGCAGCTTGCTTTGCAGTTCAATCGGCATTTCACCGATTTCATCGAGGAAGATGGTGCCGCCGTCGGCCAATTCGAAACGTCCGATCTGGCGTTCACTGGATCCGGTGAAAGCACCTCTTTCCCGTCCGAAAAGTTCGCTCTCTATCAGGTTAGCCGGGAGTGTCGAACAGTTAACCGTGATCATCGCCTGGCCCTTGCGCGTGCTCAGGCTGTGAATGGCGCGCGCAACCACTCCCTTGCCGACTCCGGTTTCGCCAAGCAGAAGGACTGTCGCGTTCATGGGGGCTACCTGTGAAACCCTCAATACAACGTCTGAAAGAGCGCTGCTCTGGCCGATCAGCTCTCCGAAATTATGCTTCTGGGCAACCTCCTGCTGCAGGTAGATGTTCTCGGCCTTGAGCCGGTTCTTCATCTGCTTTATTTCCGCATAGGCACTAAGGAGCGACTTTTCTGCCTTCTTGCGGTCCTCTACTTCCTTCTTCAGTTGCAGATTCAATTTGGTCAGTTCAGCCGTTCGAACCCTGATGCCTTCTTCCAGGTCTTCGTGAATCGATTGCAGCCTCTCATCGTACAATTTGCGCTCGGAGATGTTGGAATGGGAGATGACCGCGCCATACTCTCCATGGCTGCCCAATGATACTACTGTCATCAGAAACCACTGCTTCTGATGAGGGCTGTGGCAGGGGTATTCCATGGCAAACCGTTTTTCGCGCCCCTTCAATACTGCTTCGATGCCGGATAGTGCCCGTTCGGCATCTGCATCGTTTTCCGCAGCAGCCCTGCGGCAGACATCCAGGTAATTGACACCGGCTGTCACTCCGAAGTCGCCGTCCGCATCGTTGCCGAGCGCGAAATCGATCCAGGCCTGGTTGACGGAAATTATCCGGCCGGAACTGTCTATAACGGCAATACTGTCTGGCAGTGCCTGCAATGTTTTGAGGTTCAGCTCTTCACTCTTGTTTTTCTCATTTTCAGCTTGCCTTAAGCGGCTGATATCCAGGTTGATTCCTGCCCAGCATGTTATGGCGCCACTCTCATTTCTAATCGGAACTCCGCGTGCCAGGATATGATGCCACTGGCCATCCATGCCGCGAAAACGATGCTCTATTTCCCAGTGCCCCTCGTTTTTTACGCACTCCTTCCATGCCGATATGGTGCGTTCGGCATCATCCGGATGCAGGGTGTTGCCCCAGCCAAAATCGGAACATTGCTGCTGGGTTATTCCCACCAACCGCAGAAATGAGTCGCTGGCGTAGATGTTGCGGCCATCAGGTGCGCAAACCCAGATTCCGTAGTTAATTTCTTCACCGATTGCGCGGTAAATCCTCTCATTGACCAGTTGTAATTCTTCCGCCCGTTTGCTCCTGGTGATGTCGATGACCGCTACACGGCATTCCTGTCCCGAACCGGAGGCAATCGCAATCAGCTGCACGTAGAGCGTGGCCTTTTTCTGACTTGTGAGTATCAGCTCGCAGGAAACCTTGTCCCGTGTGCTAAACAGCCTCCCGCAAAAATCAGAGAAAAGGGGACGGCATACTTCATCTACGAATAGCGCAAAGGGCTGGCCGATTACCCTGGTTCGCTCGACTCCCAGGAATACGCACCCGGTAAGATTGACGGAACGTACGATCCCCTCGCAATCCAGGGTGAAGTAGCCGGTCGGCGAGAAATCATAGAGATCGGTGTACTTCTCCAGAGAAGTCTCAACCTCATCTCGTGCTTGACAGAGCTCCGCATTCTGCATCTCAAGTTCAATCCGATGTACATCAAGTTCATGGATTAGTTTTTGTGTGCCTGCTTCGGTGTGGGCATAAGATTGTTCCGATTTTTTTTCAATCAGCTTATCTTCGGCTTGCAGGCGCAGATTGGCGGCTTCCGACTTCTTATTGTCTCTCTGATTGGCCATTATTGATTCACTCCGATCGATTGGTGTTTGCGGATCACATGGCTGCCGATAACGACAACAGTCGCCTTAACAGGGAATCGTTTCTCGTTGAATTCGTATTCAGTCGATTCTTTAATGAGATTAATATACCAGCATTTTAGTAAAAAAACCTGCAAATAATACGGCATTTATAAAAAGTGTTAAATATGGCGGATTCTGCTTAATGTAACGGCTGTTTCAGGCGGTTTTTGCCCTGCTGTGCTGCCATCATTCTTTTCAATAGTACTATCAATGCGTTGAGCGCCTGAATACAAGGCATTAGATTGGCACAATTGTTGAGTATATCACTTCAGGTACTCATAAGTGCCTCCTCCTTGCAATGCCGGGCGGCTTGCCGCCCGGCCCTTTTTAGCAGGAGGCCATCGACATCTGTCCGGTCTCATGTATCTATTGGAAGGACTAATCAAAAAGGAGTTCTGAAAGTCAGGCTGGCCGTAAAATTTCGCGATATTCGAACAAACCGGAGCAGAAGGAAAAGTAGTACAATAAAAACAGGAGGCATGTTTTGAAGCGCTACACAGCTAAAATCACAGCTCCTGACAGCAAAACTGTCCCGGTCCGGGAAAAGCCGGATAAATCACTCATTAATTCC
>MGZK01000142.1 GCA_001802125.1 Geobacteraceae bacterium GWC2_55_20
TGAGCCATATCGTGCCGACCATCCTGCATCACCACGAGCGCTGGGACGGAAGCGGCTACCCCGGTCGCCTCAAGGGAGAGCAGATACCGCTGCATGCCCGCATCGTCAGCGTCACCGATGCGTTTGACGCGATGATCTCCAATCGCTCATACCGTGACGGGCTGGAAAAGGATATTGCCATCCGTGAGCTTCAAAAGCAGAAAGGCACCCAGTTTGATCCGTTCATCGTGGATGTATTCATCGAATGCCTGAACGATTCGCCTTTCGAAATGAAAGACTTCAGTTACTACTTTTGAGTTTTAAGCAGGATTGGAGTAGATGGTACGTCGAACCAGATAGGAAATCAGGAAGAGGGTCAGGTTTACCACTACAATCGTGGCGCTGGCCGGCAGGTTGGTCAGGATTGAAATAACGATGCCGATTATCACCGAACCGCACCCCTGAAGAGCCGCAAGCACGATACAGACCCTGAATCCGCGGGCCAGCTGCAGGGCAGAGGCCGCCGGCACTATCAGCATCGAAGAGATCAGCATTATCCCCACCAGTTTCATCGCCAGCACCACCGAAAGCGCGGTCAAGAGCACCAGGACGGAGTTGATGAAAGAGGTGCGGATGCCGGACACCTTTGCCAGCTCCTCGCTGAATGAAATTGCAAACAGCTCCTGGTAATACAGCGTCAGCAGCAGCAGCACCCCCACGCACAACAGGGCCGCAATCACCACCTCTTCCCGGCTGATGGACAGGATGTTACCGAACAGGTAACTGAGCAGGTCAACATTGTAGCCCCCGCCCACGCTGGCCAGGATTATACCCACCGATATTCCCAGCGCTGAAACGATGCCGATGGCGGCATCACCGCTCAGGCGGTTCTTTTCGGTCAGTTTGAGGATACCGAGCGATGCCAGCAGAACCACCGGCATGGAAACCAGCAGCGACATGGCCGAATACAGCTTGAGAGCCAGCGCGATCGCGGTGCTGCCGAAGGTTACATGCGCCAGGCCGTCACCGATCAGCGACATGCGCCGCAGCACCAGGAACACGCCCAGCACGGAGCAGAGCAGCGCAATCAGCGTACCGGCCAGGAGCGCGCGCTGAATGAAGCCGTATGACAGGATTTCAAGCAGGTTCATGTTATTCATCAGTGTCTGTGGCACATCAGGTGCTGGGAATGTTCCCCGAACATGGACGACATCTCCGGGGAATGGCAGAATTCTTCGAAGCTTCCGTAAAACAGTATCTTCTTGTCCAGGTAGAGCATCTTTGAAGCATGCAGTCCAATGGCGCCGCTGTCATGGGTGACCAGCATCACGGTCACGCCGCGGGTGCGGTTGAGATTGCCGATCATCGTGTAGAAACGTTCACGGGTTTCCGGGTCGAGCGCGGCGGTCGGTTCATCCAGCACCAGCAATTCCGGGTTGTTGACAATTGCCCTGGCCAGCAGAACCCTCTGCAACTGGCCGCCGGACAGCTCACCAATCAGTTTAAGCCTGAGGTCGTATATACCCAATTCTTCAAGTGTATCATCTATTTTTATGCGGTCACCACTATTCAGGCTCTTGGGAAAGCGCTTCAGCGACAGCAGCCCGAGGCCGACCGTTTCATGCACGGTCGCTGGAAAAACCGGGTTGACCAGATGCAGGCTTTGCGGCAGGTAGCCCACCCGCCGCCAGTCACGAAACCCGGCCAGCGGACTTCCGAACAGCGCTGCTCCACCGGAGCTGATATCAACCAGACCCAGCAGCGCCTTGACCAGCGTGCTCTTGCCGGAACCGTTCGGGCCGACGATGCCGACATAGTCGCCCCGCTTAACCCGGAAGCTGATATCCTCCAGCACCCTCCCCTCGCGATAGCAACAGGCCAGTTGTTCGGTTCTTACTATTTCGTCGTGCATCCGAGGCCTTTCCGCAAGCGTTCCAGATTGCTCTCCATCAGATCAAAAAACGATGTTCCCTTTGTCAGCTCGTCGCGTGAAAGATTATGGGCGCCGTGCAGCATCAGCACTCCGACTCCGGCTTCTTTTGCCAGCGTCTCGGTCAACCGGGGTGATAAAAGCTCTTCCGCGAACAGATAACGTGCGCCACTCGACCGGATCTCGCCCACCAGCGCCACCATCCGTGAAGCGGAAGGCTCCGAGTCGGAAGAGACACCGCTCAGCGCATGATACTCCAGGTTATAGCGGTTGGCCAGATAGCCGAAGGTATAATGACCGCCGTGCAACAGTTTTCTGGTTGTGCAGTTAGCCAGAGAATCTCTATAGTTTTGATCGAGACTCGCCAATCTTGCTTTCAATTTTTCCGCATTGCTCCGGTAAAAATCGGCATTGGCGGAATCCGCGGCAACAAATCCATCAAGGATCGTATCAACCATGATGGCTGCATTGGCGAAATCCAGCCAGATATGGGGATCAAGACCCTTATGGCCATGTTGATCATGTCCCTCTTCCCGGTTGTGGTCTCCCTGACCTGAGGAGACGACCTGCCGGTAACGGACCCGCTGCCCGGCGTTGACCACCTTGAGCCCTTTGTTGTCCACTCCCCTGACTACGGTTTCCGCCCACGGTTCCATATAAGGATTGGTATAGATGAACAGGCCGGCCCGGTTGATCCTGATCATGTCCTCCGGTTTTGGCTCGAAGGTGTGCGGCTCGACTCCCGGCGGAAGCAGCATGGTCACCTGGGCCTTCTCACCGGCGATCGACCTGGCAAAGTCATACAGTGGAAACAGGGTGGTAACCACCTGCAAACCTGCGGCCGGTTTCCGCTCGGTTTTCTGGCAGCCGCAGAGCATGAACATGCCCAGGCTGAAGATTGTCAGTGTGAATATCAGATACCTGATTCGCAAATTCGTTACCTCTCGTGATGGCTTGAGCATCAGTTGGTTTTACCCGTCCCCTCGTAGCGCCACTTGAAACTGACCGCCTTGCAGCCGGGCATGACCCTCCGGAAAAGATTGAGTCCATCTTCGGTGATGGATGTGCCGCTGCAGGTCAACCATTTCAATCCAGCGATCAGCGCCAGGTTCAAAAGCCCCTGATCATCGATGGCGGTGTGATAGATCGAGATGCGCTGCAGCTCTTTCAGCGGACGCAGCAGAGCCAGGCCCTGGTTGCTGATCCTGGCATCCGAAATATAGAGTTCCTGCAGACCGGTCAGATGCACGAGATTGGGCAGGATATCGTCGTCCACATTGTAGAGAAACAGCGACTGCAGATCATTTGACTGAAGTCCGGCCAGGAAGCTGATGTCTATCCCATTGCCCCCCTTGACATCCAGCCGCAGCGACTTGTCCAGATAGACCTCTTTTGCGCCGCGAGCGCTTCCCAGCTGCTGCCAGTCACGATAATCGAGCGACTCTCTCCTGCGGACATAGAGTGTACCGCACGACTGATCAACCGGAAAGCGGATAATCCGGGTTTCAAACGGTAGGTCAGCCGGACCGGACTCGGCATCCCCCTCCCCCCTCAGCGTCATCAGGCGCCTGCAGATGCGGGCTATGTCCATATCCACCTTGGCTGCCATCTCAGCCATCAGGTCAATGCCATCGGCCAGTGATTCGTCCACCCGCAATTTGAAGAGATAGATGTCGGTCTGTTTAAGCTCTTCGGTCTGGCGGATCATTGCATGGATATTCTGATCAACCAATGCTATCTGGCGAATGACACGCACCAGCTCCATTGCAATATCAAGATCCGAATTGAAAACCGGCGTCTGTTCCCACTCACTAAGAAGATCCGCCAGCACCTGGCGGTTGCCGGTCTGATAGGCTTCATTGGCAATCGCCATCAGTTCCTGCCGCCGCCCGCGGTCCGCCTCATCCGATGCCAGGTCGGGATGCACCGCCTTGGCGACACCGCGATACAGCGATTTCAGGCTGATTTCGGCGGTATTCGGGGGGCTGTCCTCGTCATCCAGCAGGTCGGTAGTATGATGAAAATGGGCAAAGGCCGGTTCATGCTTGATCGCTTCAGCCGAACTTGCCAACGCCTCTTCACCGAGCAGTCCCTGCAGTTGCCACTCCAGATCTTCCAGAGCTTCGATACGTGTTCCGAGAATATCCTCGTAGACCTGTTCAAACATCCTGATTTCGGACTTCAGCGAGCTATACAACTGTTCATGGCGCTGCAGCTCGGTCTTTAACCGCGCCAGTTTTTGATACTTGTGTTCCAGCTCGATCTCTTCGGGAGTCTTGAGGCGGTTCTTGAAGGGGGTCATATTGATCTACCGGACTGAACCAGTTCGCGAACCTCACGCGCAAGCGGCAGCGTAATGCGGCGTTTTTCGGCCATGGAATAACGGTAGAGCCGGTTGAAGCTTTCAATCAACGCCCCGACCTCCCTGCTGGTTGTGGCCAGGATATAATCCACGACATCGTCCGGCACCCGGATCTGACGGTCATCGGACACTTTTTTTATGATCATGCTGCGCGAATGATCATCCGAGGTATCCAGGCGCGCCACCAGGCCCCACAACAGTCGTGACGTCAGGTGATCATCCAGGTTGGTCAGCTCACGCGGAGGGTACAGGCCGGCCATGGCGATCGTGCGCCCGGAGGTGTGAAAATCGTTGAACAGCTGCCACAATGCACCACGGAGGGCGGCATCATCCGGCATCTCCTGCAGATCATCCACCACCAGGCCGGAAGCGCCGCTGAAAAGCGCCACCATCCTCTCCGGATCGGGATGTTCCCTGAGCGAGAGATAGGGGATACCACCAACGGCGATCGATTTAAGCAGATGTGTCTTACCGGAACCGGAGGGGCCGTGCAGATACAGCAGCTTCTCGGGATCGGCCGGATCGGCGATCCTCTGGGCAAAGCGCAGTGCGGCAGAGTTCCCCTCGCAGGGCACGAAACTGTCGAAACTGAAAGACGGGGTTATGGGAAAATCGAAGAATTGTTGCATTGTCAGAACAGTTTGGCCTGGGGCGTTTCCGGGGCGATACGGTTGAAATGCAGATATGCCGCCCGGGTGGCAACCCTTCCGCGCGGAGTGCGGTTGATGAAACCATTCTGGATCAGGAACGGCTCGTAGACGTCCTCAATCGTGTCGCTCTCCTCGCTGATCGCGGCCGCGATCGTGTCAAGACCGACCGGACCTCCGCCGAACTTGTCGATAATAGTCAGCAGAATCATGCGGTCCATCTGGTCGAAGCCCATCTCGTCTATTTCCAGCAGCTTCAGAGTTTCCCGGACCACGTGACAGGTGATAACGCCGTCGGCCCTGACCTGGGCATAATCCCGCACCCGCCGCAGCAGACGATTGGCTATGCGCGGGGTTCCGCGACTGCGACGGGCCAGTTCCATCGCCCCCAGCGGATCGATCTCCATGCCCAGTATACGGGATGAGCGGCGGATGATCGTGGCCAGTTCGTCATCGGTATAGAATTCCAGCCGGGAGATGACACCGAAACGGTCACGCAAAGGGGATGAGAGCAGTCCGGCGCGGGTGGTAGCCCCCACCAGCGTGAAGCGGGGCAGGTCCAGCTTGATCGAACGGGCGCTGGGTCCCTGTCCAATTATGATGTCGAGCTGGTAGTCCTCCATGGCCGGGTAGAGGATTTCCTCCACCACATGGGAGAGACGGTGGATTTCATCTATGAACAGCACATCGTGCGGTTCCAGGTTGGTCAGGATCGCCGCCAGGTCTCCGGGGCGCTCGATCACCGGACCGGAGGTGGACTTGATGTTGACCCCCATTTCGCAGGCCACGATATTGGCCAGGGTGGTCTTGCCCAGGCCGGGCGGGCCGTACAGGAGCACATGGTCCAGCGCCTCTTCCCTCCCCTTGGCGGCATCGATGAACAGTCGCAGGTTCCCCTTGATCTTCTCCTGGCCGATGTAGTCATCCAGGGCGCGCGGACGCAGGGTTGCGTCGTACTGGTGGTCATCGTCACGTTTTTCAGGGGTTATGCTGCGGGATTGCATCGCTGCTCCGGTGGTCAAGTGCTGGTCTGCGTACGATCGGGAACTATGCCCCAATTTGGATTGATTGTCAAAGTCTTGTAGGTGAAACCGGTCCTGGCGGGCGGTCAGCGGAAAGAGCAAGGGCTCCTTGATCGGATCAAAGAGCCCTCGAATTTGATATTGAATGTCTGCCACAGAGATCACAGAGATCACAGAGAAATCACTCAAATATTCATTTTTAGGCTTCAATTGTTCGGTGTAACAAAATAAGATTTTATTATTCTATTTTACTCTGTGTTCTCTGTGGCCTCTGTGGCCAAATGCTTTTATGGGTCAAAGCTTATTACCGGCAGGCCTCTTCATGAAGACAGCTGCCCAACTCTGCCGCCGGCTTGTCAACCTCCACCTGGATCCGGTGATTTTCCGCATAGGGATCCTGGCGAATGCCGGTCACCTGCCAGGATACTTTCAGGCCGGGCTTACCACCGGCGATTTTGAAGCTGTTGCTGGCAATCTCTTCGGCGATATACACCGGCGCAAAACCGCCGATGCAGGTCAACTGGTAGCGGAAGTCACGGTTCAGAGTTTCGAACCACTGCGGCAACTCGATCATGGCTTCGCCGTTCAGGTCCAGTTGAGCATTACCGTTGTAGACATTCATCATATCCGGCGATTCGACAAAAGAGTGTTGCAGGTACTTGTTTTTGGGATCGAGAGGATGGTCGATGCGGAAGCTGCCGCCACCCTTGCTTAGAGTCCCGGCGACCTGGACATTTCCGTTGTATTCCCACTTGAGAGCGATGTTGCCGCCGCCGTAACTGGTTCCGAGTCCACCGCTGGCATATCCGTACAATACCGGACCATCGCTGAAAGTGGTTGATTTGAAGTTCTTGGTGCCATAAGCGTACCACCCCAAACCATGGGCGGTGTCGCCGCCGTTGGCCCGCAGGTAGATGTCATTGTCATTCACCCGCAGCGTGCCCAGGATGCCCACCTGCGAGTCCTTGTTCCAGGTCAGCACCAGTTTCTGGGCCGGGTTGGTGGTGCCGAGTGCGCCGCCGCTCCAGCCAAACAGCACCGGCCCGTCCACATTGACGCTGTTGAAGGTTTTTCCCAATCCGTACCAGCCCAGACCATGATTTGTGTCGGAACCGACATACAAGTCCCGCTCACTCAGCGTGATGTTAGCTGTGGAACCCAGATACAGGTGCCCCCCCAAATCCATACCGCCGGTCAGGGTCAACCCGCCCGCCACGGACAAACCACCAGCCACCGACAGATTGCCGGCCGCGGATACGTTCCTGGAGCTGTCCCAGGTCAGAGCGATCTGCTGCCCGCCGCTTGTTGTCCCGAGCGCGGCCTTGCTATATCCGTAAAGAACCGGGCCGTCGAGTGTGGTTATTCCGGCAAAAGCCTTGCTGCTTCCGTACCACCCCAGGCCATGGTTGACGTCGGCTCCGCCTCGAAACAGCATGTTCTTGTCGTTCAGACGGAAATCAGCGTCAATATTCAGTTTTGAGCTGGTGACCGAACTATTGGCCAGTTTGGAACTAGTTACCGCGCTGTCCATAACTCCCGCTGCTCCTGCGGCATGGGTCGTTTCCGTACCAACTGGAATTCTGGTCACGGTATGGTCGTAATTATTGCTTACCCAGACACTGCTGCCGTCGTAGACCGCGCCCCAGGGAGATTCTCCGACAGTGTAGCTGCCGATCAGGGAACCATCGATCAGTCGCAAGCGAGAGACCAGATTGCTGCCGTAATTAACAACCCAGATACTGGTGCCGTCAAAGGTCATGAAACGGGGATAGGTGCCACCTGAGCTGTAGGTTCCGATAACCGCGCCGGTGGCGGGATTCAGTTTTGTCACGTTATTTGAACCGAAATTGGCAACCCAGATGCTTGATCCGTCAAACACGATCCCCATGGGAGCTGTGCCAACCGAATATGTGCCGACCGAAACGCCGTCACTGGCGCGGACCTTCGTGACGGTATGGTCGCTGTAGTTGGTTACCCAGACATTGACGCCGTCAAAAGCGACTCCCGTCGGTGTGGTTCCGACTCCGGTGGCGCCCAGGAAGGCCCCGTCACTGGCTCGCAGCTTGGTGACGGTTTTACTGCCGACGTTTGCCACCCAGATATTGATCCCGTCGAAACAGATACCCAAAGGGTTTGCCCCCACTGTGTACTCACCCATGTATCCGCCATTTTCCGCCAGCAGCTTGGAAACCTTTCCGCTGCCATAGTTGGTCACCCAGATATACATTCCATCAAACGCCACCGCGGACGGGCCGCTGCCGACGGTGTATGCGCCATGATCGAAACCGTCACTGGCCCTGATCTTGCTGACGGAATTACCGCTGTAATTGGGAACCCAGATATTGGTCCCGTCAAAGGCCGGCGCTCTGGGATAAGACCCTACGGCAAAAGTCGCTCCGGGCTTGGCAAGATCCCAGCGCAGCATGGCTATCTGGCCGGCCGAGGCCTGTGAAAAGCTGGCCGGGGCATATTTGCTGTCAAGATCAGCCTGGGCGGCCGGGGCCAACGCAGCGGTCGTGATGCTGCCTGCGGCGACACTATCGGCAACCGCGGCCCGCAAGGATGTTCCAACGCTGGTCAGCAGCTGGCGGGGAGTCATCTCCGCCTCACCACCTACAGCCACTCCCAGATAATAGGGCTGATCGAAGGGCAGGTTCAAGGGGGTCAAGGAGCCGAGATTCACCTGATAGATTCCGTTTACAAGCGCCACGGTGGGCTGGGTCTCACTCCAGAGAGCCGTTCCGCCGCTGGAAGCGACGTAAAGACCGAAAACCATCGAACGGCTACCGCTGATCGGCACACCTACCGCATCGGTCAAATACCCCTGGTAACTCATGGTTTTGGGAACCGCCGCGCCGGCGACGCGATCAAAACCTCCCAAAACCGAAGCCACGATGAACATCAGGATTAAAATTCTGCAAGTGAAGTTCATGACAATCCTCCCCGGTCTTATTTCACGATCAAACGATCGACGGTCAATACACCTCTTCCAATTGTCAGAACCCCGTCCAGAATCGTATAACCGGTCTGGCTGGTGTACTCCTGATCATAGCCCCCCTTGAGGAGGATGCTCTTCTCCATGCCGCAGGTCAGGTTTTCAAGGTAGCTGATGGCCCAGGCGCTGACCGTGGACCCGGGATCAGCACCGTCATAGGCTGCCTGCAGCGTTGTGTAATACGTCCCGGTCCCTGGTATCGCGCCAGGGACGTAGACCATATGAGCGGTATCATCATCAAAAGTGGCGCTTACAGTGGTATTGCCGGTCAAGGTGATGGTACAAGGGGCGGTTCCGCTGCAGCCGCCTCCGCTCCAGCCGAAGAAAATCATATACTGGTCCGCGGTGGCGGTCAGCGTAACCGGGAAGTAGGCATTGAAGGGAGCGCTGCAATCGATGTTGCACTGGATGCCTACCGGAAAGCTGGTGACCAAGCCGGTTCCGCTGCCGGCAAAGGAGAGTGAAACGGTGTAGTCGGGCAATAGGTTGCCTTCGGCCGCCACACTGTGCAGAAAACCGGGATAGTTGCGATAGCCGCTGCTGGCGGCGATGCCGAGCGGGGACGACTGACCCGCCACCGACAGGTTGCGGTAGCCGGTGGAGGCGGTCAAGCCGCCGGCAGCGTCAAATACCCAGCGTTTCAGGTAATAGGATGGCGTGTCGGCCGAGGCATGCTCAACCGGCAGGAGCAACACCACCAGACAGATTAAGGTTCCGGCAAACGGTTTAAGTAGATTCATGGCAGATCTCCTTGCAGTTTCGTCAAGGCATTGGATGGCGGTTACGGTCTGTAAACCACGAAGTTGAACATATTCGCTTGATTGTTACCGCTTAAATCAAAGATGGAAACAATAAGCCGCCCGCTCACCGAGCTGGTTGTTGCGAAGCGCGGCACACTGGCACCTATGGTATTTGCAACGGTTTGGTAGGACAGATAGTGATAGCTCTCGCCGGTAATGGTGATTTCATACCAGGTTCCAGTCCATGTCACGGTAAAATTGCCCGAACCGGAAGAAAAAGTGCCATTGCTGTTAACCGTGCCGTAAGCGACCGGAACCGCGTTTTTGGGAGCGCCGGCAACATACTCACGATTGATGTCCCCCTTTACCCGTATATCAGTGGAGAAATCCCCAGCATAAGTGCCGGTGGCCAGATAGGCGTTAATTGACGGATTCGAAGAGTTTTCCGCATACACGCCATTGGTTCCGTAGCCTTTGACCCCGGCGGTTGCGCCGCCCAATCCGCCATAGTTTCCTGATGAGTTGTTTCTGCCGTAAGCGCCATAGGAATTGGTGCCCAGATAGCCGTAGTTGTTTGTAGTGTCATGATTTCCGTAAACCGCATAGCTGGTGCTGCCTGCGCATGTGCCCATCACTCCGTATGTCGTGCCCGTGGTGTTATTGGCCCGGCCATAGACACCTGCGATACCGGAGGTAGCGGCTGTGTTTACTCCATAGACACCGAACGAGGAAGCACTGCTGCCATAAACACCACTTGAGGTGCTGCTGCTACCATAGACGCCGTATGCAGAGCTGCTCTGCCCTCTGACCCCGGCCATACTTCCCGCATTGCCATAAACACCGTATTCCTTGCCCAGATAACCGTAGGCTCCGCTGGCCCAGTTGACTCCATAAACCCCGATACCGGCGACGTTATCGGCCCGGCCGGTTACACCGGTCACGCCGTTGCTGGTAAAGCCGAAGATACCGTTGCTGGTGGCGCTGGTGCCGTAAACCCCGATCCCGGAAGCGCTGCTAGCCCAGACGCCGTAACCGCTGCCGGGGGTGCTGGTATAGATGGAGTGGTTGGTGCTGGAGGGGTTATTAATGGTAAACCGTCCGGCATTGCCGGTTCCCAGTGTCTGGGCCAGCAGGGCCGGTTTGGAGTTGGACGCGCCGCCGATATCAAACTGGCCGGCGGAAGCGCCGGTTGTGGCGACACCATAGATACCGGCTCCGGTACCTTGACTATAACCGTAAACGGCAGAGTAATTATTGGTAGGCTCATTGATCACAAATGACCCGCCATTACCGTACAGGCCGGTTTTGGTGACGCTGAAGGCATTGGCGTTGGTGCTGTTGCTGGACACGGAAAGCGCGGAAGCATTGCTGCTGGAATCGCTGAGGGTAACGCTGCTGCCGGGAGCCAGACCCAGGGCATAGGGTGTGCCGGTAAAGGCTTGGCGCGGGGTCATCTCCGGGTCCGCCCCCACCGCGACGCCCAGATAATAGGGTTGGTCAAAGGAGAGATTGAAGGGGGTCACCGATCCCAGGTTTACCTGGTAGATGCCGTTGGTGACCGTTACGGCCGCTTGAGTTTCGCTCCAGAGCAACACGCCTCCGACACTGGAATTATAGAGGTTGAACACCATCGAGTTGGCGCCGCTGACCGGCGCACCGGCGGCATCGGTCAGATAGCCCTGGTAATTCACAATTTTTGGCGCATCGGCAAAGGCATTGCCGATCAGCAAGGCGCTGCAGAGTATGATTCCCATCATTACGAGTCCAAATAATCTTGCCATGCCACACCTCTCTTTCTGAATATTTGTGCAGAAGTTTTTACCGCGCGCATTCCGAACTTTTTAAACTACGGAGAAAACTGAAACAGGGAACAGCCAAAACCAGATCAAGTCGCTGGATATAACAACAGTTTAAAGTGATTATTAAATATAATTACAATTATCCGGGCTAATTACAAACCACAAACTGCTTTCAGTTTGAAGAAAACCGGTCTTTGCGCATTCTGTATTTCAGTCAATTCTTTACTGCGGAACAGAGATTTAACTCAACAGAGTCGCCCATATATGTACTATTTTGGTGATCATTGTTAGAAAATACCACTGATCCATAAACACTTCAATAATTCTAATGTTAGCAAGTTTATCATACATGCAAGACAACTATTTCAAACAATGATTGAGCGCTGCAAACACCCTGAATCGCAATAATTGCGACTACCCCCTTGAAAATCCGGCTCCGGATGGTTATGTTGCCAACGTTACAAATAATCACATCAAGGAGACGCACCGTTTATGTCAAAGACAACCAAACAGTTCCAGACCGAGGTACAGCAACTGCTCGATCTGGTAATCCACTCGCTCTATTCCAACAAGGACATCTTCCTGCGTGAACTGATCTCCAACGCCTCGGACGCAATCGACAAGGTCAGTTTTGAATCGCACTCCAACGAGGCGCTTTTGGAGAACGACAGTGACTGGAAGATAAAACTGATCCCCAATAAAGAGGCCGGCACGCTCACCATCCGCGACAACGGTATCGGCATGACCATGGCCGAGGTGGAAGAGAACATCGGCACCATCGCCCGCTCCGGCACCAAAGCCTTCATGCAGAACCTGAAAGACAAAGCCGCCAGCGACAGCCCGGAACTGATCGGCCAGTTCGGCGTCGGTTTCTACGCTTCATTCATGGTGTCGGACAAGGTAACACTGGAAACCCGCAAAGGCGGAACCGCCGCCGATTCCGGCTGCCGCTGGGAATCCACCGGCGACGGCAGCTACACCATCGAAGAGTGCAGTCTCGAAAAACGGGGCACCGAGATCACGCTGCAGCTGAAGGAAGAGTTCAAGCAGTACCTGGACGAGTGGAAGATCCGTTCGATCGTCAAGAAATACTCCGACTACATCCAGTATCCGGTCGTGATGGACGTTACCCGCACCGAGACTCCCAAGGGCGTGAACGGCGAAGAGATCGAAGGCGCCGGCACGATCGAGAAGACCGAGGAGCAGACCCTCAACTCGATGAAAGCGATCTGGGCCCGGCCCAAGAGCGAAGTGACCGAGGAGGAATACACCGAGTTCTACAAGCATGTCTCCCACGACTACGACGCCCCCTTCCGCACGATCCACTTCTCGGCCGAGGGAACCAGCGAATTCAAAGCCCTGCTCTACCTGCCGGCCAAGAAACCGTTCGACATGTTCATGAACGATCGCAAGAAGGGTCTGCAGCTGTACGTAAGGCGCGTCTTCATCAGCGACAAGTGTGAAGAGCTGATTCCGGATTACCTCCGTTTCGTCAAGGGGGTGGTGGATTCGGCCGACCTGCCGTTAAACGTCTCTCGCGAGATCCTGCAGGAAGACGTGCAGATCAAGCGCATCCAGAAGAGCCTGGTCGGCAAGATTCTTTCGACACTGGCTGAAGTTAAGGACAAATCCTTCGATGAGTACGTGACCTTCTGGAAGGAATTCGGCCAGGTGATCAAGGAAGGGATGCATTTCGACTACGCCAACAAGGAAAAGCTTCAGGAATTGATGCTGTTTGAAAGCACATCCACTGAAGCCGGTTCGTTTGCTTCACTGAAGAACTATGTCGAGCGCATGCCGGAAGACCAGAAGGAAATCTACTACATCACCGGCAGCAGCCGTGAAACCCTGGAGCAGTCGCCACATCTGGAGATGTTCCGCGCCAAGGGCTACGAAGTGCTGTTCCTGACCGACCCGGTCGATGAGTGGGTGGTGCAGTCACTGACCGAGTACAACGAAAAACCGCTCAAGGCGGTCGATCGCGGCGATATCAGCCTTGACAGCGAAGAAGAGAAGAAAGAGAAGGAAAAGAAGCGCGAAGAAGCCCAGAAGGAGTTCAGCGACCTGATTTCCATGATCAGCGATCGATTGAAGGACAAGGTCAAGGAGGTGCGCTTCTCCAACCGCCTGACCGACAGCGCCTGCTGCCTGGTGGCCGACGAGTACGGCATGAACGCCAACATGGAGCGCATCATGAAGGCCATGAACCAGACCGTGCCCGATTCCAAGCGCATCCTGGAACTGAACCCGGATCACGCCATCCTGAAGGCGATGGCCTCCATTCACCAGAAGGACGCTTCAGCCGCTGCTCTGGCAGACTATGCCGACTTGCTCTACGACCAGGCGCTTCTGACCGAGGGATCGACCATCAAGGATCCGCTCCGTTTCACCAGGCTGGTCAGCGATCTGATGGTTAAGGCTGTGCAGTAATATTATTCAGATTTGACAATCAGCAAAAAAACGGCCCGTGAGAATTGATCCCACGGGCCGTGTTACGTCTGTTACTTCAGGAAATATATCAGTACAGCTTGATCAGGTATATATAAAATTACTTATACAACTTCTCAATAAAATCCGTTGATAATGTCGCAATTCGTCCAACAAAAGCCGGAAATTTACCTTCAAATCCACTTAAATCTTGTGAACCAAAAAAGCCACCTGCCTCTTGATCCTTAAAAGAGGCAAGCTCTTTACCAGTTTGTGCATCAATGAATTTACCTGTCATAACAACATGCACTTTACCTGAACCGAATCCAACAAACATAGTAAGAGCCCTGCTACCTGCATTAAATTCATCTACTGCGGCATTATAGATTAATTCGTTACCCTCCGGCTTTGCATTTATCTTTATATTTTTGAATAATTTTCTTTTTTTCAACTCTGTTTCTATTGTTGAAGTAAATATAGTGTTCATCATTGGCTTCATAGACTCTATCTTGTTTTTTTCTTCCTCATCGACTCTGGAGTATTCGGCATGATCCATATCAAGGTTGTTAATAATTATAGTATCATAACTGGAAAAACCCTTTGTCATGGATACATTCTCTTCATTCAAAACATCCGGTTTCGGCAGGGTGTCGGCTGACATGGCCATGACGGAAGTTGCAAACACAAAAAACAGGGCCAATAGAGTTTTTTTCATAATTCCTCCTTGAATGTGGTGATTGACGCGACAATAACCAAACGGAAGCCTGATTGTCAATTAATCAGTAGTTCCAAATATCTTCAGCTTATTTTTCATTGTTTTTAACATTATCAGTAGGTTCCGCAACACCTGTATCCGCCACGTAATCCACGCCTTTTTCGGCAATCCCACCAAAGTGATCCATGCGTATGCCGGTAGCCAGGATTTCCCCGACAAACGGATCAGGATCTGTGATATCTTTCCGACAAAATGAATGTGGCTCTATGCGCAGGTCAACATGGCGGGTCAACTTTATCAGGCGAAGATCCGTCTCAAATCGATCAATGGAATCCTCATCCAAAAAGACCGCAAGATCAATATCGCTATCTTTCCGCTGGGTGCCTTTTGCACAGGAACCAAACAGATAGAGTCGTGAGACGGAAATATTGTTTTCGGCCAGGGTATTCAAATAGCGCTGAACCGTGCCTTCTATCAAGCTGTCATCTTCGTTGTAAGCCATTGTGCAAACTCCCTGATAACATTGATGCGTTCGGCAGTGTAGGTGCGCGTAGCTATCCGGTGAAAATCTCTTTTGTAATCTGGATACCGCCCTTTGATATTGTAGGTTGTTACTTCCAACAGGAATTCTTCCTGTGAATCACTCATCATCCAGCATGCGGTGCTTGGGCTTTTCCA
>MGZK01000143.1 GCA_001802125.1 Geobacteraceae bacterium GWC2_55_20
ATACGTGTGGTCATATGTCACCTCGTCGCGTGCAGTCAGACTCACTCCGATTTTTATCACGAAGCGCAGCCGGAAACATCAGAAAAAGATGTATATGTTTCGCATTACCATCTATTTGACATTTTATTGCATTTGACTTTTTTATGATACACTCTGTTCCCGTTAAAACAGTATCATCGACATTGATTCCATAAAGGAGCCGATACCATGACCCCTCCCCTTCCCATTGCCAAAAACGATCAGACAGAGCTGTTCATTCTGCCGGGCATGGCCAATCGCCACGGATTGATAACCGGCGCCACCGGCACCGGGAAAACCGTCACGCTGCAGACACTGGCCGAACAGTTCTCCGATATCGGTGTGCCCTGTTTCATGTCCGATGTCAAAGGCGACTTGACCGGCATATCACAGAAAGGCGGCGGTAATGTAAAAGTGACTGGGCGTCTGGAGAAACTGGGGCTTTCCGACCATCAGTATCGTGGATATCCGGTGACGCTCTGGGATCCGTTCGGGGAAAGCGGGCATCCGGTGCGCACTACCGTATCCGACATGGGACCCCTGATGCTGTCCAGGATGCTGGATTTGAACGAGACCCAGGGGGGCGTGCTTAACCTGGTCTTCAAAGTGGCCGATGATAACGGCCTGCTGTTGCTGGACCTGAAGGATTTGCGGGCCATGCTGCAGTTTGTCGGCGACAATTCCAACACCTTCACGACCGAGTACGGCAATATTTCCGCCGCCAGCGTAGGAGCGATCCAGCGTGGGCTTCTGGCTCTGGAAAGCCAGGGGGGCGACAGGATTTTCGGCGAACCGATGCTGAATATCAATGATCTGATGCAGACCGAACAAGGTAAAGGCATCATCAACATTCTGTCTGCCGACAAACTCATGCAGTCTCCCAAAATGTACGCCACCCTGCTTTTGTGGCTGCTCTCCGAGCTGTTTGAAAACCTGCCTGAAGCGGGCGACCTGGACAAACCGAAACTGGTGTTCTTCTTCGACGAAGCCCACCTGCTGTTCAACGATGCTCCAGGGGCGCTGCTGGACAAGATCGAGCAGGTGGTGCGGCTGATCCGTTCCAAGGGGGTCGGGGTCTTTTTCATAACCCAGAATCCGGCCGATGTTCCCGACAAGGTGCTTTCGCAGCTGGGCAACCGACTGCAGCACGCCCTGCGAGCATTTTCTCCCCGCGACCAGAAGGCGGTCAAGGCTGCCGCAGAGACCATGCGTGACAACGAAGCCCTGGATGAAGAAAGCGCCATCACCGAACTGGGTGTGGGCGAAGCACTGATTTCCTGTCTCGATGAAAACGGACAGCCGGGAATTGTCGAACGCGCCTTTGTGATACCGCCTCATGCCCGGATCGGTCCGATCGATGATGAACAACGGCGGCAGTTGATGCACTCTTCCCTGGTTGCGGGGATTTATGAAAAAACTGTTGATCGGAAATCGGCTTACGAGGTTTTAAAAGCTCGTGCCGAACAGGTTGTTCAGACTGAAACAACCGTACAGGGACAGCCCGCTGCAGCGGAAACTTCGTCAGTCGGCGGTATAGGCGGGATGCTGGGCGAAATGCTCGGCGGAGCCATGGGTTCGGGCGGAAGGCGTCGCGAAGGAATTGTGGAGGCCCTGGCCAAGAGTGCGGCCCGTTCGGTGGGGAACCAGGTGGGACGGGCAATAATCCGTGGTGTGCTGGGTTCGATTCTGGGCGGAAGGCGCTAAAGTCAATAACATATTAACGGATTTGTCCGCTCTCTGGGGCATCAAAGAGAGAGCGGACATAATGCAGGGAGTCACTCCGACAATTCTTCCCACTCACCGTACAGCTCTTCCAGCTTCTCGTTCAGGGCCGCGTGGCGTTCGCCCCCCTGCTGGCCGCGCTCGGGGTCATCGAAGAAACCGGGCGAGTTCATCTCCACCTCCAGCAGTTCCAGTTCCTTCTCCGTGGACGCGATCTGCGCCTCCACCTCGCCGACCCGCTTCTGGCGCGACTGTTCTTCGCGCTTGCGGCGCTTCTCCTCTTCGCGGTCACGCAGGCGCTCTTCTTTTTTCAGCGGGGGCAGGCAGGCGGACGAACTATCCGCCAGCGGACTTGAAGCCACTGAAATACCCGGTTTGGAAGCGCCACCAGCAGTGATGCCGGCTTTCTTCTCCAGGTAATACTCGTAATTTCCGTAATAGCTTTCCAGCCCGCCCCCCTCTACTTCGACGATCCGCGTGGCCAGTGCGTTGACGAAATAGCGGTCGTGGGAGACGAACACCACCGTGCCCTCGAAGCCCTTCAGCGCGTCCAGCAAAACTTCCTTGCTGTACAGGTCCAGGTGGTTGGTCGGTTCGTCCATCAAAAGCAGGTTGGACGGGCGCAGCAGCATCTTGGCCAGCGCCAGCCGGTTGCGTTCGCCGCCGGAAAGCACCCCGACCTTCTTGTGGATATCGTCGCCCGAGAAGAGAAAAGCGCCCAGGATGTCGCGCAGCTTGGGCACCATCGCATAGGGAGCATCGGAGTACAGCTCGTCGTAGGCCGAGCGGCCCGTATCCAGAACGTTGGCCTGGTCCTGGGCGAAGTAATCCATGCTGACATTGTGCCCGGCGATCCGCTCGCCTCCCTGGAACTCCCCCCCGGCCAGCACCGTCATCAGGGTCGATTTGCCGGCGCCGTTATGCCCGACCAGCGCGATGCGCTCCCCCTTCTCGACCGTCAGATCGATGCAGTTCAGCACGGTATGTGTTCCAAACGAACGGGTCAGCCCCTTCAGCTCCAGCACGATCTTGCCGCTCTTGGGGGCCTCAGGAAACTGGAAGCGGATCCGTTTGCGCTCGGGGGGCAGCACGATCCGTTCGACCTTTTCCAGCTGCTTGATGCGCGACTGCACCAGCGAAGCCTTATTGGCCTGATAGCGGAAGCGGCTGATGAAAGCCTCGGTTTTCTCAACCTCCTCGTCCTGGCGGCGCTTGGCTTCCCGCAGCGCGGTCACGCGCTCTTCCCGCTGGACCAGATAGTTGGAGTAGCTGCAGTGATAGTCGCTCAGCACATGGTTCCAGACCTCGGCGATACGGCTGCAGACGCTGTCCATGAAGAAGCGGTCGTGGGAGACCAGGATCACCGAACCGGGATAGTTGCAGAGGTACTCCTCCAGCCAGTTGCGGGCCTCGATGTCCAGGTGGTTGGTCGGCTCGTCCAAAAGCAGCACGTCCGGTTTCTGCAGCAGCAGCCGCGCCAGCGCGATGCGCATCTGCCAGCCGCCGGAGAACTCGCCGCAGTCACGGTGCCAGTCCTCCTGGGAAAAGCCCAGACCTTTAAGCACAGCTCCGATCTCGGCCTCCATCGTATAGCCGCCGCGATGGCGGAACTGCTCCTGCAGTTCGCCGTAACGGTGCAGCAGCTGGTCGTGTTCGGGCGAATCGTGCGGTAGCCGCTCAAGATCCTGCCCGATACGGTGCAGTTCCTCTTCCATCGCCAGCAGTTCGCCCAGCGCGGCCCTGGCCTCGTGGAACAGCATCCGGCCGCTGGTGACGATGCCGTCCTGCGGCAGGTAGGCGGCCCGCGCCCCGCGCGCAAACTGGATCTCGCCCGAAGTCGGCTCGTTGATCCCGGCGATGATCTTCATCAGCGTGGATTTGCCGGCGCCGTTCTCTCCGACCAACGCCACCCGTTCACCCTTTTTCAGGTGCCAGGAGATGTTGCTGAAGAGCGGAGTACCGGCGAAGTCTTTGGATAGATTGATTAGCTGCAGCATGGTAGTTCTTGTAGCATGGAATGGTGGCGGTCGGCAAGCGGGGCGGGGCCCTTCAACCCCAAAATACAGTTAACCGCCGATGAACGCCGACACACGCCGAGAAATCAAAAGCTTGAACAAAATACTGATTTAACCCATAAGGTGATCAACTTTTTTGATGAAAGTCCTGGTTTTCTCGGCGTGCATCCGTTTTTCTCGGCGGTTAACTGCCGTTTATAGGTTCAAATGTCTCTGGTCAGCCCGGCGCTGAATGCGTATAGTATTTCCGCAACAAAACCGGATTAAACAGCCATGGTGAACTTGATGCTGAAATTGTCCAACTTGCTGATACTGCTGATCACTGCGCTGATCGTATGCGCTGGCCCCGTTTCTTCGCTGAACTCCGCAACAGCCACGGCCGGAGCGGAACAGGATCAGGCCATCGGCGTCGATGAGCGGCTGGGTCTGAAAATTCCACTCGACCTGAGCTTTCGCGACGAGACCGGCGCGAGCGTGCGCCTGGCCGACCTGGTAACCATGCCGACCGTGATCATGCCGGTCTACTACAGCTGCAGCAATGTCTGCGTCTTCCAGCAGGCGCGGATGGCCAGCACGCTGCAGAACCTCAACCGCCGGCCGAACGAAGAGTACCGGGTGATTTCTGTCAGTTTCGACGAGAACGAAACCCCGCAAATGGCCGCCAGGAGCAAACGGACCTACCTGACCGCGATGAGAACACCCTTCCCCCAGGAGGGATGGAGATTCCTGACCGGGGACGCCGCCACCATCCGGCGCCTGACCGATGCCATCGGCTATCGCTTTCAGCGAAGCGGGAAAGAGTTCCTGCATCCGGTTGCCAGTGTGGTGGTCTCGGCCGACGGCAAGATCATCCGCTACCTGTACGGCGTCTCGGTGCTGCCCAAGAACCTGGCCCTGGCGATTGCCGAGGCGCGCGAAGGAAGGAGCGGCTCGGCGATCCGCTCGGTGATGGAGTACTGTTTCACCTATGACCCGCAACAGAATGGCTACGTTTTCAACCTGCTCAGGGTCAGCGCCACGGTGGTGATCCTCACTGCGGGATGTTTCCTGGCTTTCCTGCTTCTGACCGGTAAGAAGAAACCGCAGCGTTCCTCGAAGAAACGCTGAGACCTCCCGGCGATCCGCCATTCATCAAATCAATTTCAACAAATCCTGTCAAATGAGACCCAATCAAACAAAAGTGGAAAAAAACCTGCAGTGTGGAAAGAAACTTTACACTTTTACAACCACCCTGAATCATTGACAAATTCAATATATTACAAAAAAAGTGGAAAAAAACCTGCAGATTTACCCGCCCAGTTCACCCGCCCAACCCTGCCCCTGAAAGCGCGCATTCAAGGCAAATCGCCCATCCATAGGCCTTTGTGAACATTGGCACACAAATTGATGTGTTTCCGGATCAGCCCGCGGAATCTGGCTTGGAACATCACACGGTTCAGATCAGCAATCTTCACCAGAGCACTGAATGAGAGATCATGCCCATGACCAGAACTGATCAGATCGTAATCTTTACTCTTAATGAGCAACGCTACGGGATTCCTCTCGGGGTAGTGGAGCGGGTCGTCAGAATGGTGGAGATCACCAGTGTGCCGACTAGCCCGGAATTCATCCATGGGGTGATCAATGTCCAGGGTAAAATTCTTCCGGTGCTTGATCTCCGCCAGCGCTTCGGGTTGCCGGAGCGCTCCATAGAACTCAGCGACCAGTTGATCATAATCAATTGTGCCGCACACAGCTTTGCAGTCATGACGGACACGGCCTGCGAGGTAAGGGAATACTCGGAACAGATGCAGACCGAGACATCTGAAATCATCCCTGATTTACCGTATGTGTCCGGGGTGATCAAGCTCCCCGACGGCCTGATCCTGCTTCAAAACCCTGAGAAGCTGCTCTCCCCTGGCGAAACCGGATCAATTGACAATCTTGTGGATCTTGAACAGCCATGAAACACCTCCTTGACGATACTGATCTGGCGAAACTCAGCACATGCATCGCCGGGCAGATGGGGCTGTTTTTTCCCCCATCCAAATGGAAAACTCTTGAACAATCAATCTTTACGGCAGCCAATGAGCTTGGTTTCAAGGATGTGCATGAGTGCATGTCCCGCTTCACATCCGACCCGCCATCCAAAGAGCTGATTGAAGCCATGTCCTGTTACCTGACGATCGGCGAAACCTATTTTCTACGAGAAATACGGTATTTCGAAATCCTCGAACGGCAGATCATCCCCGAAATCATAAAAAATCGCCGGGACGGCGAACAGCGCCTGCGTATCTGGAGCGCCGGATGCGCCACGGGTGAAGAGCCGTACAGCATTGCCATTTTGCTCCACAGGATGCGCGAAGCGATGCGCGACTGGGATGTATCGATCCTGGCGACCGACATCAACCCTCACTCCCTTCGCAAGGCAAGGGAAGCGATATATACAGACTGGTCTTTCCGCACTTCACCGCAGTGGTTCAAGAACAACTACTTCAGGCCAGCGGGAGACAAGCAGTATGAATTACTTCCCCACATCAGGGAGATGGTGAAGTTTTCAAGCATTAACCTGGTAGAGGACTGTTACCCATCACTCGTCACCGGCACCAACGCCATTGACTTGATCTTCTGCCGGAACGTGCTGATGTATTTCACCCCGCAACGCGCCGCAACGGTCGTCGAACGCTTCAAGCACTGCCTCATGGATGACGGCCTGCTGTTTGTCAGTCCCTGTGAAACATCCAACGTACTCTTTCCCGGGTTCGATCCGGTTTCCTTCCCCGATGCGACTCTTTACAGGAAACAGGGGGGCGCAGACAGGGAGAATGAAACAAACGTAGCCGGTATAGAAGACATATCCCATTCCCCCACTCCCCGGTTCTTCGATCCGGGGAGTGTCACAGAATCCCAGATTCAGGAAGTATCTCCGACTCACCCGAGCCCCCTCTACCCGGCCCTGAATGTGGCCACGTCCGCCCCACTTCGCGATTTGCCAGCTCAAGAAACGGCTTCTCCCTATCAGAAAGCTCTTACACTTTATGAACGGGGTGTTTACAGGGAGGCTGAGGAAATGGTGACCATGCAACTGGTGCAGGACAGAAACGACACCCGGGCCCTGGCATTGCTGTGCCGCATATACGCAAACGAAGGAAAGCTCGCGGAGGCGCTAAAGGCATCTGACTTGGCGCTCGCAACCGACAAACTCTCCTCCGGGCTCCATTATCTCCGCGCCGTCATTCTCCAGGAGCAGGGAATGTACGATGAGGCCGCCACGGCGCTCAAAAAAGCGCTCTACCTCGACCAGGACATGGTTCTGGCGCATTTCACGCTGGCCAATCTTGAACAGCGGCAGGGAAAAGTCAGGGAGTCGCAACTGCATTTCAACAATGCTCTTTCGCTGCTCGAAAAATATCGTCCCGATGACATCATTCCGGAATCCGACGGTACGTTTGCCGGGAGGCTCAGGGAGATCATCAGGGCCACTACCGCAGGAATGTAACGAGGAAGTAAACCTTTCAGCACCGTTACATAACGCCCCCTGTCCCCCTCTTAACTTAAGAGGGGGAACGCGGATTGCACCTTGGCTAAACTCCATTGGCAGCCGCATCGAAGCGTCCCTCCCCTTAATTAAGGGGAGGACAGGAGGGGTTACGATTTCGAGACTTAACATGCCGAATAGATATCAAGGGGATAACATGGACGAAACCAGCAATGAGCGGCAACGGATTCTGAAAGCACGGGCGGCGGCCCTGGCACGGGAGCCGGAAAACAGCGATGCGGAAGCGGAACGAATCGAGGTAGTCGAATTTCTCCTCGCCGACGAACGCTACGCCATAGAATCGGTCTATATCGGAGAGGTCTACCCCCTGAAAGATCTCACCCCCCTCCCCTGTACCCCCGCCTTCGTTCTGGGAGTCATCAACATGCGCGGCAAAATCCTCCCGGTCATTGACCTGCGCACATTCTTCGACCTGCCCAACAGGGGACTTTCCGATCTGAACAAGGTTATCGTGCTGCATCAAGGAGCCATGGAATTCGGTGTTCTGGCGGATGCCATCATTGCCGCACGCTGGATACCGCGCTCAGATCTGCTAGCGTCGCTCCCCACCCTGACCGAGATACGAGCCGAGTACCTGATGGGAGTCACCGAGGAGCGGCTGGTGGTGCTGGATGGGGGTAAGATTATCTCCGACCGGAGCATCGTGGTGCATGAAGAGGTTTGATGAGTTTGGAGAGTTTATGGAGTTTTAAGAGCTGAGAGTTAATATCAGAGCCTAAACTCCATGAACTCAGTAACTGAATTGGAGGTTTCCCATGCTATGGTTTCTGAATCTGTCCACCAAGTCGAAAATCGTCTGCTGCTTCAGCCTGATGTTCGCACTCATCGTCATTGTCATCGGGACCGCCTACCTGGGGATAACGGAGACAACGCAGTCGCAGCAGGAGCTGTTTCGCGAGAACTACACCACCTCCCTCGATATTGTTGAACTGAGGTCTGCCCAGAACCGGGCACGGGCACAATTATTGGAAATGATGATGACCGACGACCGAGCCAAGCAGCAGGCGTTGGAGCGCGACATCCGGGAGCGCACCGAAGATATCGACAAAAAACTCAAGGAGTTGACAGCCATCCAGAAAGACGACCCCTTTTTTTTATCCGCTCTTCAGGAGCTTGTTGTGGTCCGGGATTCCTACCGCAAGGCGCGTGAGGAGCAGATCAGCCTGATTCTGGGGGGAAAGGACGAAGCGGCGCGCCAGCAAGGACTGGGGCAGCAGGAGGAGCGCTACAACAAGATTCGCGACATCTCCCTCAAGCTGGAGCAGATGGAAAAGGAACAGGCGAAACAGCGGCTGACACAGTCCGAGCAGAGGGCCCGCACATCATTGGTCATATTCCTTCTGGTCGGCGTGGCCGCCATCATTATCAGCACCGCCATGACGCTGGCCATGAACAAGGCCATTGCCAAACCTCTTACGGAGATTGCCGCCATATCCGAGCGAATCGCGGAGGGGGAATTGGAAGTAAACGTCCTTTCAAGCGGCAGGAGAGACGAAGTGGGCATGTTGATTCAAACCTTCCGCCGTATGGTAGCAAACATCAAGGGGCATGCCGACACGACCCGTCGCATAGCCGCGGGTGATTTAAGCGGCGTGGTTACTCCCCAATCGGAGAGAGATGTGATGGGGAACGCACTGTCCGCCATGGGGAGCAGCCTGAGAGAGATCACCAGGGAGATCATCGAGGGGGTAAACGTACTGGCCTCGTCATCCAGCGAGATCATGGCATCTACCAACCAGGTGGCCAGCGGCGCCACGGAGACGGCGGCGGCGGTGAGCGAGACGACCAGTACGGTGGAGGAAGTCAAGCAGACCGCCCTGGTGTCGAGCCAGAAGGCGAAGAGTGTTGCGGATACCGCCCAGAGAGCGGTCCAGGTGGCACAAGTCGGCAGGCGCTCCGTGGAGGAGTCCATCGCCGGCATGGGACGGATCCAGGGGCAGGTGGAGGCCATCGCCGAGAGTATCGTGCGCCTCTCCGAACAGAGCCAGACCATCGGCGAGATCATCGCCACGGTCAACGACCTGGCCGAACAGTCCAACCTGCTGGCGGTCAACGCCGCCATCGAAGCGGCCAAGGCCGGGGAGCAGGGAAAAGGTTTCGCGGTGGTAGCCCAGGAGGTGAAGAGCCTGGCGGAGCAGTCCAAGGAGGCCACGTCACAGGTGCGCACGATCCTGAACGACATCCAGAAGGCGACCAACGCGGCGGTCATGGCCACCGAGCAGGGTAACAAGGCGGTAGAAGACGGCGTCAGGCAGTCGAAAGAGGCTGGCGAGGCGATCCGCCAGATGAGCATGAGTATCGACGAGTCGTCCCAGGCCGCAAACCAGATCGCGGCATCCAGCCAACAGCAGTTGACCGGCATGGACCAGGTGGCCATGGCAATGGAAAACATACGCCAGGCCAGCGAGCAGAACGTGACCGGCATGCGACAGGTGGAACTGACGGTGCAGGGGCTGCACGATCTGGGGCAGAAGCTGAAGGATCTGGTGGCGAGGTATAAGGTTTAACCCCTCCCCGCTCCCCTTATCAGGGGAGAGCCTTTAAGCTTCCCCCCTGACAAGGGGGGATTGAGGGGGGTTGGTTTTAAGGGGAGAACCAACGTGATCGACAAAGATGCCGAATTTCTGAAGAGACTCCTTGTAACCTTCAAGGTTGAGGCGGATGAGCACCTGAAGGGGATGTGCTCGGGTCTCCTCGAACTGGAGCAAGGAGCGCTCCCGGAACGGCAGACTGAGCTCGTGGAGTTCATTTTTCGCGAGGCGCACAGCCTGAAGGGAGCAGCCCGCGCCGTCAATCAGGTTGAGATCGAAGCGCTCTGCCAGGCGCTGGAGAGTATCTTTGCCTCACTGAAAAAGAATGAACTGACGGCATCTCCCGGGCTCTTCGATCTGCTTCAGGAAGCGCTGGACCTTCTCGCCCGGACTCTTCCCGACGCCGGAGCGGAACGGGCGCATGACGACAAGGCTCTGCAACGGCGACTCATCAACAGGCTTGAGCAGGCGGGAAAAGGCGGAAGCGGGGAAACGGGGAAGCGGAGAAACGGAGAAGCATTGAAAGGCGGAAGCGGAGAAGTGGTTAAAGACAGAACCGGAGAAACGGAGAAGCGGGGAAACGGAGCAGATGAAGAATGTCTCCCCGATTCACCGTTTCCCCGGTTCTCCGATTCTGGAAAACTCCCCGATTCCCCGATTCATAAGATTTCCACTGACACCGTCAGGGTTTCCACGGCCAGACTGACATCCGTGCTGCTGCAATCGGAAGAGATGCTCTCCGCCAAACTGGCATCATCACAGCATGTACTCGATTTGCGGGCTACCGCTACGGCGTTCGATTCCTGGAGCAAGGAGTGGGCACGGGTAAAACCGCTGGTCCAAAAATTCAAATCTTCAAAAACACAGGGTGAAAATGACGAAGCAACACACAAGAAACGATCGCTGACAAGGTTGCTGGATTTTCTGGATTGGAACAGTGACTTCATGAAGTCACTCGAAACACGGTTTACGGCAGAGGTCAAATCAGCCGAACGAGACAGCCGGGCTCTGGGCGGCATGACAAACAACCTGCTCGAAGACATGAAAAAAGTACTGATGTTCCCTTTTTCCTCCCTGCTGGAAATTCTGCCCAAGATCGTCCGGGATCTCTCACGGGAGAACGGCAAGAAGATCGAACTGACGATCAGCGGTGACGACATCGAGATTGACCGGCGTATTCTGGAGGAGATGAAAGACCCGCTGGTGCATCTGGTGAGAAACTGCATCGATCACGGCATCGAAAATCCGGCGGAACGCAGGGCCAAAGGCAAGCCCCAACTCGGGACAATCAGGATCGCGGTACTCCCCAGAGACGACAAGGTGGAGCTTACCATCGCCGATGACGGCGGCGGCATCGCCCTGGACGGAATCAGGTCCGCACTGTTGAAATCCGGTATGCTGTCAGCAGAGAGAGTGGCCGAACTCAGTGACCAGGAACTCATGACTCATGTCTTTCAGTCCGGAATCACCACCAGTCCGATCATCACCGAAATTTCCGGGCGGGGACTGGGTCTGGCCATCGTACGGGAAAAAGTGGAAAAACTGGGCGGGTCCGTCAGCGTGGAATCGACAACCTGTTCGGGAACAAGCTTCCGTATAGTGCTGCCGCTGACGGTTGCCACGTTCAGGGGCATTCTCGTCCGCCTCGGCGAACGCCTGTTTGTGCTCCCGGCCATGTATGTCGCCAGGGTGCTGAGAATCAGGCCGAATGATATCAAGTGCGTGGAAAACCGGGAAACGATCTGCCTGGATGGAGCGCCTGTCTCTCTGGCACGGCTCGCAACGGTTTTGGAACTTCCCGTATCCGGTTGGGAATCAAAGCCTTCCGATCTGCTGCCGGTGGTGCTTCTTGCCACATCCGAAACGCGCATCGCTTTTCAGGTGGATGAAGTACTTGGCGAGCTGGAGGTACTGCTCAAGGGGCTGGGACGGCAGCTTTCACGGGTCCGCAATGTGGCGGGCGCCACGGTCCTCGGCAACGGCCATGTCGCGCCGATCCTCAACGTAACCGACCTGTTCAAATCGGCGGTCAAGAGCGCCGCATATTCTTCGCAACGCAGTGCTGTCACAGACACAGGAGAGCCGGCAAACCGCTTGCGCTCCGTTCTGGTTGTCGAGGATTCCATCACGACCCGGACCCTGCTCAAGAATATTCTGGAGTCATCCGGTTACGCCGTGGTCACGGCGGTGGACGGCATGGACGGCTTTTCCAGGCTGAAAAACGGCTCGTTCGACATCGTGGTCTCGGACGTGGACATGCCGCGCATGAACGGCTTCGAACTGACCTCCAAAATCCGTTCCGACAGGGAATATGGCGATCTGCCGGTGGTGCTGGTAACCGCGCTCGCTTCCCGGGAAGACCGGGAGCGCGGAATCGATGCCGGGGCAAACGCCTACATCGTGAAGAGCAGTTTCGACCAGAGCAATCTGCTGGAAGTGATGAAAAAACTCATTTAAGGGAAGAAAACCCCTCCCCGCTCCCCTTATCAGGGGAGAGCCTTCAAGCTTCCCCCCTGACAAGGGGGGATTGAGGGGGGTTGTTTTTTGTTTTTAAAGGAACCCAACATGATACGCGTTCTCATAGTGGAAGACTCGCCGGTCGAGCAAGAATTGCTCGCCCATATCCTTTCCGCCGATCCGCTGGTGTCGGTGGTCGGAATCGCCAAAGACGGCGAGATGGCGCTTTCAGCCGTGGAGCAGGTGAAACCGGATGTAATCACCATGGATATTCATATGCCGAAACTGAACGGCTTCGAAACTACGCGCCGGATCATGGAGAGCAACCCGGTGCCGATTATCATCGTCAGCGGAAGCTACGACGCCAATGATGCGGACAAATGCTTTCACGCCATGGAAGCCGGGGCCTTGGCCATCGTAAGGAAGCCTTTCGGGTTGGGGCATCCCGGTTATATCGATGATGCTTCCGAGCTGATCAGAGCCGTGAAAACAATGAGCGAAATCAAGGTTGTAAAACGCTGGTCCCGGCTTCGCAAAGAAGTGAAAGCCGTGCAATTTCCAGCTGTTGCAGCAAGAGCCGTCCCGGACAGGATCCGGATGGTGGCCATCGGAGCATCTACCGGAGGCCCGGCGGTTATCCAGGAGATATTCTCCGCATTGCCCAAAAACCTGGCCGCTCCGTTTCTGGTTGTACAGCACATGGCACAGGGCTTCATGGAAAACTTCGTGAAATGGATTGGTGCCACCACCGGCTTTCCCTCCCATATTGCCATCAATGGTGAATATCCAGTTCCAGGCCATGCCTATTTCGCTCCGGATGGACACCATATGCTGGTGGGAAAAGACCATCGCATTGCCCTCTCCGGCGAAGGACCGGAAAACGGGCTGCGACCTTCGGTAGCCAGACTGTTTCGCTCCGTTGCCGAGACGCATGGCCCCAATTCAGTGGGCGTGCTCTTGACCGGAATGGGGAGAGACGGCGCCGACGACCTGAAACTGCTGCGGAGCAAAGGCGCCGTGACCATCGCCCAGGACCGGGAAAGCTCGGTGATCTTCGGCATGCCGGGTGAAGCGGTGAAAATCGATGCAGCAGATTTTATTCTGCCACCGGAGGGCATTGCTCATCTCCTTGAACGTATGATTGCGGCAGGAAACACTTTATCAAGGACGGACAAGTCATCCGGAACGCGGGAAGGAATCCATTTATGAACTGCAAACAGCCACCCCACATGATCCTCATCGTTGAGGACAGCCCCACCCAGAGAGAAATGTTGCGGCATATGCTGGAAAAACATGATTTCAGAGTGGAATCCGCCGCCAACGGGCAAGAGGCCATGGCCCTGCTTGAAGGAATGAGCCCGTTGGCGGTGATCAGTGATATTGTCATGCCGGAAATGGACGGCTATGAACTCTGCCGCAGGATCAAAGAAAACCATGAGCTTCAGAATACACCAGTTGTCCTGCTCACTTCGCTTTCCGACCCGGACGATGTCATCATGGGACTGGAGTGCGGCGCCGACTACTTCATCACAAAACCGTACAATGAGGATTTTCTTCTTTCTCGTATCCAGCATATCCTGGCCAACTGCAACCTGGAAAACAAACAGGGGGTCCGGATGGGGCTGGAGATATTTTTCCGGGGGAAAAAGTATTTCATCAACTCTGATCGGCTTCAGATCCTCAATCTGCTGCTTTCAACCTATGAAACAGCCATTCAGAATAATCAGGAACTGGCCAACGCTACCGAGGAAATGTCGGTGCTCAATGAGCAACTTGAAGAAAACATGGCGGAAATGGACTCCAAGAACCAGGAGCTGTTGAACGTGAATGCAGAACTGGAAAAGCAGCAGAATATTGCGCAAGAAGCTAAAGTCAGGGCGGAAGAGGCCAGTAGGGCCAAGTCCGATTTTCTGGCCAATATGAGCCACGAGCTGCGCACCCCGCTCAACTCGGTAATCGGTTTTTCCGAAGTGCTGGAAGACGAACTGTTCGGTCAGCTCAACACCAAGCAGCACGAATATGTCGGCAACATCCTGACCAGCGGACGGCATCTGCTGAATCTCATCAACGACATCCTCGATCTTTCCAAGGTGGAAGCGGGCAAGCTGGTACTGGAACTGTCAATGGTGAAGTTCCGCGAGGTTATTGCCGGCACACTTACCATGTTCCAGGAAAAAGCTCTTAAACACAATTTGCGCCTCGGCCTGGAAATTCCGGCCGATTGTGATATCGAACTGATTGCCGACGAGAGAAAACTCAAGCAGATCATGTTCAACCTGCTCTCCAATGCCGTCAAATTCACACCGGACGGAGGAAGCGTTCGAGTCACGGCGCAACGGGTTTCTCTTTCCGGGATACTTACAGCGGGATTGTATATTCAGGGCGAAAAGCAACTTGAGGAGGGCGACTTCATAGAGGTATCCGTGGAAGACAGCGGCATCGGCATCAAAAGAGAGGACATGCCGAAACTATTCAAGGAATTCAGCCAGCTCGACTCACCCTATACCAAGGAATATGAAGGAACCGGCCTTGGCCTGGCCCTGACAAAAAGGCTGGTTGAACTTCATGGCGGCCAAGTTGGGGTGGAGAGTGAAATTGACAAGGGCAGCCGGTTTTTCTTTGCCATTCCGCTAAATTACAAAATAGCGTTTCTTAAGGAGTTGAATCAATCATGAATCGAACTATCCTTATCGTGGAAGATAACGACAACAACCGCATACTGATGAATGATCTGCTGAGCTATCACGGTTACACGGTGCTGGAGGCAAACAACGGCGAAGAAGGTATCGTGATGGCCAGGAACAACATGCCGGATCTGGTTCTCATGGACATCCAGATGCCGGTCATGGATGGCTTTGCCGCCGCCAAAATACTGAAAGACGATCCGGTGACCCGCCAGCTCAGGCTCATCGCCCTGACATCCTTTGCCATGCATGGCGACCGGGAAAGAATCCTCTCAGCCGGGTTTGACGACTATATTGCAAAACCGATACATACACGGGGATTCCTCATGATCATAAAAAGTTATCTTGAGCCCGGCAACAACATTAATTAGTGACATGGATTACGGATGTCACACGAGGTGTAAACATGCCGGATACAATTCTTGTAGTGGACGATAACGATCAAAACCGTGTCCTGCTTCACGACGTGCTGGTGATGTCGGGATTCAGGGTACTGCTTGCGGAAAACGGCAAGGAAGCCGTCAACCTGGCGCTGGAACATCATCCCGACCTGATCCTGATGGATATCCAGATGCCGGTTATGAACGGCCTGGAGGCGGGGAAACAGCTGCGCTCCGACCCCCGAACCAAGGACATCGGCATTTTGGCACTCTCATGCGCCATCATGGTCGATGACAAGGATAATTTCTTCGCCAAAGGATTTGACGGCTACATCAACAAACCGATTGACATCAGAATTCTGCCAAAAACAATCCTGCAATATCTGGCAGACAGAGTGATGATATGAAACACCTCAAACCGCGGATACTCTGCGTTGATGACGAGCCGATGAACCTCAGCCTGCTGGAGGCCATGCTTGCTCCGCGCGGTTACGAAGTCACGATGGCGTCGAACGGACTGGAGGCCCTTGAAAAAATTCAGCGGGAATGCGTGGACATACTACTGCTGGACGTGATGATGCCGGAAATGGACGGTTTCGAGGTCTGCCGCCGCATAAAGAGCGACGATCAGTACCGGAACATACCGGTGGTCATGATCACCGCCTATGCAGCCAGGGAAAACCGCATCAAGGGGATCGAGGCCGGCGCCGAGGATTTCATTTCAAAACCTTTCGACAGCATGGAAGTCATGGCTCGCATCAACATGCTCCTCAGGGTCAAGGCACTCAACGACCAGCTCTACTCCGCCTATCACAACATTACCAGCCTGACCAGTTTCGGCGAACAGCTCTTCACCGGTTTCGACCCGCTTCATTTCGATTTCATGGCCAGCATCAGCGCCATTGTCCGCCAGATCATCGCCGTCTCACCGGAAATGATCGAGCACCCCCAACGAATACTTGTCGTGCTCGGGAGTGCGAGTGAAGGATACGACTGTTACCTGTTCGGCCATGAAGCCGGAAGACTGTCGATGACATCGCTTCCACCGGATATCGTTCACCACCTCAACCGGCTTGTTGTCGGCGGCACCGGAGTAGTCTGGCTCAATCAAACCGATTTAATGGAACAACATTCTGAACTCCTCTCCATGCTTAACGAACACGTTGACCCGGTTTTCAACCTGATCTGCCACCAAAGCAGCCGGATAACCCTCTGTGCCATGAATTACGGACGTCAGGTAACCCTCTACGATGCCGAGGTACTGAACAGCGTTGTCGCCCAGAGCCTGTTCCTCAAGTCGCTCTCGCATCAGGTACGCGAGACCGAGGATGCCTTCACCTATACTGTTCATGCCCTGGCCAGGGCCTCCGAAATAAACGATGAAGACACCGGCAACCACATCCTGCGTGTGGGTGAATACTCGGCCCTGCTGGCCCGGCAGCTGGGCATGCCGGAGCAGTTCGTCTCCCTGATCCGGCACCAGTCAATCATGCACGATGTGGGCAAGATCCATCTGTCACCCGACATCCTGAAAAAACCGGCCCCCCTGGATTCCGAAGAGTTCAACCGGATCAAGCAGCACACCATACTTGGTGGCGCCATCATCGGCGACCATGTGCGGCTGAGCCTGGCAAAAAGCATTGCTCTCAGTCATCACGAGCGCTATGACGGCAGCGGTTATCCTTATGGGCTGTCAGGCGACCGGATCCCGATCGAGGGACGCATCCTGAACCTGGCCGACCAGTATGATGCCCTGCGCAACAGACGTTGCTATAAACCGGCTTTCGATCATGACACCACGTTCCGTATCATCACCGAAGGGGATGACAGAACCATTCCGCAACACTTCGATCCAAGAGTGCTGGCAGCATTCACGGATATCCACGAAAGATTTGCCGAGGTTTTCGAGGAATCTTTGCTGGAAACCGCTCCGCACACCCGATGAGCGCGGATCATTCTTCAGGTGATCAGTGGAGCAGCGACGATTTCAACGACGTTACCTGGCGCAGGCGGTTGGAGCAGGTGTTTAGTGAAAGAGAAGAGAAGCTCAGGGCACACATCGACAACTCGTCCGATATCATCTTCACCCTGAACGACGAGGCGGAATTCACATTCGTATCCAAAGCCTGGGAACAGTATTTCGACTATCCGGTCCGCGAGGTACTGGGGAAAAGATTCATTTCATTCGTCCATCCGGAAGACGCGGCTCCCTTCGAGGAATACCAGCGGCGTGTCATCGGATCGATGCGGGCGGCGACCAGCCCGCCCTGCCGGATCAGGCATTCCAACGGCTCCTGTCTCAGTTTCGTGATAAATGGCATGCCGTACCTGGATACAAACGGAAAGGTACTGTTCAATGGCGCCGGGCATGACATCACCGAACAGCTGAAGACGGAGACAAACCTTATCACGGCGCTTGATATCGCCAAGGAGGCAAGCCGGGCCAAAACCGAGTTTATTGCCAACATGAGTCATGAGATCAGGACCCCCTTGAATTCCATTATCGGCTTCAGCGATGTGCTGACAGACGAACTGTTTGGCCCGCTCAACGAAAAGCAGCTCTTTTATATGAATGAAATCAAGAACAGTGGCTGGAGACTGAGAAACATGCTGATCAATATTCTCGACATGGCCCAGTGCGAATTCGGCGACGGCATCCTTGACCTGTCAGGGTTTCCGGCTACGGATATCATCACGCCTTCCATGAAGATCTTCAAGCATGAGGCGGAAAGGCGGGGCATTACGCTCACACTTGAGATAGCGCCGCAGGCTGATGTTGTGATCACGGCCGACGCCCCCAAACTTAAAAAGGCCGTATATCAGCTGATCAGTAATGCATTCAAGTTCACCCCGGACGGCAAAAGCGTGACAGTGAACGCCGGATTGGTCACGGCGGCACAGACCGGTAAACAGCTGCTTGAAATCAGCGTATCTGACACCGGCATCGGCATTGACCCAGCGGACATTCCGAAGATCTTCAGCTCCTTCACCCAGCTGGAAGCGGCCTACACCAAGAAATTTGAAGGCATCGGACTTGGTCTGGCCTTGGCTAAAAGCCTGATAGAGCTGCATGGCGGAACGCTCCGGGTGGAGAGCGAACCGGGCAAGGGGAGCAAGTTCAGTTTCACGCTCCCCTTGTCGGCCGCCGAACCGGGCGGGTCAGGCGACAATCAAAAATAACTATTTTTCCAGAGAGGTAGCATGCCATGACGGAACTCGAGACATCCCGCATCACACCAGCCACGATTTTCATCGTTGATGACAATCATTGTTCACAGCAGTTGCTGGACGACATCCTCATGAATAATGGGTACACAACGTGTCTCTTTTCCAACGGAATGAGCGCTCTTCAGGCCGCGCAGTCCGAGCCGCCGGACCTCATCCTGCTCGACGTGATGATGCCCGGCATGGACGGTTTCGAGGTTTGCCGGCTTCTCAAGGAGGATCGCTCAACCAGATTCGTGCCGGTAGTGATGGTAACCTGTCTCAACGAGAAGTCCATGAGGTTGAAGGGGATGGCCGCCGGCGCCGACGATTTCATCAGCAAGCCGTTCGATTCAATGGAGATACTGCTGAGGACGCGCAATCTTCTGCAGATGAAGGAATATCAGGATTTTCTCAAGCGGCACTCGGAGATTCTCGAACAACGGGTACAGAAACGAACAGAAGAGCTGGAGGAGGTAATCACCGAGCTCAAGTCCACCCAGCGCCAGATGATTCAACAGGAGAAAATGGCCACTATCGGCCTGTTGACCGCTGGAATTGCCCATGAAATCAACAATCCGATCGGATTCATCTCCAGCAACACCGCATCGCTCGACAGGTATTGCGAAAGGATCCTGAAATTCATGAAGTCACAGCAGGAGGCGCTTCTGTCGGGAAAGACCGGCCCACAGCATGTCGAACAGCTGCAAGCGCTCCATACCCAGATGAAAATTGGCCGCATTGTAAAAGAGATCCCCGAGATGATACGGGAAACCATGGATGGGATCGAGAGGATCAAGAGCATTGTCATGGATTTGAAGTGTTTTTCAAGAACGGAGGAGGCGGAACAGAAAGAGGCGGACATCATACAATGCCTGGAGAGCACCATCAACATCGCCTACAACGAGCTGAAATACAAGGCCACCATAAAAAGGGAATACAGTGAAGTCCCTCATTTGCGCTGTTACCCGCAACAGCTGGCTCAGGTTTTCACCAACCTGCTGGTCAACGCGGCACAGGCAATCGATACCCAGGGCGAGATCACAATACGGGTCTGGAGCGAAGGCGGTTTGATACATGTTTCAATCAGCGACACCGGCAGCGGAATTCCGGAAACGGTGCGGGAGCATATCTTCGAACCGTTCTTTACCACCAAGGAGACCGGCAGAGGCACCGGGCTCGGGCTTTCGATCAGCAACGAAATCATCAAGAATCATGGGGGAGAGATCAGGGTCGAGAGCGAGATTGGCAAAGGCAGCACCTTCACCGTGTCTATTCCCCTGTAATTACATATTTTGATTAAGAATGGATGTCCCGCGAATTCCCTTCACATCTGTCATTTCGAACTCAAGCAAAAACTGCGGGTTCAGGATGGAATCCAGAGAAGCAACTCTGGTTTGTGAAGTATGAAAAAATTATCGGAACAACATTGGGAAAGTATATACAGGTAGATGCAAAAGATAACCTTGGAAAACCGAAAAAGCATCTATATGTATATGCTTGAAAGACATCTATCCGTAGATGCAAGCATCTACCTGTAGATGAAAACATATACAGGTAGATGACAGATGTCGTCTGCTCAAGTACGAGTTGAACCGAGATAAATAATGAATGAATCGAAAAGAATATTCGGAATCAGACAAGTCGGCTTTTTTGTTCCCACCTTGACTATCGAAAAGGATGGATTTGTCTATAACGACAGTAGATACGGATGGAACAATATTGTTGCCATCAAGAGGTCTGACACTTTTGCAGATAACTTAGGCCGCTTTCCGTCAACGACAATATTGCTCAGCGACGGCAATATTATTAGGCTGCCAATTACGTTAGAAGAAAAGCATACAAAAGAGAAAAGTAGTTTCTTTGGCTGGTATGATAAGTCTGAAGCATATCAGTATGTTTGAAAATGAAATAAAGTTTAGCAAGTCAAAATATACAGATTATTTGTATTCATCAAACCAGATAATGTTTTACCGAATGTCAATAATTGTTGGGCTTTGCTTTATTCTGATGATTTTACTTGCAATATTTGGGTTCGGGGTGAAGTTTGAATCAAAAATGATGCTACCTGTGGTCTTTGGTTTAATCGTGGCCGGAGTTGGAATTTTCTCAGCTCTTAAACGTCGAAAGCATGAATCAATTATCACCAGAGAACTTAATAAATAAGGTTCAACACGCGCTCAGACCATGACCGGACAATAAAGACGCCCGGCAGGTCAAACGCAGCCACGTTGGCAACCACAAGAAAGTTAAAAATGCAAAGAATTCAGATTGTACAGGAGAATACAGGGACACCATACCAATTAAAGTCTGAGGCAAGGAAATAGGTAAGGTGTCCCTGTATTGAGCCGATAAAATCAAAAGCAGGGGAATTGCTTTCTAGGGGACACCAAGGGGACGGGGGACCCAAGGGGACGGGGGACCCAAGGGGACGGGGGACCCAAGGGGACGTAGTTGCTTTATTGCTTTATGAAACTTTTTCTATTATTTGTCATTCATGCCAAGACAAGCCCGACTAGACATTCCAGGTTTATTGCAGCACGTTATCGTTCGCGGCATTGAACGCACCGATATCTTTTTGGATGATGATGACAGGGGACGGTTCGTTGAGCGTTTAAACAACCTTCTCGTCGATACCGGTACCGACTGTTTTGCTTGGGCTCTTATTCCCAATCATTTTCATCTGTTGTTACGTTGCAATCACATTGATCTCTCACTTTTCATGCGTAGGTTGCTGACCGGATATGCCATCACGTTTAATCGTCGTCATGCCCGTTCCGGGCATCTCTTCCAGAATCGTTACAAATCCATAGTCTGCGAAGAAGAGCCATACTTGCTCGAATTGATCCGCTACATCCATCTCAACCCATTGCGGGCCGGAGTCGTCAAGGATCTTGATGAACTGGATCGCTATCTCTGGTGCGGACATGCTGCGTTGCTTGGTCAGAATTCTTTGGCAGGGCAAGCAGTTGATGAAGTTATGGCTTTGTTTGCCAGCAAGAAGAAAGAGGCCCGTAAAGCCTACCGACAGTTTGTGTCCGATGGTGTTGAAATGGGGAAGCGCCCTGAATTGACCGGCGGCGGATTACGTCGAAGCCAGTTGATTGAAAACAATATTGCTGTCATGGGTGATTATGACGAGCGCATTCTTGGCGGAGGTGATTTTGTGGCGTCACTTCGCGAGGAGCCTCGATTTGCTGGTAAGCTGCCTTGTACTATGAATCTGAACTCTCTGCATGCAAATATAATCGAATATTTCAAATTTCCGGCAGCAACCAAGCTGCGCCGTGGCCGCCGGAATCAATATTCCGAAGCTCGTGAGTTGTTCTGTTATTTTGCTGTCGGGGAACTGGAGTATTCCGGCGCAAAAGTCGGAGCTTTAATCGGCATGGGGACTCCTTCGGTAAGTCGAGCGGTAAGGCGAGGCGAGGAGTTGGTTGCATCGCGACCGGATCTTAGGAAATGGTGGTTAGAGCAGTTAAAGCAATAAAACAACTACGTCCCACAAACGGTACTCAAACGGTACGACCCCCCTCCTCAAGGTGTTTTCCGTCACCACCCGCGAATCCATGAAGTGCAGCAGATACTCCGAGAGGCAAAGGACCTGAATGGTCCTTTCTTTGTATTTAGTTTCCGTAAGATCGGCCAAATTATCGGCCAAAAAATTAAAAAAGTGAAAATGTTGTATATTTCTTTGGTAAAATACGGTACAAAATTATCGGCCAAATTATCGGCCAAAAATTTCGATGTCTTTATGTGAAGCTGATTGCAATAGCTCGTTTCAACTTAGTTTTTTATTTTATGACATCCTCACTATAACCGGCCAAATTTTCAACGCAATTAATAATTCACGTGTAAAAGCGGTCTCGCAATTAGTTAAGGTCACGAGATTTAATATCGGCCAAAATACTGGCCTATGTCAGGGGAATCAACATGGAAGATGGTTTTTATACAAAAATTTCGGAAATGGAACCAATGATGCCTACTGATCCTGCGGGAGAACTCGACGATTTGGCGATTGATGTGATTCGTAAATCTGCCGGCATTAGTGCCGCTGTTCATCCAGTTACACGTAGAAGAGTCGTGGAACTGGTAAGAAGAATGAACAGCTACTATTCCAATTTAATAGAAGGGCACAACACCCATCCTGTGGACATTGATCGTGCCATGCGAGAAGACTTTTCCAAAGATCCTGCTAAAAGAGCAAAACAATTGGAAAGCAAAGCGCACATAGAAGTGCAGAAACTCATTGAGGCCCACATCGAGGCTACTCCCGGAACAGTCATTACGAGCAAGAGTTTTTTGTGCTGGATTCATAAGGAATTTTAT
>MGZK01000144.1 GCA_001802125.1 Geobacteraceae bacterium GWC2_55_20
CATGGTTCCACCCGCTCGGCAATATGCTCGCGGTATTCGGATGGATGGTATTTGGCAAACTCGTTCCCCTCCGGGTCCAGCACCCGGATCAGGCCGTCGTAGAAATTGCACTGGTTGTTTGCGTCCACTGTGCCCATGGAATAGGTGCGGTGCAGGTAGGTGTCGGAGGTGATCATCTCCAGATAGGCCGGGTTCTTCAGCACGATCTTGTCAAACAAGGTCAGCGAGAAGCGGGCAAACTCTATGTTCCTGCGGGCCGTATCCTCGATCTGCACACGCTCCGCTTCGGTAATAGGGCGGCTCCAGCCTCCGGGAACCCCGGCCACCGGATGGATCGACTTGCCCCCCAGAAAGGTGATGATCTCGTGGTTGCGCTTGCGGCAGGCGATCACCTCGCCGGCCACATCCAGCCCGACCTTGCGGGCCACCCCCAGAATGTTGCGCTCCGAGGGGGGCGCATCCGGCCCGACGATGAAGTCCGGTCCGCCCAGAGCATAAAAGTGGGTGGTGTGATCGGTGACGAAAAAGGCCATGTAGAGCAACTCGCGCAGTTTTTTGGCCACGGAGGTGGGCTCGGCGCCGAAGACACCGTCCAGCGCCTTTGTGGCGGCCAGGTGGTGGGCCTCCGGGCAGACCCCGCAGATCCGGTTGGTGATGACCGGCATCTCCTCGGCCATCCTGCCCACGCAGAACTGCTCGAAGCCGCGCAGCTCCGGGATCTGGAAGCAGGCGTTCTCCACCGTTCCCTGATCGTTGAGAAAGATATCTATCCGGCCATGCCCTTCCAGGCGGGTGATCGGGTCGATCGTGATCCGTGTCGTCATCAGTGACCTCCCCCGACTTTGCCGCCCAGCGTCGAACTGGCCAGGGCGTATTTGTAGAACAGTCCGGCATAGTCCGGGATCGTCGCCAGAAAAGCCGATACCCGCCCGGAGATTTCCGCCTCCGACAGGCCAGCCGTGTCGCCGATGTCCATGACCGAGCCGAGCGCCGCAACCATCTTGGCCCCCTGGTCGCTGATCCCTTCCGGCGCACCGTAACAGCCGCTGCAGGGCATGTTGGCCTTGGTGCAGGGAGCGCCGCAACCGCTTCGGGTGGCGATACCCATGCAGAGCAGCCCCTGTTCCAGCAGACAGGCCTTGGGATCTGGATAGAATTCATAGTTACGGCGGAAGGCGGGAATGCGCTTGTCTTCCTTGGTCCGGTCGCAGTCGTCGCAGACCGTCAGCGCGCCGCAGCCGATGGTGCTCCCCTTGGCGGGCAGGTCCCCGGAGAGGATCACTTCGATCACGTTCCAGATCTGGTGCGATTCCGGCGGGCAACCGGGGATGTAGTAATCCACGTCCACCTCCTGGGCCAGATGCTTGACGCGGCTTAGCAACGCCGGCAGATGGATGTCCCCTTCGGGAAAACTGGTGGTGCCGGAAGGGATGATCGCGTCCGGATTTTCCACCGACGGATTATCCAGGTAGATCGAACGGAACAGATCCTCACGGGTGCTGAAATTGGCCAAAGCCGGGATGCAGCCCCCCTTGGCGCAGGAGCCGAAGGCCACCATGATCTGTGATTTTTGCCGCAGCAGCCGGGCCATCTCCAGGTTTTCTTCCGTGCGCAGCGCGCCGTTGAAGAGGGTCACGGCAATGGCCCGGTCCGGGAGCGCCTCGATGTCTTTCCTCTTGGTATCCAGCAGGCAGGGACAGAACATCAGGTCCAGCGCCGCATCCACGTCCAGGATCTTCTCGTGCAGGTTGACAACCGCTATCTCGCAGCCGCCGCAGGACGCGGCCCAGTAGATAGCCAGTTTTGGTTTATCAGGCATTTGGTCCTCCGTTAAACCTGTGAAAACAGTCGAATGTAAATCTATTCGGCATCAGATCTCGATCCTGAATTCAGCGCCGTTCCCGAGGTTGCGGGCGGAAATTCTGCCGTTCATATTCTTTTCGATAATGATTTTAGACATGTACAACCCGACTCCGGTGCCCTTGTCCGGCCCTTTGGTGGTGAAATAGGGGTCGAAGATACGTCCCATGACATCATCAGGAATACCGCCGGCATTATCAGCAATGGTCACCACCGTCTTGCCGTCTTCGGTGAACAGGTCAATCCTGACTCTCGGACAGTCTGTTTTCAGTTTTGCAAACGCATCACGGGCATTCAGCAAGATGTTAAGCAGGACCTGGGAGTATTCGTTGGGATGACCGTAGACGACCGGATCTCCGGAAGTATTTACCTCGATCCTGATCTGCTGCTCCTGAAAACCGGATTCGATAAGCATGAGGGTCTTGCTGATTTCCTTGCTTACCTTGAAAGTGGTTTTCTCCTTGTCAGGTTTGAAAAAATTCCTGAAATCGTCAATGGTCTGGGACATATGCATGATGATTGCCATGGTCTTGGCAACACGCTCATCAAGGTAATCCCTGCTGAACCTGCCGCATTCAAAAATTACCGGCATTTCCTGTATCACAAGCCCCAAGGTATTCAATGGCTGCCGCCACTGATGGGCGATATTGCCGATCATCTCCCCCATGGCCGCCTGCCGGTTCTGCTGCACCAGCTGCAGGTCCTTCTCCCGACTGGCCTCCACGGCCCTCAGGCGTTCAAGAGTCTCCTCGTGCAAGGCTATCTCGGCCTTTCTGTGGCGCTCTTCGTGATCCAGGTTATCCAGAGCAAAGGAGATGTCCGTTGCCATCTGTTTCAACAATTCAATCATCCGCGAGCAGAAATAGTTCGTTTCCCCGGCATAGATGGTCAAAGCGCCGATCACCTTGTTTTTCAATGTCAGTGCAATGGCCGCCGAGGATAGGAAGCCCCGTTCAAGGCCCTTTTCATGCCAGGGAGCGGTTCGCTCATCGTTTATGAAATCGTTGCAGATGTAGTAGTGGCTGTCGCGGATGGCCGAACCGGTAGGCCCCATTCCTTCCGGCACCTCCAGGACGGAAACACGGATACTGTCAAGATAGCCGTGATTCTCCCCATACCAGGTAACCGGCTTGACCATGCCGGATTCTTCGTCAATCAGTCCGATCCAGGCCATCCTGAAACCACCCTGTTCGACAGCAACCCGGCAGATATTCTTGAAAAGCGTCTCGCGGTCCCTGGCGCGCACGATGGTATGGTTGGTCCCGCTAAGCACCGCATAAAGCCGGTTCAGGCGGAGGATCTCTTTCTCTGCCACCTCTCGCTCGGATATCTTTACCTCTAATATCTTGTTGACCTCAAACAATTCAGCCGTTCGTTCCCTCACCCGTGTTTCCATATCATCATGCGCATGGCGCAATGCCTCTTCCGCCCTCTTGCGCTCGGTGACATCGCTGACAAGGCTGAGAAGACACGCTTCTCCATTCAGGTCGATGATTTCGGCCGAATACTCCCCCTCGCGAAGTTCGCCGGTTCTGGTATGAAATTGGATGGCAATGGAGCGCACGTTCCCGCCATTCCGCAACGTTTCTATTACCCTGTCACTGGCATTTGAATCATGCCAGATGCCCAGTTCGGCGGGGGTCCGCCCGATCATCTCATCGCGTACGTACCCGCAGGTCCGTTCGAAGGCTTCGTTGACCTCAATCAAACGGCCATCCGCAAAACTTGAAATGGCAAGTATGGCAGGTGTAGCAATAAAGGCCTTGAAAAATTTCTCCTCCGACTTTTTGAGCCTGGTTGCCATCTCCACCTGATGTTTATTGGCCAGCCCCATATTGACCAGCAAGTCAACGAAGGAGCTGTAATAATTCATTATCTGCCGGACCTTTTCCCGTGTAAAGATCGGGACGCGCCTCAACGCAGCCATGTAACGCGCGGAGTCGAAGCCGAACTCCCGCGCCTGGCGGAGAAAATATTCCTCGTCGATCTCTTCGTCGTCGTAGAAGAACTGGCCCAGATACAGTGTGGCGCAATGATCTCCGGCTATGACGATCGGCTTTGCCATATCCCAGAGACCATTGCGGCATTTGTAGGAGATATAGTCTTCTGCAAGCGGGCGGGATTTGATGTAGTCGTCACTTTGACGGCAGCGTTCGGCGGTGACAGAATGGCGGCGATGGAAGGCGGTGCAGATCTCCTGCCACCCGGTGGCGACAAAGACGGTGCCGTCAGTGCCGATTATGCCTACCGGAATACCGGTGGCGGTATGAAAGTGGTCCATGAGCCGCTGTAAGTTGGCAATGTCGATCAGTTCAGCCAATGTACGCGCCATGGAAATTCCTTTTCAGTTCCAAAGGTGGTAGAATCCGATTCTCAATATCTGAGACTACATTGCTTCTTCATTTTTCACAACTGGCTTCACACACCAGGTTCCGGCCGCCGTTTTTGGCCAGATAGAGCGCCTCGTCAGCCGCCTTGCAGAGGGCTGTGGCATCGCCATAGAGCGAGAGCGGAGCGACCCCGCAGCTGAAGGTGCAGGAGAAGGGCTCCCCTTTTGCCTGGAAACGGACCGCCGCAAAACTCTCCCGCAGTTCGTTCAGCAGAGTAACCGCCTCGGAGATGCTGCAACCGGGAAGCACAACGGCAAACTCTTCCCCTCCGAATCGCCCGACAACGTCCGTTTTGCGCACACGCTGCCCCAGCAGGCGGGCCAGAGCAATCAGAACGCGATCGCCGACCGGGTGCCCATACGAGTCATTGACCGTTTTGAACTTGTCCACGTCGATCATGGCAAAGCAGACTTCCTCTTCCTTGCGCTGGGCATGGGCAATGGCGGTATCCAGGTGTTCCTTGGTGGTGGTGTGATTGAACAGGCCGGTCATGCTGTCCCGCACCATGTAGGAGCGGATGATCTTCATCCGCTCGGCGCGGACAGCCACCGACGAGATCAAATGCTGTGCCTTGATCGGCTTGGTCAGGAATTCGTCCCCCCCGGTCAGCATGGCATGGAACTGCTTGTCGGTGTCGGTTTCACTGGAAAGGAACACAATCGGAATACTGAAATAGGCGCTGATCTGGCGGATCGCCTTGGCCAGTTCCACGCCGTTGCATCCCGGCATGTACATATCCATCAAAATCAGGTCCGGCTTGAATTCGAACAGCGGCGACATCACCTGCAGCGGATCGTTCACCGCCATCGTGGTCATTCCCGCTTCCTGGAGTATCAAGGCATGATAATCTGCAAGTTGCGGGTCATCATCCACGATCATGATCCGGTATGGCTCCGGCTTGACCGCGGAGGTGAGCAGACTGAGAGTCGAGCAGAGATCGGTTATATTGAGCGGCTTGGTAAAATAGGCACTGGAGCCGGCACGCACCGCCGACAGACGATTGGCAAGGGAGTTGTTTGACGATATGAAGACAGTTGCAATCGGCTTCTCACGTCCCGACTGGATTTTATTCATGACCTCCGCCCCTCCGACCGGCTTGTCGGGAAAGATCATGTCCATGACGATGGCGTCGGGCGAGGAGTTCTGCACTGCATTGTACAATTGATCAATATCCCCGAAGGAAACGACCTCGAAACCGAAGCAGCCTATCTGGGTTGCCAGGGCCAGGCGCTGGAACGAATCATCCTCGCACAGGTAAACCACCTTCTGTTCCTTGTCGGCGGAAGCATCACTGGCTACCGTCAGCTCCTGGATCTGCAGTTCCATCCCCTGTTCCGGATCGATCCGGGCGATTTCTCGATCAATCTGACTGAAGCATTCCTGCATCTGCAGATGCCAGTTTTTGTCGGTGGGCGTGATTGTCTGCAGCGCCTCCTTTGCCAGATTCTCCCCGGCTGCCGCCGCGGCGCTCAACATGCTCAGTCCGAACGAAGCGCTGGCCCCCTTCATGGTGTGGATGCGGCGGTGCAGATCCTCCAGCCTCTCGCCCCACACGCCACCCGCGACAAACTCATCGTAAGATTTGCGGATTCCCTCCAGTTGAACCGGAAGCTGCTTTGCATACGCTTCACGGATCTTTTTCAGCCTGGTGGCCGCTGAAACGATCTGTGTGCTCACGGCCGGCTCTCCCCGCCTGCTCCGGCAAGCAGCGCGCCGACCATTTCCGGCAGCGTTTCCTGCAAATCTTCATCCTTGGTCAGTATGGCGTCAATATCCGGATGGGCGCTCCTCAAAGGGGCGGCATCCTCTCCGGTGATCAGCACGAACGGCTGCTTGAAACCCTGCTGGCGCATCTCTTCGAAGAGCTGGATCCCGTCGATGAACGGCATGTTCATATCCGACACCACGGCGCTGATCGAGTCAACGTCCGCCATCTTCTCCAGCGCGTCCAGCCCCCCATTGGCTAGCAATGTGTCGAAACCGGACGATTCCAGGATCAAACCGGTCAGTTCAGCGGTGAATTCGTCATCATCAACCACCAGAATTGTTGCGGGTGAGTCACTGCTCATATCTTCTCCTCCCTTGTCATCCTATTAGAGCTCTAACTGTTTCTATCAGGTTGGACTGGTCAAAGGCCCCCTTGACGATGTAGGCATTGGCCCCAACCAGTATACCACGTTTTTTGTCCTCTTCTTTTTCACGCGAGGTGACGATGACAATCGGCACCGCACGGTAACGTTCATCGGCTCGCAACCTTTCTGTCAGCGAAAAACCGTCCAGCCTCGGCATCTCCACATCGGTTATCACCAGGTCGAACAGCGTCTTGCGGGTCTTGCCAAAGGCGTCTTCGCCGTCTTCCGCGGTGACCACGGCATAACCGTAGGCCTCAAGGATGCTCTTTTCGATCTCGCGGGTATTGATGGAGTCATCCACCACCAGCACCGTAGCCGCATGATCCTCCCTGGCGGAGAGGGGCAGCCGCACCGGGTCCGCTATTTCCCGAGCCTGCCGGATCAGTTCCGGAACATGCAGTACATTGATGATGCTGTCGCGCGCTCCGATGGTGACGCCCGAAACCATGCGCAGGTTCTTCAGGTGCGGTGGCAGCGGTTTTACCACCATCTCTTCCCGCCCGATGATCTCGTCCACCATCAGCCCCAGTTTTTCTTCCCCGTCCCTGATGATGACAATCAACGCCTCAGCCGTCTCGGCGTCGGTTTCTTTCGCAAGCCGCAGGAGAGCGGACAGGTCCTCAACCGGGATGATCTGTTCCCGCAGGCGTATGGCGCGTTTGTTGACGATCTCGATAATCCCGCTTCTCGGCACCGAGAGCATTTCAACCAGCGACGTGGCCGGCAGGGCACAGGTTTTGCCGCCGATGGCGACCAGGAACAACGGAAAAACCGCCAGATTGAGCGGCAGGCGCAGCAGAAAGGTCGTCCCCGCCCCTTCCCTGGTTTCGATTACGATTGCCCCCTTGAGTTCATCGACGACGCTTTTCCTGACCACATCCATCCCCACTCCGCGGCCGGAAATATCGGTGATCAGAGGGCTGGTACTGAATCCGGGCATGAAGATCAGGTCGGTGACCTCGGCCCGGGACATGCCGGCCAGAGTATCGGCATCGTACAGCCGTTTCGCCAGCGCCTTCTCGCGAATTCTGTCGATCGAAAGCCCCTTGCCGTCGTCACTCAGGGAGATGGTGACACAGCCGCTGTCGTAAAAGGCGGAGAGGTGGATGGTTCCCTTGAGCGGCTTCCCGGCGGCAATCCGTTCTTCGGCGCTTTCCAGCCCGTGATCCAGCGAATTGCGGATCATGTGCATCAGGGAATCACCGATACGGTCGATAATCTTACGGTCCAGCTCGGTGTCGCCCCCCTCCACTACGAAATCCACATCCTTGCCCTGTTCATGGGCAAGATCCCGGACCGTGCGCCGCAGTGGGTCGAAAACGGTGGAGAGCGGCTGCATGCGCATCCTGAGCGATGTTTCCTGCAGGTCGCCGACGAGGTGGTCCTGTAGCAGGGATGCGTCGTGCATGGCCCGCACCGATTGGCGCAGGGAAAGCTGAAGCGCACGGCCGGCCTCGATCAGTGGTTCGTGTTCATTATCCGCACCATGAAGATGGCCGGCAACCGTCTTGAGATGCCTGGCGGTTGCCCGCTCGATTTCAGCAAGGCTGACGATATGCCTCCTGAATCTGACATGTTCGGAGACGATCTCTCCCATCAACCGGATCAGCTCATCCAGTTTGGCGGCGTTGATACGCAGGTAATCGATCTTTTGCCCCTTGGGGGTCACCGGCAACGGGGCGGACTCGACAGGCGTGGCAATGGCGGGTTCAGCCGGAGGGGGCAAGGGAGTCAGCCGGGGCGGCGGTTCCACCGGAGTGGACTGCTCGGCAGGAAGCGATGGAGCATCTCCGGCTGAGGGCGCCGTGGCGGCCAGGGCCAGTTCCTCGCAGAGTTCCCCTGGCGCCTGCATCGATGTATCGCCGGCGGTTATCCTTTCCAGCATCGCCGTGAGAGCATCCACTCCCCGGAAAAGAGCGTCGGAGACCTGGGCGTTCAGGGAGATTTTACCACCGCGCAGAGCATCAAGCACATCCTCCATCTTGTGGGCCAGCTCGGTAACACCGGCAAGCTTCATCATCCGCGACGAACCCTTGATCGTGTGGGCCGAACGGAACAGGCCATTGAGCATTTCGGCATCACCGGGCGAATTTTCCAGGTTAAGCAGTCCTTCGCTTATCCGGGAACAATGCTCCCGCGCCTCTTCTACGAAACGTGCCAGAAATTTCGAATGGTCAAATGCCATATTTTACCTGCTGTTTTTTCGCAAGTGGGTTTTTAATCCCGGGTGTTTCCAGAGAAGGCTGGTTCATTAATGCATTTATCATTTTTTGGCAGCCAAAAGCGACAACTTGTGGCGGCAGATGACTATGAACTGTTCCGCATTGAATGAAAGCGGAAAGAAATCCTGTCCATGTTCCTTGAGAGACCCTTTCTCCAGAGTCCTGAGCGCCGCTTCATAAGCGCTTCGCGCCCGTTTTTCGTCCCTTTGCCCATAGCTGATCTCGGCGGAATAATAATGGGCCAGCCAGCATGAGGCGTTCAGATAGAGCGCCTCCCGGAAACGCTTTGCCGCATTTTCTTCGTCGCCCTTCTGACGCGCGATGATGCCGAGCATCAGGTACGCCTGCAGGCAGAGCGGATCCCGGCCGAGAACCTCATTGCTGACGACCTGGGCCTCGTCAAACCGTGACATGCTCAAAAGCAGGCTCCCCTTCAGGCAATGGGCTTTCTCGAAGGTAGCGTCCTGCCGGACAATCTCGTCCAGAACCTCCAGAGACTTTTCGTACTGTTTGTTGTGAGCCAGTTCTATGGCCTGATCGAAAAGCGCCCTGACATCCTGCCGTACTGCTGGTTGCAGTGGTTGCAAGGGACGGCCGGGAACACGATGCGCCGGCAGCGGACTCTGGCGGTTTTCTGATCTGGCCGGGGAAATTGCAGCAACCTGACGGGACACCCCGCTTGGCCGTTCGGCAATCACAGTATGACGACTCAAAGTCCGGCGTTCCTCGAAAACCGGGGTTGGCGCTTTCCGGTAGAAAAAGAGAGAGTCCTGCTCTACCAGGGAGAGAATACCGATATCATGGTGTAAGGTTTCCGTCGCCCCGACGATCAGACAGCCGCCGTCACCGAGCAGTCCCGCCAGTCTTCCGAATATCTCGCGCTGGATCTGTTGCGGAAAATAGATGGATACATTCCGGTAGAAGATTATATCGGGCAGCAGCATCTCCTGCGGATAATTCGCGCCCAACAGGTTGACCACCTCAAATCGGACCTGTCTGCCGATGTTCTCCCCGACCCGGTACTTCCCCGGACCGCAAGGTTTGAAATAGCGTTCCAGGAGCGACGGTTCCATGCCGCGAAACGATCCTTTTCCATACACCCCCTGCCTGGCGATGGCAACAGCATTGGTATCAATGTCCACACCGGTGATGGTGAACAGCCGCTCGCAGTCGGCGCCATAACGCTCGCGCAGCATGATCGCTATCGAATAGGGCTCTTCGCCGGTGGAACAGCCCGCACTCAATATCCTCACCGGCCTGCCGCTTTTCCCGCCCATCATTGATGGCAGCAGCTTGTCTACCATCAGGTTAAGGTGGTCGGGCTCACGGAGGAAGTAGGTTTCATTGACGGTCAAGAGTTCCACCAACCGCAGCAGTTCTTTGCTGTCGCTCCTCAACAACGACTGATAAGCATCCGCGTCGTTGACTCCGCTTGCTGACATGCGACGATTCAAAGCATCGCAGAGTGTCTGCTCGCGCCCCTTTTCGAAAAAAAATCCGCAAGTGGCGAGAAGCAGCTCCTTAAACGGGGCCAGATCCAGCGGTTCGTCCGAATAACTGCAGCGTGCGGTGGCCATCATACCCGTGTTCCAACCCGCTGCATCAGTTCTGCGGGGATCTTGTCGAGCGTCACCACCTTGTGGACATACCCGCGTTCCACCGCGAGCCGGTTCATGCCGAAAACCACGGAACTTTTCGCATCCTGTGCCAGTGTTGTCCCTCCGGCCATCCTGATTTCCTTCATTCCAGCAACTCCGTCATCGCCCATGCCGCTCATGATCAGTCCAATGGCCTCTTTCTTATACGTAGCGGCAACCGAGCAGAGCAGCGTATTGCAGGAGGGATTGTAGACCTGGCCGGGTTCCCGGTCACCCAGGATGATCACCCTTTGGGCGGTGATCCTCATCGAATGTTCGGCGGGATTGACATAGACATGACCCGCGCAAGGACGATCGCCATTTCCCGCCACCACCACGGTAAGCGGAGTCGCGGCATTCAACCAGTCCACCATGCCCTGGGTAAACCCTTCGGCAATATGCTGGGTGATGATGACAGGGGCCGGAAATGTGCGCGGCAAGCGCGACAGTATGGAATGGATGGCCTGTGGCCCCCCGGTGGAGGCGGCTATGGCGACCAGCGCGGCATTCGCCCCCTCCATGCCCTGTACCGGCCGGCTATCGGCAATGGCCACGTTTTTTCTTCCCAGTGCCAGCTGATGGGCAGAGACATCAACATTGGACAGGAGCCGGATCTTGGTTATCAGTCGTTTCACGTTCTCGATGCTGATATCCGGTTTTTCGATAACATCCAAGGCCCCCTTGGAAACCGCGGCAAATGCGGTGCGCACGCCGGTCAGCGCGGTCACCACCAGAATCGGCACCGGATGCGCGGCTATGATTTTCTCGATCGCTTCAAGCCCGCCCATTACCGGCATCTCGATATCCATGGTCACGATATCAGGCTTGAGCGAGGCCACCTTGACAATGGCCTCCAGGCCGTTTGCGGCCTCTCCGACCACACTGATCCCCGGTTCTGACTCGAGAATGGCCCGGATCAAGTCGCGTACCAGTCCGCTGTCGTCAACCACCAGCACCCTTATGTCACCAGCGGGTCTTATCATGGCTTAGCGCGGTTCCGCGCCGGGCGCGGTTTCCTGACCACCCCCCTCTTTGCCGACCTTGAAGGTCATCACCAGATCCCTCAATTGCTCGGAGAGGTTGAACAGTTCCTCGGTCACTCCGTTTGTCCGGTGGATCGAGTCGGTGGAGAAACGGACCCCCTGCTCGATGTCTTTCAGCGCCAGAACCACCTGGCTGCTGGCAATCTGCTGTTGCTGCGTGGAAAGGGAAATCTGGCGGGCGGCGCTGGTGGTCTCCTCCACGCCGTCCACGCTCTCGATCAGCATCACCACCGTGTGGGAGGCGTACTCCTGACCTTCCTGAATCAGCTGGAAACTCTTCTCCGAAGACATCACCAACCGGTTTACCGAATCCAGGATTTCGGTTATTTTGCCTTCTATCTCGGAAGTGGATTCTACCACGCTGTCGGCCAGACGCCGGATTTCCACCGCCACCACGCCAAAGCGCTTCCCTGACTCGCCGGCGCTGGCAGCCTCAAGTGCTGCATTGAACGCAATCAACTTGGTCTGGTTGGCGATGTTGTTGATTATCTCCATCACCTTGTTGATCTCTTTCGACTTCCTCCCCAGCTCGACGATCTCGCTCAGGTTTGCCTGAATGGTACCGCTGATGTCGTTGACCTTGAAGGTCAGATTCTCGACCTCGGCCGCGCCGTTCTTGGTGTCCTCCAGAGTCTTGTCGGCGCGTTCGACCACCGCCTGGCTGTGCAGCGCTATCTGGCTGGCGGTGGAGGAGAATTCCTCCATGGTGGACGAGATTTCCACCACCGAGCTGGAAAGCTGCGTGGCAAAACCGGATTGCTGATCCATGGTCGAAGCGATGGCCCCGGAGTTGGCGTGAATCTTCTCGCTCACTTCCGTCAGGGTGACTATGATGCGGCGCAGGTTGTCGGTCATCGTGTTGAACATGCCGCAGGTCTCGCCGATCTCGTCACGGGATGACAAGCGCGCTTCAACCGTCAGGTCACCGTTGGAAACCTTGCGGGCAGCCTCATGAACGGCGCTGATCCCCTCCTTGACAGAGAGATAGCAGGCCAGATTGAAATAGATTCCGAGCAGGAACGCCAGCAGCGACAAGCTCAGGTAGACCGACATCCTCAGCTGCAGTGTTGAAATGCGGTTGCCGAGCAGTTCGTCAAGCACCGGCGACAGCTGCAAGGCGGCCCGGAAAACCGCATCCGTCGCCTCCATCCCCGCCCTGGACAGGCCGATGGCGCGCGGCCCCTTTAGCTCCTTCTGGAAAGCGGTCATGGCCGTTTCCAGCTCCAGAAGCGGTTTCTGGATGCGATCACGAATCGTGGCGTCAGCGCCCGCCGCGGTTCTGATATCCTTTTTCAGCGCATCTACTAAAGTGTTCATCTCACCGGAAAGCAGCAGCAGATCAGCCCGGTCCCCGGCCTGGGATTCGGGCCCGCCGGAGAGACGCGCGGCAACAATTGCGGCGCGGGAGACCGTATCGGCCAGCGGAGGAAGCTTGGTGATCAATGCATCCATCAGGTAATAGCTGGGAATGTCCGGATCAAGCGTCAGGTTGGAACGATCCGCGACCTGAACCTTCATTTCCAGCAGTTCCGCGGCAAATGCGCCATGGGCATCGATCATCTGCCTCGTCGTACCACCCCGTGAATCGGGCAGCTTTGCCTTGAGAGTCTTGAAGGCCTCCTCCATGCCCAACTCGCCTCCGAGAGCGGAATCCACCTCCGCCAGACCGGCCAGGGCCTGGTCAACGGGAATCCTGGGTTTGCCACCCCAAACAGCCGCGTAACGGCTGTCGATAACGGCCTGCAGCAGCGAATCCAGCGATGAGGCATAACGGACACCTGCCCGCTCCTTGGCGGAAAAAGTTATCTGTTCATAGATATTGGTAACCAGGAAATAGGCCAGCAACAGAGTGGGTATGCAGAGGAATATCCCGGCCACAAACATTTTGCGCGAATAGGTCAGCCTGTTCATCAACTGCTTGGCCGGTTGCAATAACATCTTCATTCGTCGCCTCCATGACGGGCCGAAACGGCCGTTTTTTCTCTCAGAATTCGCATAAAATCAACAAGCAGAACCATTTTGCCTTCCACGAGTAGCACTCCCCACATCCCCTTTCGCAGCGCAAATGGCTCCAACAGCGGCGGAAAGGGCAGAATCGAGTCGGTGGCAATCTCGCGGATATCTTCCATCAGATCGATAATCACCCGGTATGGCTGTTCATCCGGGCAACGGATCGTGACAACTGTCGGCAAAAGATACGTGACCGTGGCATCACCAAAACCCATTTCGTTGTGGAACCAGAAAAGATCCCCGGCATCTTCTCCCTGAAAGGCATTTATACCGGCCACCTGTTCGGAATCGATGCCGAAATGAACTTCTCCGACCGAGAACAACAGCAGGTTGAGGCCTGTTTCACCCAGGTCGTTCATAGCGCTATCAGGCCAGCCAGTTTTCCAATATCGAGCAGCGCGATCGTCCTGCCGAGATGCTCGATTTCCCCGATCACCAGATCGCGGACGGCGCCGTTTAGCGTCGCAAGCGGAGGTTTTACGGTACTTAAAGGGATATCCACCACATCCTCGATCGAGTCGATCATGATGCCGGAGTGAAAATCGCCCTTTACGGCCATGGCGATCAGACACGTTTTATGCCCGGACGCTTCCTCTCCCAGGAAATGGCTGATATCAATAACCGATTCGATATCGCCCCGTATATTTATCAGCCCCGGAAGATAACCGGGAAGACAGGGAACCCAGGATATTTCACACGAAGGCAGGATTTCCCTGATATCAGCGCCGTAAAACGCGTATCGGTTTCCGCCGCAGACGAAGATGACGACTTTGACCTTCTCCTCTTCCACATCGACGATTTCCTTGGCACGCTGCCGCCTTTTGAGTTCGTCAAGAATCAGTTCGCTTTTAAGCTGTTCATCTGATGATGCCATACTCTCACCACGGTTATGTTCAGGAGGAATGTAAAATATTGCAGCCACTTATATCAATATTCCAGGACAAAGTATACTCTAATTAACTTGAAAATCAGTCTGCTAAATAACGTGGATTGCATTTTCCCAGGCAGACGCCCGATCAAATGGAATCTTGAAGAGCCAATATGCACAAAGGCCCCGCTCCTTACGGAACTGGGCCTTTGTCTTCACCATATCTATTGTTGCATCTATTTCTTTACTTCGTCCTTTTTTACAACCGCCATGGCGTCATTCAAGATTTTGACACCAGCTTTGGAAACTGCGATTGAACTGGTCAAACTTTCACGGGCCAGATCCGGGTTATGGAAACCGTCGGAGTTCTCGGCGGTCCAGTATTCCCAGAGGACGTGAGCTTCCTCATGCTTCTCCCGGGCCTGGGCCAGGACGCTCTCGGTAACACCCATGCGCTGGGCAGCGGCGTAGGAATCGATCAACTGTCCCAGCCAGTACTCGGCCTTACGCATTTTACCCTTGGTGTAGTTTATGATCGATTCCATTTCATACTGTTTTTTCTCAACAGTACTGTCAGGGTGGCAACCAAGACAGGAGGCCTTTACTGCCAGCTTGGGCTTGACCACGCCGTGGGTGGAAAACATCTTGCCATCCTTGCCCTTGATCTTGGGCATATGGCACTGGTGGCACTGCACGCCGGCCCTGTCATGCACGCTGCCGGCATAGGTTTCGGCTTCAGGATGCTGGAACTTGACCAGACGTGCGCCGGTAACGGCATGCTTGAAATCGAAAAAGTCCAGTTCCTTGTAATGCTTGAGCAGTTGCAAGGCGTTCTTGAGCGGGAAATGGTTGGTGCGTTGATCATCGTACTTGACAACCTTGCCATCGCTCCACTGGGTTCCGGCTCCGCAGGCATACTCAACGTGGCACTGGGCGCACATCATGCGCGAGTCGGTCTTTTCCATAACGCCGATCTTGCGGAAGCCGTCGCGGAATGAAATCACTTTCAGATCGGTTTTGCCTCCCTTGGCAAAGATGTTACCCTTGGTGTCGCGCTCGATGGCCTGGATCAGACCGTCACGCACCACGCGTGGCTGTGTGCCGTGAGGATCATGGCAGTGAATACATCCGACCGGGTTGTTGGTGTCCTTGGCCACATCGACGATATTGGAGGTGCGGTCCCACTTGGCCTTGGGATCCTTGTCGCCCATGAATTTCCATTTCAGGATATGGTCGGAGGTCTTGCACTGGATACAGGTTGGATTCCCCGCCATCGCGGTTTCCTTGAGCTTGTAGTCCTTGCCCTTGTCGGTCAGCACGTCCCAGGTTTTGCCGGTTTTATCGATCCCCTTCCAACCGTCCTTGAACTGGAAACGTCCACCCTGGAAGCGGTCAACGGCAAACTGGTCGATAACCATGAAGGCATGTCCACGCGGTTCATTGTGCTCGAAGGTAAAACCGTAGGGAGCCAGCAATTTATCCTGCATTGGGGAACGGCCGGTCGGAACGCCTTTTTCCTTGCGGGCGCCGCCGTCACGGTTGACGTTATAAAAACTTTCCATCTGGTTTTTGTGGCACTTGCCGCACAGGGCCTGATCGATGATCGTGACCGGCTTGTTCTTCTCCGGATCCTGCATGTGCGCATCCATCTTGTCATGACAAGTTCTGCAGGAAAGCTTGGCGTGCTTCGAGCCCTCTTTGAGCGCCTTGACCTCTTCGTGGCACTCGTAACATTTTGCCCGTCCATCGTCCGCCACTTTAGCGGCCGGCTTGCTCTTGGCGGCAGTGGTCATGGCGGGAAGTGACAGCAGAGCGGCTGCTCCGGCAATGGCTGCTGCAAAGGCCAGATTCTTCTTCAGCATGTTGTATCTCCTTTCTCTGGTGGTATTTCTGCTGGAATTGCAGATATTGGTTGTGATTTGTCTAGTGGCAGCATCTTGATCGCCTTGGGAGTAACCGGACAGACATATTCACAAGTTCCGCAGCCACTGCAGAGCTGTGCATTGATCCGGACACCGACTCCCGGTATCAGCCTGATAGCCTGTGATTCGCAGCGCTCCACGCAGGCAAAGCAGCCGCTGTTTTTTGCTAGGCAATAGTCATTTAGGGCCACGGCCACCCGGCTCTCTCCCGGCGTGGCCATATAATCCGCCACATCCGGCACAATCGGAGCCGAATCGCCGGGGGCCTTCAGGGCATTGCCGACGGAGCAGACCGCTTCCCCCAGCGAAAGCAGGCTTTTCCTGAAAAAGTCCTTGCGGCTGATATCCATCTCAATCTCCCTTTCCTCGGCCGGCTTCACAGCCTGTATATCTCCCTGGGCATGGCGGCCGGTCAATATTTCCCACGCTGGCTTGATGGCCTTTATACTGTATTGATTCAATAACAAGCTTATAGTACTTCATGGTTTATACAAGCAAAGCAATGACACGCATTCTGGCATTAATATTTAGAGTTCAAACAATGAAGTCCAACTACTTGAATTTCAACAAGCTCATTTACCCGCTAAATATGTGCTGAATAATCAGCTAAACCCACATATAAATATTTGACGCAAGTCAAAAACCGATTTTATATGTTTTTTTGAATATCTGTGCCTTTTTGCTATTGACGTTTTTCCGGTTAATGCTAAAGTGGATAAAATTGATCTTATTACGATTACGGGAGAAACCATCATGTCACTGGAAGGTCAAATAGCGCCCGATTTTACGCTTGATGGCAGCGACGGTCGCCGGCACAGTTTGCAAGAGTATCTCGGCAAGCCAGTTGTTATTTATTTTTATCCAAGAGACAACACACCCGGCTGTACAAAAGAAGCCTGCGGATTCCGGGATAATTACAAGGAGCTGACCGATAACGGGGTTGTGCTTCTCGGAGTCAGCAAGGACAGCATTGCTGCCCATGGCAAGTTCATAACCAACTACGATCTCCCGTTCGTGCTGCTTAGCGACCCGGATTGTACGATGATGAAGTCTTATGGCGCTTTTGGTGAAAAAGTCATGTACGGCAAGAAAACAGACGGTACGATCCGCTCAACCGTCATCATCGGGTCGGATGGGATCGTAAAGAAACATTGGACCAAGGTAGCTAAAGCCGATCAGCACCCGGTTCAGGTGCTGGACTATCTGCGGGGCTGACACCGCACAAACAGGGAGGAATATTTAATGAAATTTGTTACCCTTGATGAAGTAATCAGATTTGCTGTCGAGCGCGAAGATACCGCCTACAAACTATACAAGCGCGCGGCAGAGCTTTCCACCAGCATTGCATCTAAAAAAATGTTCGAAGAGCTGGCGGCCGAAGAGGCAACTCACAAGGATGTCTTCAGCAAGATTGACGAGGAAAAGGCCGAGAATCATAAACTATGCAAACTTCCTGAAGCCACTATTGCCAAATATCTGGCGGACGTTCCATTCAGGGCCGATTTGACATACAGTGAAATACTGGCTTTTGCCCTCAAGACGGAAGAGAATGCATACCAGCTCTATAAAACCGCCGCTGGCATGACAGATGATACCAGGCTTCAAAAGGTTTTGATGAGCTTTGCCGATGTGGAGCTGGGGCATAGACGCAGGATTGAAGCAATTTACGAGGAGCGGGTGCTGACTGAGGGATAGTGTCAGTGACTTCAAAACATCAGCATTCATAAGTCGGACATGGCAGCCGCCTTATGAATGCTGTCCATATGTAAAACGGGCAGTCTAGATCGCTATAAATCATTCTGGTTTCACCAGCGAGACCAGGAGCCGTTTCTAACGTGCTTATTTTCCCCTGACGGCATATATCCCGGGAGCGTTACGCCAGTAGCCTTTATAATCCAACCCGTATCCGAACAGGAATCGGTCGCCGACCTCGATACCGCAGAAGTCCGCATGCATGCCGGGTGTGACCTTGCGAAGATGGAGTTTTTCAATCAACGCCGCCATCAGCACGGCGGACGCCCCCTGCTGACGGCAATATTCGGCGATCGCCGCCAGTGTGATCCCCTCGTCAAGAATATCGTCCAGTAAAAGCACTGTTCTTTCCTGAAGTTCAGCATTTGGTTTGACAATCCAGTCCAGGGTGGCTCCGCGAGTTTCATGGCCGTAGCGGGTAGCGTGAATGTATCCGACTTCCAATGGAAAATTCAATTGTGTCAGCAGCTGACCACCAAAAATCAGTCCGCCGTTCATTACGCAGAGAACCAGCGGATTCGATCCTTTCAACTCCTCGGTTATCTCACGAGCGACTCTACTTATTGCAGCAACAACCTCAGGCCCTGATACCAGCAAATCAGCCTCGGCCATGACTTTTGAAGCTTCAAATTGTGTCATTGTTTTTCCTTTCGCTTTCCGGCCACAACCCGTTCAATTCCGCCCGGGTCAATAGCAGTGAAGGGCTCGTCATAACCGCCGGTGTAGTTGAAGATCTTAATTACATCAGCAGCCTGGCCTTGTCCGGCTTCCAGAAGTAACCATCCGGACGTGTTCAGATGCGCATGCGCTTCCGGAATGAGTAATCGATAAATATCCAGTCCATCCGCGCCACCATTTAATGCTTCGAAAGGATCAAAGTCCCGGACCTCCGGTTCCAGTCGGGCTATATCCGCTGTCGGAATATAGGGCGGATTGGAGACAATCAGGTCAAAAGACCTGTCAATCACAGGTTCGAAGAGAGAACCATGCAGTAACTCCACTGCTACATCATGCTTCTGTATATTCCGCCGGGCGACATCCAGCGCGGCCACCGAAATGTCGATGGCGGTTATCGAGGCAGCGGGGAAATGTAGCGCAAGTGACACAGCTATACAACCGCTGCCGGTGCCGATATCAAGCATGGATTTGGCATCAGGCATCAGGGATACGGCCTGAGAAACCAGCAGTTCAGTGTCATGTCTTGGAATAAGGACATCAGCGGTTACTTCAAAATCGAGTCCACAGAACTCCTGACTTCCAAGTATGTGCTGCAGTGGTTCACGTTTTGCGCGTCTGGCCACCATGGACCGATATGCAGCCAACTCACTATCAGAGAGCGGTTTATCATACTGCAGATACAATCCAACCCTGTCCATACCGGTAGCGGCGCAGAGCAGCCATTCAGCTTCCAGACGTGAGTTTTCCACCCCCCTGGTTGCGAGAAACTCTTTTGTCCAGGCCAGGACTTTCAGTGTGGTCCATACTTCCAGCGGTTTCATGCTGCGATCTCCAATTGCGAGCAATACTAGCCGATATTGAACCGATACACCATTTATTTTGTATCAAAAGAAAAGGGCAGCCCGCAACTGGGCCGCCCTTATTCAACAATCTGTACTTTGGATCTATATCAGCTTGACAGCTTCTTGTGCATACTCAAGAATTATTGACGGTACGATACCCGGAATCATGGTACCGGCAATTGCTATAATCAAAGCCAATGCTACCGGCGCTGTCACCTGAGTCCATTCGAATTCCTCAGTCGGCTCTTTCATATACATGTAAACCATTACACGCAGATAGTAGTAAACCGAGGCAGCACTATTAAGTACACCGATTACCGCAAGCCAGATGTAACCCTTCTGTACAGCGCCGGAGAACAGGTAGAATTTACCAATAAAACCAGCAGTAGGCGGCATTCCAGCAAGCGAGAACAGGAAGATTGTCATTGCGACCGCCAGCACGGGACGCTTGAAACCCAATCCGGCAAAGTCCATCACGTTGCCGTTTGTCTCTCCTTTTTTTGCAATCAGAATGATGACGGCAAAAGCGCCGATATTCATGAAGGTGTAAGAGAGCATGTAAAACAGGATGCCGGCCGTTGCAGTGCCGTTGCCAGCGGTAAGACCGACGAGAGCATAACCGGCGTGAGCAATTGAGGAATAAGCCAACATACGTTTGATATTGTCTTGACGCAATGCCGTAATATTACCGACAGTCATGGTAAGAACTGCCAATACCCACAATAACTGACTCCACTCAACCTGCAGTGTCGGCATGGCAACCAGCAGGATGCGCAATAACGCTGCAAAACCGGCGGCCTTGGGACCGGCAGACATGAATGCCGTCATCGGGGTCGGGGCGCCTTCATATACGTCCGGCGTCCACATATGGAACGGCACGGCTGCAATCTTGAACAGGAATCCGGTCATCATCAGCAGCATGCCGGCCACCAGCATGATGTTTGCGGAAGGAAGCGTCATCTGACCAACTACCGATGCGATTTTATAGATGCGTGTTGTACCGGTGGCGCCATAAGTCAAGGCCATGCCATAGAGTAGGAAACCTGTTGAGAAAGCGCCCAGCAAGAAATATTTAAGACCCGCCTCATTGGATTTTTTATTGGCACGATTGAATCCAGCCAGCACATACAGCGATACCGACATAACCTCAAGTCCGAGGAAGATTGTCATCAGATCCGTACCTGACGCCATGAACATCATACCAACCACGGTAAACAGGATCAACGGATACAGCTCGCCGTGATTACAACCCTCGCGTTCCATGTACTGATCCGAAATCAAGACTGCGAGACCAGCGGCTAAGAGGAATATCATCTTGAAGAATGTTGCAAAGTTATCGAGAACCACGGAACCACTGAAGCTCTCAATATGTCCACCCCATCCTGCCCCTACCAGCACCGCCGTCGCAACAATACCAAAAAAGCTGATGTAAGCCAGGTAAGACTTTTGCCCGCTGGGACCAAAAACGTTGATCAGCAGCAAAACCATGGCCAACGCGGAGAGAAATATCTCCGGCAGGATCGGTGTCATGTTGACGACTGGAATTGAAATCATGTCCATCTAAAATATCCTCCGGTCGGATTGACTCGTTATTATTTGTTACTTAGCTTCGTGCGGATTTACAACTTTTTCCGTATTAACATCTGAAGATGGCGCTACTACCGGATGACCGGCTGGCATCATTGATGGTTCTGCTGCAGGCGTTTCCATTGCTGGGTGACCGGCGGGAAGTCCGGCGGGAATGGCCTGTGCATTCACCGGCGCGACACGCATCTGAGATACAAGTTTCCTGACTGCTGGGTCCATCTTGTCAATAAAGGGTTTCGGATAAAGACCCATTACAAAGATCATGACAATCAATGGAACCATTATAGTTAATTCACGTGCATTAAGATCCAGAAGTTTTTGATTTTTCGGATTGTCAAGCTCTCCGAACATAACCCTCTGGAAAACCCACAACATATATACGGCTGAGAGAATAACACCGCTGGTTGCAACCACAGTCCACCAGCGCAATTCGCTTTCAAATGAACCGATCAGAATCAGAAACTCGCCCACGAAGCCATTGGTACCCGGTAAACCGATCGAAGACAATGTTACAATCATGAAAATAGTCGCAAACACCGGCATCTGCTTTGAGAGTCCACCAAAATCAGTTATCAGCCTTGTGTGCCGGCGTTCATAAATGAAGCCGACGATAAGGAACAGTGCGCCGGTAGAGATACCGTGATTCAGCATCTGCAGCATGCCGCCGGAAATACCTTCTACATTGAAGGCAAAGATGCCAAGCATTACAAAACCAAGGTGGGCCACCGATGAATAAGCAACCAGCTTTTTAACATCTTCTTGGACCATCGCAACCAGAGCGGCGTAGATGATGCCGATCACGGCAAGCGTTGCGATCATGGGAGCGAACTTGTGCGCAGCATCCGGAAAGAGCGGTATTGCAAAGCGTACGTAGCCGTAGGTACCCATTTTCAGAAGAACGGCAGCCAATATTACCGAACCTGCTGTCGGAGCTTCGGTATGGGCATCCGGCAACCAGGTATGTAGTGGAAACATCGGTACCTTGATTGCAAAGGCGAAGGCGAATGCCAGGAACAGCCAGATCTGCGTAGTCATATCAAGCTTGAGACTAAAGAACTGGAGCAGACCGAAATCGGTGATACCGGCTTCCATTCCTTTGAAGTACAGGAAGATTAAAGCTACCAGCATCAGGAGCGAGCCGACCATCGTGTATATGAAGAACTTCACGGCAGCGTAAATTTTATTCTTGCCACCCCAGATACCGATCATGAAGTACATCGGGATCAACATAACTTCCCAGAAGATGTAGAAAAGGAAGAGGTCAAGAGAAATGAACGCGCCCAACATGCCGGTTTCGAGCATAAGGAGGCAGATCATGTACTCCTTGACCTTCTCCTCTACAGCTGTATAGGTCGAAAGCACAGCAATCGGCATGATGAAAGTGGTAAGAATAACCAGCCAGAGGCTGATGCCATCTATACCGATATTGTAGCGCATGACGAACGGTCCGGCAGCGATCCACGGCATATTTTCAATAAACTGGAACTCTGCATTTGTCTGGAACCCTGACAGTATTGTCAAGGATACCAGGAAGTTTACCAGCGTTACCGCGAGGGTTACATTCCGAAGCACACTCTTGCTGTCTTTGGGAATGAACAGCAGCAGCAGGACACCCAGTATAGGCAGGAATGTCGTCAGGCTCAGTACGTTACTCATGAATTCGTGCTCCTTTATACAAAGTGCGAATGATTTGTTACTTAAAGATGTAATAGCCGAGAATTACTACAACACCAAGCACCATCGAAAAAGCATAGTTATAGATATAACCTGACTGCATGTAGCGGAAAATCCCGCTGAAACCCATTACTACGTTTGCTACACCGTTAACGATTCCATCAACTACGACAACATCAAATCCCTTCCAAAGGAATTGGCCAAATGCCTTGCAAGGATTTACGAAAAGGAAGTCATACAGTTCATCGATATACCATTTGTTATAGACTGCACGATGCAGCGCAGGGAATGTGGCTGTGAAACGAGCCGGTGCGCCGGTATTCTTCACATACATGGTCAAAGCGATCATTATGCCGACAACCGCGATGGCAATCGACAAACCCATCAGTCCCCATTCGAGAGCGTGGCTGTGATGTCCGCCTTCATGTGCATACTTTGTCCCGAACTCATTGGCCAGTTCGAAGACCGGATCAAGCCAATGTTCCAAATAGTTGGGCAGCGCGCCCATGACCTTGGGCATTCCGATGAAGCCGCCGACTGTAGCCAGCGCACCAAGCACCATCAGAGGAATTGTAATAACCAGCGGAGACTCGTGCAGATGACTCTTGACTTTCGGATTGATGCGGCATTCTCCGAAGAAGGTCATGAATACCAGTCGGAACATGTAGAATGCTGTGAAACAAGCTGCAATCGCACCGGTACCCCAGAGGATTATGTTAAGGTTTCCATGGTATGGGTTTGAAAATGCTTTCCAGAGAATCTCGTCCTTGGAGAAGAATCCGGAGAAGGGGAAGATACCGGCAATCGCGAGCGTTGACACAAAGAAAGTGATAAAAGTAATCGGCATGACTTTGCGTAGACCGCCCATGTTGCGCATGTCCTGGGCGTCGTCATGAAGATGCCCGTGGTGTAATGCGTGGTGCATGGAATGGATAACGGATCCGGAACCAAGGAACATGCAGGCTTTGAAGAAAGCGTGAGTCATCAGGTGGAAGATACCGGCCCAGAATGCTCCAACGCCCATCGCCAGGAACATGAAACCCAGCTGGGAAACAGTAGAATATGCGAGTACGCGCTTGATATCGTTCTGTGCGGTACCAATAGTCGCGGCGAATATTGCTGTTGCCGCTCCAACAACGGCAACTACCATCATTGTGTCGGGAGACTTGATGAAAACGAAACTCATCCGGCCGATCATATATACACCGGCGGTAACCATGGTAGCGGCATGAATCAGCGCCGATACCGGTGTCGGACCTTCCATGGCGTCAGGCAGCCAGGTAAACAGCGGGATCTGTGCCGACTTGCCGGTTGCTCCGACAAAGAAGCAGAGTGTTGCAACGGTCACCACACCACCATACGGGAGCAGATGTGAAGCTGCTTTAATTTCTGTAAAATTTATGGTCCAGATGTTATGGTTGCTGCCGAACCACCAGTACAGCGTGAACATTCCAAGCAAAAATCCAAAGTCGCCAACACGGTTCATGACAAATGCTTTTTTACCAGCATCCCCAGCAGACTTCTTGTGGAAATAATAACCGATCAGCAAGTAAGAACAGAGGCCCACGCCTTCCCATCCGATGAACATGACCAGCATGTTGTTGCCAAGAACGAGCAACAGCATCGCCATACAGAACAGATTCAAGTAGGCAAAGAATCTGTAGAAACCTTCCTCGCCATGCATATAACCGATCGAGTACAGGTGAATCAATGAACCAACACCGGTAACGACCATAATCATGACTGCTGAAAGCGGATCCACGAGGAACGCCATATCAGCCTTGAAATTCCCGCAATGGATCCAGGGAAATAGAACCTTCTCAAAAACACGCTGCTCTGGAGGCAAGCCAATCATCTGCATGAGAATTCCGCACGAGACGATGAATGACATGAATATCATCAGCGTACCGATTCCACCGATAACCGCTTCATTCTTGATCTTTTTCCCGAAGAACCCGTTGATCAGGAACCCGATGAGCGGGAAAAGTGGGATTAGCCATACGTTGTCAAACATGTAAGACTCCTTTTATGCAATCGTTAAACGTTTTAATCAAGTATTGAACGGCGGTTTACCACTTCATCAGATTTACATCTTCAACGTCTATTGACTCTTTGTTGTTATAGAAAGCTATCATTAGAGCCAGACCAACCGCAGCTTCTGCAGCAGCTACAGTCATGATAAAGATAACGAATATTTGGCCATCTAAATGCCCCAGGTGCCGGGATAAAGAGATGAAAGTCAGATTGACCGCATTAAGCATCAGCTCAATACACATGAATATGACAATTGCATTCTTACGGGTCAGTACTCCGATGGTACCGATGGCGAAGAGTATGGCGCTTACAATGAGATAGCCGTTCAGGTTTTCCATGAATATATCCCTCTTATATTTTTTTCTTGGCCAAGATTACTGAACCGATGATAGCAACCAATAACAGGATCGATGTGATCTCGAATGGGAGCAGGAATGTTGTGAACATTTCGCGACCGATGAGTTCTGAATGACCAAGATTTTTAATCAAGTCACCGGTAAGACCACCAACCGGGTTGGATACTTGACTCTTGAACAGCAGAACCACCGTGTTGATCAGGATGAAGATACCCAATATCGATCCCAGCAATACCTTGTGTGAATGTTTTTGGGTTGCGTTTACACGTATATTGAGCAACATGATGGTAAATACGATCAATACCATGATAGCCCCGGCATAAACCATTACCTGTATCGCGGCCATGAAAGGCGCATCCAGCATTACATAATAAGTCGCCAGGCAGAAGAATGTCATTATAAGCGACAGAGCGCTGTTGATCGGGTTCTTGCAGGTGATCACCAGTATCGCCGATATAATCGCCACCAGCGAGATGATTACGAAGAAAAGGGTTTCCATGAACTGCTCCTTTATTTCTTTTCTAAGAGACGCTCTTTATTGTAAATGAAGTCTTTACGATGGTAATTGGCTAGCTCAAACTCTCCGGTCATCCTTATCGCATCAACCGGACAGGCTTCGACACAATATCCACAGAAGATGCAGCGCAGCATGTCGATTTCGTACTTAGCCGCATATTTGTCGTGATTGTCATCCTCACCGGCTTCAACCGTGATACACTTGGCAGGACATACGGTCGGACAGAGATAACAGGCTACGCACTTGGCCTTGTTGTGTGATACATTCAGGGCATGCAAGCCGCGAAAACGTGCAGCCACTTTGGGCCGTTCATCAGGGTATTGCAGCGTAACCGGCTTCATGAACAGATGTTTTAACGTGATTGAGAGGCCGTTAATAATCGGTGTAATCGGATTCATGTTGTCTATCCTCGTCCTTGGAGTTGCGTAATTCGTTAAAGCAATTGTTTAAATGAAGTAGCCGATGATTCCGGTGATAACAATGTTGACCAATGCCAGCGGAATAAAAACTTTCCACCCCAGATGCATCAACTGGTCATAACGATAACGAGGCACCGTTGCGCGGATCCACATGCAGAAGAACATCAGGAAGTATACCTTGGCGACGAAATAAACCGGTCCGAGCAGTGGTACTGCTACAGCAAACGGTCCGTTCCAACCGCCCAGGAAGAGTGTTGCTGTCAACGCACAAACCGTAACCATGTTCGCATATTCCGCCATGAAGAACATGGCGTACTTCATTGAAGAATATTCGGTACAGAATCCTGATACCAGCTCGGTTTCAGCTTCGGGAAGGTCGAAAGGAGTACGGTTGATTTCAGCCAAAGAGCAGACAAAGAACATGAAAGCTGCCAGGGGCTGTTTGAAAAGATACCATTCAAACCCACCAAAACCTGACTGCAATTCCACAATTTTGGTAAGTGACAGTGTACCCGACAGCATGAACACCGCGATGATTGACAGTCCTGCGGAAAGTTCATAAGAGATCATCTGAGCCGAGGCTCTAAGACCACCCATCAGGGAGTATTTGCTGTTGGAAGCCCATCCGGCCAGAACTATGCCATACACGCCCAGGGATGACATTGCCAGTATATATAGTACACCAACGTTTACATCAAAAACCTGACCGGCTGTCGTATCGTAATATGCAGCTACCTGCAGCGGTATCTTGTAGCCAAACAGTTCGATCGTCCCGCCAAACGGGATTACGGCAAATGTGATGAAGGCAGGTACAAGCGCTATCAAAGGTGCAACCAGGAAAGCGAACGCACTGGCCTGAGAAGGAACGATCTCCTCTTTGAAAAAGAGCTTGACTCCATCAGCAATCGGTTGTAAAAGTCCGTGCCATCCGGTACGCATGGGTCCAAGGCGAACCTGCATATGACCGATAATCTTGCGCTCGGCGTAAGTGGCGTAGGCCACGGTCAGCAGCACAAAGACAAACGCCACCAGAACCTTGACAACCATTACGATGTAGTACATCATCGGTAGTCCTAATATCTCGATTCCCATCTGTCCCTCTTTCCTTACAAGTATAATTAACCGTACGTTAAATGATTGTACCCTACTTGGCTATCGACACCACTGTCACAGCTGAACCGTTCCAGATCGCATTAACCGGAGCTTCACTGAAGTGATAAGGTATAAAAACGACACCTTCCGGCATTCTCGGAGTAACTTTGGCCTTTAACTTGATGCTGCCTGTTGCTGTGGAGACAGTGACAATGTCTTTTTCCGAAATTTTAAATCGAGCAGCATCGTTGCGCGACATCTCCACATAAACTTCGGGACATACATGCATCGGTCCTTCGCCAAACTGTGAAAGCGTGCCGCTGTGATACAATGCACTGCCGGTTACCATAACAAGCTTCCCGGATTCGGCTGATACTGTCTGGGCTGCTTTAGAAGCGACCAGTTTCGGTGTTACATTTACAGGTGCAAATGCGCCTTCACTTTGGAGGCTAACATAACTCATGCCGGCATAACCTGATGTGCTTGCTGCTATTTCAGCAAATACCGAAGCAGGAGCGGAAGGTGCCTGGCCACCTAGTTTGGCTATCAGAGCGGCAATAATTTCAAAGTCCGTCTTACATTTGACATTCTTGCGTATAGCTGGTTTTACATACTGTACACGGCGATCCGTGCTGGTAAAGGTACCCTCTTTTTCCGCAAACGAGCAGGCGGGGAGTACTACATCTGCCATGGCGGCGGTATCAGTCATAAACAGTTCGGTTACCACCAGAAAATCAACCGCATCCAGTGCAGCTTTTACGTTGGCGCCATTTGGATAAGATACAACCGGATTTTCACCGGCTATGAATAATGTTTTGACAGTACCGTTCTTACAGGCATCCAGTATCTGCAGGCCGTTCATGCCGCCATTCTGGGCATAGAAACCCATATCGACTGCGCCCTGGCTGTTGCTCTTTTCGGACATGCACAGAACACCACAGCCCTCTTTGCCGATCTTTCCGGTGAGAATCGCAAGGTTAGCAACCGCGCTGGCCATTTCCTGATTGTGCCCGGGATATGATTGGCCAACCGGGAAGATTATCAATGCTTTTTCAACAGAAGCATAATCCTTGGCAATCTTCTGAATGCTGTCCGCACTAATACCACTTGTTGCAGCTACCGCTTCAGGTGTGAATGCAGCCAGTGATTTTTCAAGTTCCGCGTATCCCGGTATAGATGCTGCGGATCCATCTGACAGTTTTTGATCCAGTATCGACTTTGCTATTGCATTCAACACGGCGACTTCACTGCCCGGAGAATGTACGAGAGTGTTAGCGCCAGGCAGTTTTGACAGCTTTCCGCGCTTGTCTGAAATTATATTCAGCTTTATGCCTTTGTTTTTAACACCCATATTGATCTCAAATCCGATCACAGGGTGGGTTTCATATGAATCAGTCTTGACAACAAGCAGCAGGTCGGTTTTTTGAACATCAAGGATGCTTGCCGGCGACGCACTAGCGCCAAAACTGCGGGTAAAACCTTCCGTAAGCGCTGCATGGGCATAACCGGCGGAGTGGTCAAAATTACTGGAACCGACATTGTCCAGCATCAACTTTTTAAACAGGAACAGTTCTTCATTTGTGAGGCGTGGTGTAGCCAGAGCAGCCACGGAATTACCACCACCGAGTCGCGAAGCAACGGCCGTGAGGGCTTCTTCCCAGGTACATTCCGTCAATCTGCCGTTGGTGCGGATAAGCGGGGAAGTCAGTCTCTTATCACTGTTGATGAACTGATATCCAAAACGTCCTCGCACACATAACTGACCATTATGGAAGCCCTGGTTCTCGTCATATAAAGTAGTCAGAACCTTGTTATCCTTGACTCCGAGTGTCAGATTGCATCCTGTTCCACAATATCCGCACACGGATTTCTGCTTGGTAAGGGACCAGAAGCGGGCCTTGAACTTGAATGGCCTTGCCAGCAAGGAACCGACAGGACAGACCGAGATGCAGGAACCGCAGAACTCACAGTTAAGCCCTTCTTCAAATTCACAACCGATTTTTGTTTCAATGCCTCGATTGATAAATGTAAGCGCACCGAATCCAACAATCTCATCACATATGCGCGCACACTTGCCACACAGAACGCACCTGTTCATGTCACGTTCTATCAAAGGATTGTTATAATCTATCTGGTGATGGAACTTTTCATCAGTGAATCGGTTGGAATCAACCTTGTATTCGTAAGTCAGATTCTGCAAGTCGCAGTCACCGGCTTTATCACAAACCGGGCAGTCAAGCGGATGGTTCAGAAGGAGCAATTCCAGAACCATTTTACGAGCCTTGACAATATCAGGGGTCGATGTGCGAATAATCATGCCTTCTGTTACCGGTGTAGTGCAGGCAGGAATCTGACGACCCTTCATCTGCTCAACTTCAACCAGACACATGCGGCAAGCTCCGAACGGTTTGAGCTTTTTGTCATGGCACAGGATCGGTATGTTAACCCCGTTCAATTTGGCCGCTTCATAAATAGTCGCGGTTTTTGGTGCTGTGACCTGCTTATCGTCTATTGTAAGATTTACCATCTCGACCTCTGTCCAGTGAGTTTGACCAAGTGCGTGAAGATTCTATTCAAGTGCCATGAACCGGCAGGCATCGTAACAGGATTTACATTTTGTGCATTTTTCCTTGTCAAGGAATGCAAGTTGACCCTTCTCCCAGACAATAGCATCTACCGGACAGGCCTTTTTGCAGGCGCCGCACTTGACACATTTATCCTCAACAACCTGCCACAATAACAGTTCCTTGCAGCAGTTGGATGGGCAACGTTTATCGTTGATATGGGCCTCATACTCAGCACGGAAATAATTTATGGTTGAGAGAATCGGGTTGGGAGCCGTCTGACCGAGTCCGCACAACGATGCTTTTTTAATCGCTATGCCCAGATCCTGCAGCGTTGCTATATCTGTCGCCTCACCTCGACCTTCGGTGATGCGCTCAAGGATATCAAGCATGACTTTCAGACCGATACGGCAGGGGACACATTTGCCGCATGACTCATCTCTTGTAAAGTTCAGAAAGAAGCGGGACACATCGACCATGCAGGTAGTTTCGTCCATTACAACCAGACCACCTGAACCCATCATTGCGCCAGCCTTGATTAGCGAGTCATAGTCAACCGGTGTATCAAGAATGTCGGCGGGGATACAGCCACCAGAAGGACCGCCGGCCTGAACAGCTTTGAATTTTCGATTATTGGCAATACCGCCGCAAACATCGTAGATAACTTCACGGATTTTCATACCGGCCGGAACTTCCACCAAACCTGTATGCTTTACCTTACCGGTAACCGCAAAAATTTTGGTTCCCTTGGTTGTCTCGGTACCAAGAGACGCGTACCAGTCGCCGCCTTTGTTTATGATGTGGCGAACGTTACCAAAAGTTTCAACGTTATTGATATTGGTCGGATAACCCCAAAGGCCACGTACTGCCGGAAACGGAGGGCGCGGACGGCTCATGCCGCGATGTCCCTCGATGGAGGCCATCAGTGCGGTTTCCTCGCCGCAAACAAAGGCGCCGGCACCCATCTTGATACGCATATCGAAATCAAAACCCCAGCCCTGTATGTTTTTGCCCAGATAGCCCTTCTCATAGCAGATATCAATGGCGTGCTGCAGACGCTGAACAGCCAGTGGGTACTCTGCACGTACATATACATATCCGAAGTCGCAACCGATGGCATATGCGGCCACCATCATGCCTTCAATAATGCAGTACGGGTCACCTTCAAGCAGGGAGCGGTCCATGAATGCACCCGGATCACCCTCGTCAGCGTTACAGATCAGGTACTTGTGATTACCGGGAGATGCCTTGCAGAAAGACCACTTCATACCGGTAGGGAAACCACCACCCCCACGACCACGTAGACCAGACTTCTTGACTTCCTCGATGACCTCTTCCGGCTTCATGCTCTTGATACATTTTTCAATAGCCTTGAAACCATCTTCTTCTATGTATGCATCGATGCTATCCGGGTCTATCTGACCGCAACCGGTCATAACAACGCGCATCTGGGCATCGACAAACTGATTATAATAGGGCTTGGCTTTTCTCTTTTCCATTACCGTCTGGTTGACGATATGTTCTTCTATGATCTTTTCGACCTCTTCCGGCTTGACAAAGTCGTAGGTAATACGCCCCTGCTCGGGTGTTATGATGTCAACCAGAACATCGTTGGCGCAAAGGCCGCGGCAACCGGTCTTGATAACATCACAACGCTTGCCGACTACGGCGCTAAGGCCTTTTTCGGCTAGGTGTTTTACGAAGGCCGCCTCTACTTCTTTAGCGCCCATCGAAACCCCGCCGGTACCCTGGCAGATCAGAATTTTAATACCTGCGTTTTCGCTCATGACTGAATTGTCCCCTGCTGGATAGTTTCGAGCTACGTGCTATTTCAGTGGTCTCTTGCTATAGTCGGCAATAATGTCATCGACCTTCTGCACCGTCATGCCGCCATAGGTTGAATCATTAACCATTGCCAAAGGCGCCATTCCGCAGGCCCCCAGACAGGCAACCTTTTCAAAAGTGAAACGGAGATCCGGGGTCGTTTCGGCGTGACCAATACCGATCTTGTCGAAAAAGGTTTCAACGATGCGAGGAGCACCCTGAACATGACATGCGGTTCCGACACACACGCGAATGATAAATCTACCGCGCGGCTTGAGATGAAACTGGGCGTAGAATGTAAGAACGCCGTAGATCTGGCTTGGGTAAACATTCAAGCGTTCGGCGATATGATCCGCCACGCAACGCGGGATGTATCCATATTCGTCCTGGGCTGCCTGTAATACAGGCATCAGATTCCCTGACATGTCTATATATTTGTCGATAATTGCATCTGCAATTGAAAGATCAATTACCGGTTCCTGCTCTGCAGCCTGCTGCGCTACTGCGTCACTCATGCGCGCCATCTCCTTTGAATCGTGCGGAGTTATCTGTCAATTTCACCCAAGACGATGTCCAACGTACCAATAACGGCAACCAAGTCAGCTATCATCGTACCCAAAGACATCTTTTCAATAGACTGCAGGTTAACGAATGAAGGCGGACGAATTCTAAAACGTTGCGGTTTGTTGCCACCATCGCTGACGATATAGAAACCAAGTTCACCTTTGGGCGCTTCGACGCCCTGATATACTTCACCCTCGGGTGCAGGGAATCCTTCAGAGGCAATCTTGAAGTGATGGATCAGACCCTCGATGCTGTTGTAAACATTCTCCTTGGGAGGGTAGCAGACCTGGGGATAATCAGCCAGGACGGGACCAGGCTTGAGCTTGTCAAGACCCTGACGAATAATCTTGCAGGCTTCGCGCATCTCTACCAGACGGACCTTATAGCGATCAAACGTATCGCATTTCTCGCCGACAGGCACTTTGAACTGATATTTTTCATAACCGCCATATGGATTATCACGACGAAGATCCCAATCAACTCCAGATCCGCGCAGTGCCGGACCGGTCAATCCCAGATCAATTGCGTCCTCAGCAGATATAAAACCGTTACCGACAGTACGTTTCAACCAGATCGGGTTGGTGGTAAGCAATCCTTCGTACTGATCAAGATAACCAGGCATAACGTCGATAAAGTCACTGACTTTTTTCACGAATTCATCAGGAACGTCCTGCGACAGACCACCGACACGGAAGAAGTTCGATGTCATACGAGCGCCTGAAATAAGTTCGTAGATTTCCATGACCGTCTCACGCTCACGGAAAGCATAGATAAATACCGTCATTGCGCCGATATCAAGAGCATGGCATGCAATCCAGACCAGATGCGACTGAAGGCGGGTCAGTTCGGCCATTATAATCCTGATTGTTTCCGCACGCTCGGGAACCTGGACATCCATCAGCTTCTCGACCGCCAGGATATATCCAAGGTTATTGCTCATGGGCGCCAGATAATCGAGACGATCGGTCAGCGGCAGGATCTGATGGTAGGTCCGGTGTTCTGACAGCTTTTCAATACCTCGATGCAGGTAACCGATATGCGGTGTAACCTTGACGATCACCTCGCCATCAAGTTCGAGAACGAGCCGCAGAACCCCATGGGTACTGGGATGCTGAGGTCCCATGTTTAATGTCATTGTTTCAGTAGTTGCCATGTATCGCCTCTTCTATGATCGAATTACAGAACGATGTAGTATAACTATGACAAGCGCCCTTTATAGGGTTCACGGTCAGGTCCCTGCAACGGATAGTCTTTGCGAAGCGGGTGCCCCACCCAGTCTTCCGTCATCAGTATGCGTCTGAGGTCAGGATGCTGATCGAATGTAATTCCGAAAAGATCGTAGGTTTCACGCTCCAGCCAGTTGGCTGTTCGCCACACTTGAGTTGCGGTCGGGATTCTGCAATCAGCCTCACTAACCGGCGTTTTAATACGCACACAATCCTTGTTGGGAATTGAGTAGAGCTGATACACCATCATAAAGCGATCTTCCTTCTTCCCCAAATAATCAACCGCAGTAAGGTCGGTAAGCAGGTTATACTGAAGTGATTGCTTTAGAAACATAAGGACATCGATAATGCTGTCCTTTTTGACGGTAACCGTCACCTCACCCCTGAATTCAACCACATCTATAATCGATGCGGCGAATTTTTCCTTCAACTTGAGTACTGCTCGATTATTTTCTGCCATGAGTTCCAACCCTTTATTCTGGGATTTGAGTACTATTGCGATCGCTACGACAATTTAGGCGGTAGCCCCATCGATCCTGGTTCCAAGCCCGATGGCAGACCCAAACGAGTTCTTGTCGTTCCAGATCTTATCTTGCAGCTTGAGGAGACCAAAGAGCAGCGCTTCCGGTCGCGGTGGGCATCCGGGAATATAAACATCAACCGGCAAAGCTTCATCTATCCCCTGTACGACACTATATGTATCAAAAATACCACCCGAACAGGCACATGCTCCCATCGCAACAACCCATTTGGGCTCAGGCATCTGCTCATAGACAGTCTTGATTACCGGCAACATTTTCTTGGTAACCGTGCCCGCTATGATTATGCAGTCTGACTGACGAGGAGATGCGCGAAAAATGATTCCAAAGCGGTCCAGGTCGTTGTGGGAGGCGCCGGTTGCCATCATCTCGATTGCGCAACATGCCAAACCAAAGGTCATCGGCCAGATTGATGACTTCCTTGACCAGTTGACCAGCTTGTCAAGCGATGTGGTGATAATGTTTTCGCCCAGCGGATTATCTACTCCCATTCCAGTGCTCCTTTTTTCCAGACATATATATAACCGACGAAAAGAATCACAACAAACAGCCCCATCTCCACCAATCCAAAAGCACCCAGCTTCTTGTAAAGAATCGACCATGGGTAGAGAAACACGGCCTCAATATCGAACAGTATGAAGAGCATGGCGATCAGATAGAACTTGATCGAAAATCGCTCACGAGCAGTTCCGACAGGCTCACAGCCGGACTCATACGGAGACAACTTGAGGACCGAGCTCTTTTTCGGACCGATTAATGATGAAAATATGAGTGAACAAAGTCCGAAAATCACTGCTATCATAACCATTAGTAATATTGGCAGATATGCACCAAGCATTGAAGCCCCCCTTACTGTTTACGGTATACTGTATACAACATGGGCAATAGATAGGTCATTTAAGTTTCTTTGTCAAGCAGTTTTTCCTTTTTTTTTACAATATTTTTTATATGTATTTATGTGCTTTTTTTATCGCATCATATTGTTATTGCACAACTTTATTATTTGAAACCGTAAATCTGCGGAGATTGCCGAACCGGCTATTCTGAATTATTTCTGATGCTTCATAAATCAAACAACAGTATATTCATCATTAGTTTATTGTTGCTTTATCCGCGAACAGCCATATGACGCCGCTAATAACAACATTATTGCGGATACATTTATATTTACACGCCAATCCATAAACATATTGTCCGGCACTTCGGATGCCCACAAACAAAAAAAATTTGAAATAACATGTCTCAACAATATTCACCCGCGAATATTGACATGGCTGCAAGCTGTATGTTACCCATCTAAGCTCATATCCTGATCAACTTCCATTTCACGAATTCCACATCAAAGGGGTTTTCAAAATGAACAACAAACGCTCCAGCCTGCTTTTTCAACAGGCAAAAGACCTGATTCCAGGCGGTGTCAACAGTCCGGTTCGCGCATTCAAGTCCGTGGGTTCAGATCCACTGTTCATAAAAAAAGCCTCGGGCTGCACAATATATGACGAGGACGACAATGCCTTTATCGACTATGTCGGTTCATGGGGACCGATGATTGTCGGACACTGCCATCCTGATATTGTTGCCGCGGTAAATCGGGCTATGCAGGACGGCGCCAGCTTCGGCGCTCCCACCGAGCGCGAGATCATTCTGGCGGAAATGGTCATAGATGCGGTTCCATCAATCGAAATGGTGAGAATGGTCAGCTCCGGAACCGAAGCGACAATGAGCGCGATCCGGCTGGCGCGCGGCTATACCGGACGTGATAACATCCTTAAGTTCTCCGGCTGCTACCATGGCCATGCCGATGCGTTACTGGTTAAAGCCGGCTCGGGCGCCGCAACTTTTGGAGTACCCGATTCTCCGGGGGTACCGGCTGATTTTGCAAAACACACATTGACCGCCGAATACAACTCCCTGGAATCGGTCAAGACGCTTGTAGCAAACAACAAGGATTCGATCGCCTGCATCATCGTGGAACCGGTGGCCGGGAACATGGGCACGGTACCGCCATGCGAAGGCTTTTTGGAAGGTCTGCGTGAGATCTGCACCAACGAAGGCATTGTACTTATTTTTGACGAGGTCATGTCCGGCTTCAGGGTTTCATATGGTGGGGCGCAGGAACTGTACGGAGTAACCCCCGACATGACCACCCTGGGCAAGATCATCGGAGGTGGACTGCCAGTAGGAGCGTTCGGCGGCAAAAGAGAGATCATGGAAAAACTCTCCCCGTCAGGCGGTGTTTACCAGGCAGGCACACTATCAGGCAACCCCCTGGCCATGTCAGCCGGCATAGCGACACTGAACATCCTCAAGCAGCCCGGCTTCTACCAGGCGCTGGAGGAGAAGAGCCGGCTTGTCGCCGAAGGCATCGCCAAGGCGGCCAAACAGGCCGGTTACCCGATCTACTCCACCCGCGTCGGCAGCATGTTCTGTGCGTTTTTCACCAGAGGCGAAGTGCGCGACTGGACCAGCGCCGCGGCATGCGACACCAAGGCCTTTGCAAAATACTTCCTGGGCATGCTCGATGAGGGAGTCTATCTGGCGCCATCACAGTTCGAAACCGCTTTTGTATCAGCCGCCCACACCGAGGCCGATATCGAGAGAACCATAACTGCAGCAGCCAGGTGTTTCAAACAGATTGTGTAGATGGCTCCTATTTCCATTTGACATGAAGGGTTAGACTATGTTATTGAATACCGGTTTTGTGCCATTAATTGGGTTGCAATAACAGATGACAAACAACAAACGCGAGCTTTTTCAAAACTTGGCAATGGTTTCCAGCATGGGCATTTCGGTGGTGCTGGCAATCGGCATCGGTGTCTGGTTCGGACTCACGCTTGACCGCTGGTTTGGGACAAAACCCTGGTTCTTTTATATATTTCTATTTATCGGAATAGCTGCCGGATTCAAGAACATCTATCTTATCGCCGGCAGGGAGATACGCAGAAATGATGACAGCAATCAATGAGGACAACCTCTTCAGTGTCATCATCAAAGGAAGCGCCTTACTACTGCTCGCCCTGACCGTTATCGGACTCGGCTTCTTTTCTACGAAAACCGGCCTTGGCATCATGGCGGGCGGCCTCATAGCCATAATAAATTTTTTCTGGCTCCGTAACGCACTGCAAAGCATCCTGGGTCTTTTACCTGCCCGACCGTTCGCACATGCGCAGGTCAGGTATCTGGGCCGTATCAGTATTACAGGCTTCGCGCTCTATCTTGTTATTACATCCGGGTGGTTCTCACTAAGCGGTATTCTGGTGGGGCTCTCGATCATAGTTATCAACATAATCGCACTTTCACTCTACAGCGCTCTGCGCGCAGGAGGCTAGATCCATGGTTCACCCTTTACTGTTTCTCGAGTTTTTCAGGAATCTCCTTGCTCCACTGCACATCACCGGCGCCAGCGCGGATGCTATTGCATACACCTGGCTGATCATCGTTTTACTGCTGGTGCTGTCAGTGTTGACAACATCCGCGCTCAAGTCGATACCGGGCAGTCTGCAGAACTTCATGGAAGCGATTATCGGCGGCATCGAAAACATGATCGTTGATACGATGGGAGAGCACGGAAGGCCGTTCTTCCCGTTGATCGCCACCCTGGCAATCTTCGTTTTGGTCTCAAACCTGATCGGCCTGATTCCCGGCTTCTTTCCGCCGACCGCCAACATCAACACAACCGCCGCCTGTGCCATCATTGTCTTTCTTTCGACCCATGTTGTCGGCATCAAGCATCACGGCCTGCACTATCTGAAACACTTCTGCGGTCCGATTGCCTGGTTGGCTCCGGTGATGTTCTTCATCGAGGTGATCGGCCATCTCAGCCGGCCGGTATCGCTGACCCTGCGTCTCTTCGGCAACATGAACGGCCACGAACTGGTTCTGATGATCTTCTTCGGACTGGCTCCGTTCCTGGTTCCCCTGCCGATGATGCTGATGGGTGTGCTGGTATCCTTCATCCAGGCCTTCGTCTTCATGCTTTTGGCAATGATCTATATTCAGGGTTCCCTCGAGGAAGCACACTAATCTAATTACTCCTATACAGTTTAGGAGACAAACCATACGGAGGTAGTAAAATGAGTTTTTTCACGATGTGCGTTCTGGCAGCAGGTATTGGTATGGCACTTGGCACTTTGGGCACCGGCATCGGCCAGGGTCTGGCAGTTAAAAGCGCCGTAGAAGGCGTTTCACGTAACCCGGGTGCATCCGGCAAGATCCTGACCACCATGATGATCGGTCTGGCCATGATCGAGTCCCTGGCGATCTACGCACTGGTTGTCTGTCTGATCATCCTTTTCGCCAACCCCTACAAAGACATCGCTCTGAAACTGGCTGAAACCGTAGCCAAGTAATCCCGGCGTTCTCGCAGTATCAGCAACAAAAAGGGCATCCATATCCGGATGCCCTTTTTGTATATAAAAACAAATAAACCCGCCGGATAACTATTCGTCGTCCTTCAGCATCCCCTCGACCTCATTGGACACGATACTCTCAACCAAGTCTCCCGAAGGCAACCTGACCACGGCTCTGACCATATAACGGTAGCTGGTTTCCCTGGCAAGACCACTGTCAACATACTCTTTTCCGGTCAGCGGCGCCTTGTTGACCGGCATGTGGGAAAACCCGTTCTTTTGCAATGTTCGATACAGATTATAGCCGACCAGAACACCATCAAACGGTGGCAAGCTGACAAAAGAAAGCTTGATTTCGGTTGGATGCGACTCGACATGCAGTATCGGCGGCAACACGGCCTGAACGATCTGTACAGTCACCTGGGGAGACGATGCGCCATCCACGCCCTCCTTGGTGAACGGCACTGCAACGTAAGAATAATATTTCCCTTCATTCACATCGCCATCCAACAGCGCCAGACGGTTGCCTGAACGCTCCGCGCCATCCGGCGGCAAATCGAGGTATAGCTTGCGAAACAGACGATAATCCTCCATACACGAACGGCAGGTCTGGTCGGAAGAGACATCACTGATTCGTTTGCTGATTTTCATCCCGGCCAGATTTTTCAACCTGTTCCCGGCCCTGTCAGAACTGGGCAGCACAAACTGGATCTTGACACCCGAACCGCTTTGCATGGCGGAAAACGCTGCAGGAGCCGCCGGCGCCAACATATCCGGATAGACCAAAGCACCTTTTTTGCCGCAAGCTGTTATAGCCAGAGTCATGCCTCCCAGCATGGCGATCCGTCCCCATATCCTCATTTCCTGACCTCCGTAGGCAGAACCGCATCCAGGCGCATTTCAAACGTTCCATTCGGCAATGCGAAGCGCACCCTGTCCGCCAGGATCTCGGTAATTCTGGCCCCCGAGACGACAGAGCCTTCCTTGAGAAGAAAGCCGTTTACCACTGCTCTTCTGGCAGAGCGTTCATCCTGCCAGGCGATGCCTGAGAGTTTGATATCCGCCGGTGGCTGTATCGTATTGGGAGAGGGCTTCAACTGTTGTGGAGCAACTGCCGGAACTGGCTGCCTGAACTGTCTTCTTGCGGTTCTGACGGGCCTGCCTTCATTGTCTCCATCATCAGTCGCTGGTGGAACCGGCGAAGCGGCAGGGACCATGGGGCTTGCGGCAGGTGGCACTGGAGATACCGGGGCAGGCGCAACCGGCGGAGTGGCGGGGACAGGAGCCACGGGTATAATTACCGGTGCGGCGGACGGGCTGGAAGTCACACTCTTTTCAGGTTTGTCCCTGAATATGAGCCAGGTTCCCGCAAAAGTAAGCAGCGACGCCGCCACGACACATGCAACAATTTTCCAGCGGCCTCCGCCGGAAGATTGCCGAATGCGTTCCTGAAAAAGATCGCCGGATATGCTGGTCATGCCACCAGGCGCGGCTTTCTTCAGTTTCTCGCGTTCAACTTTTTTCAATGCATCCAGAATATAACTCATCCAATCACTTTCCGGCAAACAGCCAATGCGTAATCCTGGACCAGAACCCACTATGCTCAACCTTCGGCCTCAGTTCCGACAACACTTGGGACGATATCTCAGGTGTTACCGACAGGCTCTCCTGCGTCCAGGCCATCACCAGCGCCTGTTCGCAAGCTACATTTATCAGCCGCGGAATTCCGCCGGAAAACCGGTAGATCTGCCTGACAGACTTGCGAGAGAATAATCCGGGAATCCTGCTTCCGGAAACCTTGAGCCGGTAATTTATATAATCATGGGTATCGCTGAGTTTCATCGGAGTCAACGAGCAGCGAACCGTTATGCGCTGTTTGAGCTGCCTCAGGTCATGCCTGTTCAATACGACGTCGAGCTCGGGTTGACCGGCCAGGATGATCTGGATCAGTTTGTCGCGCTCCGTCTCGAGATTGGAGATCATCCGCACCTGTTCCAGGACATCCGGAGCAAGATTCTGGGCCTCGTCAATCACAAGCACCACGGTCCTGCCGGCCAGGTTCTGCTCCAGCAGGAAATGATTTAAGGCCTCAAGATAATTGAAGCGATCTTTTTCGGCAGCAACTATGCCGAATTCCCTGCAGATGTTCTCCAGCAGCTGTTCGCCCGACATGCAGGGATTGAAAATCAGGGCGCTTCTGTATTTTTCAGGGTCGAGCTGTGTCAGAAGCGTACGCAGCATCGTCGTCTTGCCGGTTCCAACCTCACCGGTCAGGGTTATGAAGCCGGCATGACTGTCTACACCGTAGAGCAGGCGGGCAAAAGCCTCACGATGAATGCTGCTGAGAAACATGAAGAGAGGGTTGGGCGTAATGGTAAACGGCTTTTCAGAAAAACCGAAGAATTCGCAGTACATCGTAAGCTACTTACCGGTCCGGACGTTCTGAATTTCGTTCCATACCTGCTCCCGAGCGGTCCCGCCAATAACATTGCGGGCATTTACACTGGCTTCCACCGTAATGCACTCAAAGATATCCGTGTCTATTTTACCGGAGAAGAGTTGCCACTCAGCCAGAGACAGCTCGGTAATATCCATTTCGTTTTCCACGCAATAGGCCACCGACTTCCCCACCGCCTCGTGGGCGTCACGGAAGGGCAGACCCTTGCGCACCAGATAATCGGCCACATCGGTAGCGGTAGAAAAGCCGAGACCGGCCGCACGACGCATGCTGGCGGTATTGACACGCATCTCGCGGATCATGTCGGCAAATATCTTCAGACTGCCCTTGACGGTATCAATCGTATCGAAAAGCGGCTCCTTGTCCTCCTGCATATCCTTGTTGTAGGCCAGAGGCAGTGATTTCATAGTAGTCAGCAGCGCCATAAGATTGCCGTAGACCCGGCCGGTCTTCCCGCGCACCAGTTCCGGAACATCCGGGTTTTTTTTCTGCGGCATGATCGAGGAACCGGTGCAGAAACCGTCGGACAGCTCGATGAACTGGAAGGAGCTGGTGGACCAGAGAATCAGCTCTTCCGAGAAGCGCGACAGATGCATCATCAGGATCGAAGAGTCCGAAAGGAACTCCAACGCGAAATCCCGGTCAGAAACCGCGTCCAGCGAATTGCGGGTAACCGCCGGGAAATCCAGCTGCTCGGCCACATACTCCCGATCGATCGGGAAAGTTGTCCCGGCCAGAGCACCGGCTCCCAACGGCATCACGTTGACCCGTTTGAGACAGTCTTCCAGACGCGACTTGTCGCGCTTGAACATCTCCACATAAGCCATCAGATGGTGGGCGAACAGGATCGGCTGGGCGGTCTGCAGGTGCGTGAAACCTGGCATCAGCGTATCCAGGTTGTCTTCGGCCTGGGTCAGCAGCGCATCGATCAGCAGATCCAGGTAGGTTGTAATTTCCACGATCTCATCGCGCAGATAAAGGCGGATATCCAACGCCACCTGATCATTGCGTGAGCGGCCGGTGTGCAGCCGCTTGCCAGCCTCGCCGATGGCGGCCGACAGACGGGATTCGATGTTCATGTGAATATCTTCCAGGCTGATAGAAAAATCGAATTCGCCGGCCTCGATCTGTCCCAGGATCTTCTGCAGGCCGTGGACGATCTTCTCCACGTCCTCCAGCGGGATGATACCCTGCTTGCCCAGCATGCGGGCATGGGCCACGGAGCCGCGAATATCCTGATGATAGAGGCGTTTGTCGAAATCGATCGATGCGGTGAATTCTTCTACGAACTTATCGGTGGGCTGGGTAAAGCGTCCGCCCCAGAGTTTGTCTTTGGACATGGTATTTTGTTTCCTTATCACTGGTCTGGAAATCCGAGATGGGTCACTATACGCGAAAAACGGATAAAATCAAAGCAGAGACGTATCCTTTGCAGCACCTTGTACAACTTCCCGCACCCGGTCCGTCAGCTTCCGGACATAGTTGGACCCCTGGGTCCAGCTACGTCAGAGGTCCGGGATTAACGCATGGTGTGAAACCGTGCTTAAAATGGGGAGCGAATGGCTACTTCAAATGTCAATAAAGTCAAGCCTGGTGCCACTACGTCACCGGTTGAGTATACTTACACTCGGGATATCCCGAACACCCCCAGAATTGTGTCCCTGCATTGGGTCCCTGCCGGGCTGCCCGAACCACCATTGGTTTGCCGCAGACTTGACAAAGCATTTTATCTGTCCGATCCGACTGATCCGCCGGATTGTGCCGAACCTGTTTTCGGCGCTCCTCCAGCCGGGCAGCGTGCAGCCGCTCGCTATAGCCACCTTCCTGAATGAATTGCTTTTCCAGGCCGGCAATCTGCCGGTCGAGCAGGTAATTTGCCTGATGAATCAGGCAAATTAGCGTATTGGCAACCACCGCCGGATCGGCATGGTTCAGCCAACTGGCATAGGCTTTTGCATCCGAATGATCTGTCCGATCAGGCTGATCGATCGGATTTTCTCTTCCAACCCTCCGTACCTCCCGCGCCTGCGGATCATCCTTCCCCCAGGCTGGCAGACCTCGCTGACGGAGAAAATCTTCGTAGTCCAACAGCAGTTCGTCAAGACTGGCACGTGCGACGTTAACCAGCCGCAATTCCGTCTGGCTCGACGTTGCCGAGGCCCTGCTCCCTTCGGCGATGTTCTGCCGACCGCTGCGCGCGGCCTGCACCATCTGGTCATGTGTTCGCGACCTTTTGCCGACAAAACGGTCGCAGAAGGAAACCGTACCGTCGTAGACGATCTCGGTTACCTGAAATGAACGAAGCTTACGGTAACCGCCGTGAGGGCGCAGCGTTGAAGAGTGAGTGGTCATGGTTTCCTACCTTGCAATGTTACCTATTCAAAATTCCCTATTTGCAATTTCTTTAAGTCGTCCCGCAGATGCCAGAAACAGCCATGAACGAATATGATCGTCTTTTATGGGTTAACAAAAAATACAGAGCTGCTCCCGCAATCCGCGCATTCACGAAAGAACTTCTTACCTTCCTTCCGAATCCGTTCATTATGGCCAATTGTGCCACACGCGATTTTTATTGGCGTGTTGCCATCACACTCACCGCACTTGAAATAATAGCCAAACTTCCCATACATTACTTCAATTTTTGGGCTGTGACATTTTCGACATACCAAAGCATCTTTGCTTTCATGAACAGCGGGGGAATATGCGGGTGCTGGTGGGGCAGCTACTATTGGAGCAGGTGGCACAATCTGGCTGATTTCTGCGCCTTTAAGGCCGAACTTTGCGGCATAATCAAAAGTTGCCGGCTTATGTAACGATATAAGCTTTTGCCCAATATCGATGATGGTATCGAGTGAAACAATGCGTGCAAGGCTGGTAAAAACATCCAGTACGCCTTTATTTTCAAATTGGTTTTGTATTGTTTTCAGAAGAACATCCGATTTGATTATGTGGCTGGTATCAAATTTCTTTGGGCGATCAATGCGGGCATTGGGCGACACCAGAACATATGAATGAAGGGTTGGTGATAACTTTATACCGGCACGAGTTGGTAGTTCCAGATGTTCGAATACTTCTTTCAGTACGGCAATATGCCGCTCGTTTTGTGCAAGAGGCGAGGCCATTCCATCGAAGGTTTTCTTGAAACTGTTCCACTGTTTAAACTCGCCTTCTTCGGTTATCTGAATTCCGGCATGGAAATTGTTGGTTTCAAGTACGAAGCAGTTCAGTGTACGGTGAATCAAAAGATGATCAATCTGGGCGACCCTGCCATTGATTTCAAGCCGAAGGTCATGGATCACTACGGTTTTTTCGGCATCCCTAAAATCAAAATCAATCAGGTACGCAGACTCGTTTTCACCCTTTATCCCTGCACGTAAGAAGCGCAGTTCTTGTTCAACTTTGGATTTTCGATCAGCTGGCGCAATCTTTATCAATCGTTCAAGCTCTTCGATGTCGCGTTCTCTGTTATCAGCATTTTTTAAAATCATTATTAACTCCTTGAGGTGATCACGCCACGAGGCACCAGATCCAGCACCTTCAGCAACAGGTGTGGCTTGTGCAGAGCCTTGCGCCTGGTGGCATCGGCCCAGGTTGCGCCGGTGGCGTGGTTGAGGGTGGCAAAGTGTTTGATGGGGGTGGTGAGTGAGGTCATCGGTCTTTATCCGAGCTTTTCTGGAAGCCGCGTTGACACATTTTTCTCGAAAACTTCTGCAAACCCTTCATTTACAGACCATCGTCTAACCTCTTCAAAATTGATATTATGATCTCTGGCAATAAGTATCGCCTGTTCGAGACTCTGTTGGTCTTTCCAGTGATAGAAGGCTGCCAGCCTGTCCTTCACACAATCAGTCGGAGATAACAGCCGCAAATTGCCGGTTGAAAAGCGGAGAGTGCTGATTTCGGAAGGTGGCTCATCGCCTATTGCCAGAGGACCTGAGGGGAATTCTACAAAGAAAGGCGTCTGCGAATTTATAAAGTAGCGGTTTTCTTCCGTGAAGTTGATCTCTGTCAGTGCGGCACGCACCTTCTGGCGGGTTGATGACCCGGTGATGACAAAGTCGAGATCGAACGAGCTGTACTCATTGGCAGAATAGATCGAAATACAGGCTCCACCGACAAGCACCGTTTCAATCCCCTTGTTGCGAAGATGCTCGGCTATATAGGCGGCAAGTTCACCAATGGTTAGCTCGGACAGTGAGATCACAGCGGCTTCCCTCTGCGACGGGGCCGGCGCCGGTTCAACAGTAGCTGCTGCTGCATCTCTTCATCGTAAAATGAAATTGTTTTCTCCAGCAGAGCTGAGAGTTCTGTCAGCAGAGGATAGCGCGGGTTGAAGGTGTACAGGCGGGTGCGTCCGGCTGTGCGACTCGCGAGGACGCCGCCTGCTTCAAGCTTGTCCAGCTGCTTTTGGATCGGTGCCAGTGAACTGCTGTAGAAGGTTGCTATTTCCCGGGCATACCCCTCTCCTCTGGCATTCAGGAAGGTAAGGACACGTTCACAGTTGATGGAACCGACAATTGACTCGATCATGTTTTTTCGATCCGTAATACCTTAATGTAGGTCATATGACCTATATTGTAAGTCATTATATCAGTGAGCAGCGATTGTCAAGGGCGGAAATTGTGCAGGTAGGTGACGGAGGAGGAGTTGATCGTCGAGGTGATCAATGCACGAGCAAATATCAATAAGTCAAGCCTGACCCCGGCGCACTGCCCGCTTCCCACCAACAGCGCTGTCTTACTGCCATCCGATAATAGCCAGACTTTGGGATGAAAGCTGCCTTTGCAGTTCACCGGCATAACCATGTAACTCGTACTTGCATGGCGTAAACTAGCAGCCTCAAACATTGCTTGACGATAACCAAACTGGTCGCAAAGGATGAGGCAGCGCTTTAACTTACTCTTATCAACAATACATGGCCAAACTACAGATTCGAAAAATGTCAGGCTAAGCGTGTAGGTTGTGCCAAAAACGTGAGTAGGCTTTAGGGCAGAAAAAACCTCTGAGAGTTTCATACTGTCTATAAATTCAGATGTCATCCGCTACCCCTGTCTTTGACAAGACCTTTGCTCCGATGATCAGGCTGTCGATTATCTTCATTATTGAAGTGTCCCAGGGGTAAAACTCTTGATGGGCCATCCAGTCATTAGCAAGGCACTTGAGCGGTTCTGACAGCGATATCTGTATGAAAAAGCCGGAGATTATTTCCCTCATCATCACCCACCCCGCTGATTATCCTCAAACATCTCCACCGGCAATGAACAAAGCAATTATGAAGGATGAATTATGAATGTTGAAACACCTCTTCCCGGTGCATCTGCATAAACTATTCATCCGGCGGAAACAGCATCAACTCATCATGTGTCCATCGCTTGCCTCGTGAGATGCTATTCTCCAGAAAATCAAAAAGCCGCTCCACCAGTCCATACCGGTAAAGCGGCTTCTGTCATTTATCTAACACGATCCCACTCCATAACCAACCCCATAACATAAATGATCGCCCACGTTACTCCGGCAACGCCTGCCTGTCAACGGATCAGACCAAAAAACGCACCCTCACTCCCCATCCGTCCCAACCAACCCTTTCGCATCGTCTTCATTCACATATGGCTCCGAATCCCACAATTCGCGATAAGCGTTGATGTAGTCTGCCGTGGCGGCGGGGTCGATATCAAAGTAATGGCGGCAGAGACGGCGATAGAGCAGAAGCGCTTGCTCGTGGCCGCAGAAATCAAGCAAACCATCGAGCGTCTGTTCGATCTGCCGGACATCGCGGCTGCGGGTAGCGATAATGGTTTCAACCACCGGCGTATATTGGGCCACGGCAATTGCTTGCACCCCCTGCATCTGTTCGGCAATGGCACTAATGGACTGGAGGAGCGTGTCGTAGTCTTTCATAGTAATTTTCTTTTCTACCGGATGGCGATCTGATTGTTAATAATGACAAAAAGTTCTTGTGAATTCCGGTACCGGGCGATGTCCGTAAGCGAACTGTAGTTACAATTGAACCCAGAAAAAGCAGTTAACCGCCGATGAACGCAGATAAACGCCGCCAGAAGTAGGCGCTTCTAAGCGAGAAGTCAAAAACTTGAACCAAATACTGGTTTAACCCATAAGGTGATTAATTTTTTGATGTAAGTACAGGTTTTATCGGCGTGCATCCGTTTTTCTCGGCGGTTAATTGCCTTTTTCAGGTTAAAGTTACGTTGTGTAATCACGTTAATAACAAAAAAACCGCTAAACCGGCATTTTCTGCGGTTCAGCGGTTTTTTCATCATCCTCATATTACAAAGTTGTTACTTCTTCCTGTTGGCCTGCATCAGCGACCTGATCTTCAACCTCAGCGCGTTGATCTTGATGAAGCCCTCGGCGTCGGCCTGGTTAAAGACCTGGTCCTTCTCGAAGGTGGCAAAGTCCAGGTTGAAGAGCGAATCTGACTCGGACTTGCG